>NZ_JADKNF010000008.1:0-166524 GCF_017808125.1 Pseudoalteromonas sp. PA2MD11
AGTAGTGAAACGAAACAGCGCCGATGATAGTGTGGCATTTGCCATGTGAAAGTAGGACATCGCCAGGCTCCAAATTAAAGTGTTAGGTTTATCATAGCAGCTGCTATGTGTCTCTCTACCGCTGTGGGCACTTGGTCATATCCAGGCTCCAAATTCAGTCGCAAGACTTTAAATTAAAAATAATAAGAAAATTGAAAAGAATTTTCTTGGTGACAATAGCGTTTTGGACCCACCTGACCCCATGCCGAACTCAGTAGTGAAACGAAACAGCGCCGATGATAGTGTGGCATTTGCCATGTGAAAGTAGGACATCGCCAGGCTCCAAATTAAAGAAAGCCCGATTCGAAAGAGTCGGGCTTTTTTCGTTTTAGCTATCAGCTTTCAGCCGTCAGACGTCAGCTGAAACACAGAGATATCAGAGGTTAGATGTCAGTTGAACTGTGTGGTTGTTTAGTACCGAGACTCCCTCAGCATTCACCCTATTCATTCTCCAGGTAGGTTGGGAAGAGCGAAGCGAAACCCAACATGAGTTAGCGAGTTGTAAGTTAGCAAGGGTAAAGTTTAAATTTCAAGGTCAAGTCTGGCGTAAGAATGGCTTCAGCAATGAATATTTTTGTTTTATTATTTCGGCACTGAAGTGCCTCCTACAAGATTTTATTACTTAAAGAGACTCTGCCCCAAATACCCACACCGCGCGGCTGATAGCTGACGGCTGAAAGCTGATAGCTCTGTGTTGGGTTTCGCTGCGATCTACCCAACCTACGCCAGATCCTCAAACTTTACTCTTTCTAACTCGTATCTTTCCCCTTTCTAACTTACAACTTTACTCTCGCAAACTTGCTTCCCCTACCTTGTTATGCAATAAAGTGTTTTATATTTGTAATACAATTAAGGTTTGCTGTGTCTCGTAAGAAAACGACCAAGTCAAAAGGTTCTTCAGGTTTAAATCGTAAAAATAGTGAAGCATTTATTGCTAAGTTCTCATCGCATCCAGATACACATCTATGTCCGTCGGGTTTAATGTATAAAGTGATTGATGATGTTGAAGGAGAGCGTGTAACAGAGTTCGATACAGTGGTTATAAATCAACGTATTATGCTTGCTGATGGCAATGTGATTGCCGACAGTTATAGAGCGGGTATGCCTGAGGTTTTTGCTTTATCCGAAGCTATAGAGGGGTTAAGAGAAGGTTTGCTATTAATGAATATTGGCTCTCGTTATGAATTTGTGATCCCTCCAGAGCTTGCTTGGGGTAAAAAAGGTAACGGTGGCAAAATTGGCGCAAATGCAGTGCTGCATTTTGATGTTCGTTTAATGCGTTTAGCTTAACTCTCTGAGCATAACAGCCTTAGCATAAGTCGACAGAGTATTTAAAACGCGTTAACGTTCATTAATGGTTTACTGAGGAACATTATGGACGCATTTACTTCACGAGTTTACTTTCTTCGCCATGGCGAAATAGCTACGCCTGGAATTCTTTCTGGGCAAATCGATGTCGATTTATCAGAGCTTGGTCATAAGCAAATGCGCCAAGCCTCTGCTGAGCTCATAAATTTAAATGCCATATATAGCTCACCACTAAAGCGTTGCTCAGTCCACGCTGATTATTTAGCAAATCAGCACTCACTGCATGTACAGTATTATAACGCGCTGAAAGAGTTTAATTTTGGTGATTGGGATGGCCAAGATTACCAACAGCTTTGGCAGCAAACAAGTAAGCCTCATATTGGTGATTTTTGGCAGCACCCATGGCAAGTAAAAGTACCAAATGGTGAATCTATGGCAGACTTTTACGCCCGGGTAGAGGCATGGTGGCAAACATTTTTACAATCACTATGTGAATCTAAGCATGAACAGTCATTGGTAATTAGTCATGCTGGAGTGATCAAACAAATTCTCGCTATTGTTTGTCAGATGCCAAAACAATCTGCCACGCATTTAAATGTTTTTCATCTTCCTTATGCAGGGCTTATTACACTTGATGTATATATAGATGAACAAGGACAAGCTTGGCCTAAAATTGTTTTTTAGCCATCTAGAGCGATATTCATTGAATTATTTACTTAGCCCGCCATAATACTCATATGCTATGGAATGGAGTGAGATTCTCCAGCTGTTCCCGCAACTGTAATCCATCGAAGTAATGGTCAGCCAGATACTTAGCACTAACAATTAATCATCGAGCGGGTCAACTCAAGTCATTTCCTGGTACTTACCAGTGCTTTCTTGTGCGTTGCGATTGCTCGTCAAGAGAGAATAAGCTTGCAACAAAATAGCCATAGCGCTGCACCATTAATATCAGTGTCTGATTTAAGTTGGGGTACTGCGAATAAAACCATACTTGAATCAATTAACCTTGAGTTAAAAGCAGGGCAGTTTATCGGTCTACTTGGCCCTAATGGGGCTGGTAAATCAAGTCTGCTACGTTGTCTTTATCGTTACTTGAAACCTCAGCAAGGGGTTGTTTTGCTAAGCGGTCAAGATATCTGGCAAATCAGTGCTGATGAATTTGCAAAGCAGGTTGCTGTGGTTTTACAAGAGTCTCCATCGCAGTTTAATTTGTCTCTGTTCGATGTGGTGAGTTTAGGCTTAACACCTCATAAGCGACTTTTCAGCGGCACGTCTGCCAATGATAAGCAGCGTATTTTTCAAGCGATTGAGCAGGTTGGTTTATCTCATCACAGTGAACAAGCATTTGATTCGCTCTCTGGTGGCGAAAAGCAAAGAGCGCTCATTGCGCGCTCAATCGTACAACAACCTAAGTTGCTCATCATGGATGAGCCTACCAGCCACCTCGATGTTAAATACCAAATTCAAATAATGGAGTTAGCAAAGTCCCTCGATGTGACAGTGCTTGCTTCTTTCCATGATTTAAATCTCGCAGCGAGTTTATGTGATGAATTATTGGTGATTGATGAAGGGCGTTTGGTTTGTCAGGGGCAACCAAAAGCGGTGCTTACTGAGCAGTTGTTGAGCGATGTATTTGGCGTCTGCGCAGCGGTATCTGCTCACCCTCAATCAAGCACTGATAAGTTTATTCCGCACATCACTTATTTTTATGGCTATCAGACACAGGAGCATCAACATGACTGATGCAATGCGTTTAAGTATCTGTGTTGTCGTAGGGCTTATTAGTTGTTTTTTAGCATTGAGCTTTGGTGCTGCAAATACGTCACTGAGTGATGTTTTTAATGGTTTGTTTAGCCAAGGTAGCGATGAATTTGTGCAGCGTATTATTTGGCAGTTACGTATGCCCAGAACAATGCTGGCATTTTTAGCAGGTTCTGGGCTGGCTCTTGCAGGATTAATTTTACAGACCGTAACCCGAAACCCGCTTGCTGACCCTTATTTGTTTGGTATTTCTTCTGGGGCTTCATTCGGTGTGGTGTGCTTTATAGCCCTAACCGGTGTGAGTTTTGGCTTTAGTATGTCAGTTGCAGCATTTGCCGGAAGCTTACTTTCTATGCTGTTGCTTATTGCTATTGCAGGGCGTCGCCATGTTGGCCAAGTTGAAGCCATGTTACTCGCTGGTGTTGCTTTATCTTTCTTATTTAGCGCTCTGACTAGTCTGCTGCTTTATTTTAGCGATCCTCAAGCTATAACCGCCATTTTGTTTTGGACGATGGGCAGTTTTTCTCGTGCACAGTGGGACACTCTTTGGCTGCCATTTACCGTTATTATTGCCTGCATGACGCTGATGATTGCATTTCGTCGTCAGCTTAATGCAATGCTGCTTGGTGATGAAAGTGCTGCGACTTTGGGGATTCATGTGCAACGCTTTCGGATCATGATGCTACTGCTAAGTTCATTGATCACAGCGGTGCTTGTTGCTATGTGTGGAGGCATTGGTTTTGTCGGCCTGATGATCCCACATATTGTGCGCTACTTTTCACCGCAAGGCAGCAGCCATAACTTAGTTATGACCTCCTTGGTCGGAGGTATTTTTATGGTGTGGGTAGATGTGTTATGCCGAACCCTATTGAATAACCAAGAACTACCTGTAGGTGTGATCACTGCCGCTATTGGTAGCGTGTTCTTTTTATTCTTACTTTATTTTCGCAAACAGAGCAGGTAGCGAATGTTTAATATCATGCCTATTAATCAGCAATTTTCAGCTGGTATTCAACAAAAAATAGACCTTAAAACAAAGCCGCTAGGCGCTTTGGGTCAGCTTGAAAGTTGTGCCAAACAATTAACCCTTATTTTTTCAAAGCAGCTTGATAGTGAGCAGGCGCTAGTTGCCTTTAAACCGGTTATTTCAAACCCTTCTCTAATTGTATTTGCGGGCGATCATGGTGTGGCAAGCCAAGGTGTGTCAATTGCTCCTAGCAGCGTTACATCACAAATGGTGGCAAACTTTGCAGCAGGAGGCGCAGCGATCAACGTGTTTTGCCGTCAGCTTGGCTGGCAGCTAGAAGTTGTTGACGCCGGAACACTCAGTACTTCACACGATAAAAGTGTGCATAACCAGCGTTTAGGTGAAATCACTGCACCACTGAATACTGAAATGGCCATGTCACTTAGCCAGGTTGAAAAAGGGTTTGAATTAGCCAAACAGCGAGTTCATTCACTCTATGAGCAAGGTTGTAATACCATCGCCTTTGGTGAGATGGGTATTGGCAATACCACAAGTGCTGCGGCATTAATGGCTGCCTTGTTGTCGTTACCTGCCAGCCAATGTGTTGGTAAAGGCACAGGTGTGAGCGACGAGGTTATAGCTAAAAAAATTAAAGTTGTTGAGCAAGCCCTTCAATTACACCAAGCTCATTTTGACGACCCATTAATGACGCTTGCGGCATTAGGCGGTTTTGAAATTGTACAGATCACCGGTGCCATTTTAGCTGCTGCCGAGCTTAGTATAGCGGTGATCGTGGATGGCTTTATTTGCACTGCAGCAGCGCTTGTTGCAACTCGCATTAATGCAAACGCTCGCGATTATATGTTATTTGCTCATGCCTCTGATGAGCAAGGGCACAAAGCAATGCTCAATGCCTTGCATGCAGCACCTTTATTGCAGCTTGATTTACGTTTAGGAGAGGGCACCGGGGCTGCGCTTGCTTTACCTTTACTGCAAGCATCTTTGGCGTTTTATAATGACATGGCAAGTTTTGCCGATGCCAATGTTGAGCAAGTTGTCTGATATGAGCGCTGAACAACACACTTCTGACTCTACCCCAAGTCAGCTTCAACTATTTTTACTGGCGCTTAGTTTTTTAACGCGGATACCCGTTAAATTAAACTTTGCAGTATCGAGTCAGGCACTCAATCAGGCCAGCCGCTATTTTGCATTGGTCGGTGTAATATTAGGTGTACTTTTAGCGCTGATCTTTTTACTGCTAAGTTGGTTATTCCCTGCAGCCATTGCAGTCGCGTTAGTTATGGCGTTTAGCTTGATAATCACAGGGGCATTCCATGAAGATGGCCTTGCAGATGTCTGGGATGGCTTTGGTGGTGGTTGGCAAGTAGCAGATAAGCTGAGCATTATGAAAGATAGTCGCTTAGGTACCTATGGTGCTGCGGCGCTTGTGATGGCCTTATTAATTAAGTACCAAACACTCGTCGCACTTAGTGAAGTAACCAGTACTGTGATTATTGCACTTGTTTTAGGGCAAAGCTTAAGTCGGGTTGTAGCAACAAGTTTAATTGCAGACATGGACTATGTAAGTCAGGACGCCACATCTAAAGTAAAACCCATTGCGATGCATTTAAGCACGCAGAGTTATCAAATACTGCTAGCAACTGGCGGTGCGGTGTTAGCAATTGCATGGTTGTTTTTTGGCTTTTCTTTAGGGCAATTATTAATACTCATCAGTGTGCTTTGTGTTACTCGCTTACTATTAAAGCGCTGGTTTGAAAAACAGTTATCTGGCTACACCGGCGATTGCTTAGGGGCAGCCCAGCAAGTATCTGAGCTTGTTACTTACCTTTGCTTGGTGAGTTTATTATGAGCCAACAACATACTTTAATTTTAGGCGGTGCTCGCAGCGGTAAAAGCCGTTTTGCTGAGCAGCTGGCAACAGATTCAAACAAGCCGCTTATCTATATTGCCACAGCCAATGCGGGTGATGAAGAAATGACAGCCAGAATTAATAGGCATCAAGCAGAGCGTGCTAAGCATTGGCAGCTTGTTGAAGAGCCTTTGTATTTGGCTAAAGCACTACAACAATATAGCCATGCTGAAAACTGTATTTTAGTGGACTGTTTAACGCTGTGGTTGAGTAATTGCCTATGCCTGCAGGGTGAAGCATTTTGGCTTGAGCAAAAAGCGGCCTTACTCGATGTGCTATCGCAATTGCCAGGTGAGGTGATTTTTGTCAGTAATGAAGTGGGTCATGGTATTGTGCCGCTCGGTGAATTAAGCCGTCAGTTTGTTGATCATTCAGGTTGGTTGCATCAAGCCTTAGCACAGCAAGTTGCACGTGTTGAGTTTGTGATTGCAGGTCTTGCGCAAACCTTAAAAAGAGAACAATGATGAAAACATTAATGGTGCAAGGCACGACCTCAGATGCAGGTAAAAGTACTCTTGTAGCAGCACTTTGCCGGATCTTTGCTAATCGAGGCATTAAGGTTGCGCCTTTTAAGCCACAAAATATGGCGTTAAATAGCGCCGTAACCGAAGATGGTGGCGAAATAGGTCGCGCACAAGCTTTGCAAGCGGTAGCGGCAAAAGTCCCCGCAGAAGTCGATTTTAACCCTATCTTATTAAAACCTAATAGCGATACCGGAGCGCAGGTAATCGTCCATGGCAAAGCGCTGTCGAATATGGAAGCGGGCAGTTATCACGACTACAAAAAAGTGGCGATGGATGCAGTTCTTACTTCGCAGCAGCGTTTAAGTGAACGTTTTGAATTACTGGTTGTTGAAGGTGCAGGGAGCCCCGCAGAAATTAACCTGCGCGAAAACGACATTGCCAATATGGGTTACGCTGAGGCGGTTGATTGCCCGGTGATCATCATTGCCGATATCGATAAAGGCGGCGTGTTTGCTCATTTAGTCGGAACGTTAGCCTTGTTGTCTGAGTCGGAGCAAGCGCGCGTTAAAGGCTTTGTGATTAACCGTTTTCGTGGTGATATTGCGTTATTGCAAGGAGGCCTTGATTGGTTAGAGCAATACACCAATAAGCCAGTGCTTGGGGTGTTACCTTATTTACATGACTTAGCACTCGATGCAGAAGATTCCGTTGCTATAACTAATCAGGTAGATAAACCGCAATTACGCATAGCCGTGTTGCTACTTCCTCATATTAGTAATCACACAGACTTCGATGCACTGCGATTACAACCAGAAATTGATTTACAGTATGTACGTCATACCCAAGCTATTCCAAGTGTTGATCTGATTATTATTCCGGGCAGTAAAAATGTACTCGGTGATTTAGCGTTTTTAAAAAATGAAGGCTGGCATAAACAAATAACACGTCATCTACGCTATGGCGGTAAAGTGCTGGGAGTATGTGGTGGGCTGCAGATGCTAGGCAACTACCTTACTGATCCACATGCTGTGGAATCTAATTTAGGCAGCGCAGCAGGGCTTGGGCTTGCTGACTTTGAAACGCAATTAGGGCAACAAAAAGTACTAAGCCAAGTCTCTGGTACTCTTCATTTAAACAATAGCGATAAAGCAATATCTGGTTATGAAATTCACGCCGGGATTAGTCAAGGGCCGGCACTTGAAAAGCCATTTTTGAGCTTTAATGATCACCCAAGTGGATTCAAAGTAGATGGTTTTATTAGTGATGATAACCAAGTAGCAGGTACTTACTTACATGGCTTGTTCGATACCCCTGAGGGCGTATCTGAGCTAATAACTTGGCTTGCACCATATAGCCAAATTAAGCCAATTGATATTAACTTAAACCGTGAACAGCAGTTAAGCCGTTTAGCTAGTGTAGTAGCAGAGAATCTCGATATTGAACAAATCATCAATATTTATGAGAACTTCAATTTAGAGATATAAGGAACAACAATGAGCGAACAGAATCAAGATAAGCACCAACAACGCCAGCAAAAAGTAAAAGAAAAAGTCGACGAACGGATTGCTGCTGCACAAAAAGAGCAAGGTATTTTTCAGGTTATAACTGGCAACGGTAAGGGGAAATCGACTTCTGGGTTTGGTACTGTTGCACGTGCGGTAGGTCACGGAATGAAAGCCGCTGTGTGTCAGTTTATTAAAGGCACTTGGGAGTGCGGTGAACGTAATCTACTCGAAAAAGCAGGGGTTGAATTTGTTATTATGAACACCGGTTTTACTTGGGAAACACAAAATAAAGAGTCAGATACTGCTGCTGCGCAAGTGACATGGCAAGAAGCAAAAAGAATGCTGAAAGATGAGTCGATTAACCTCGTTATGCTAGACGAAATAACCTATATGATCACCTACGGCTATATTGATTTAGACGAAGTGCTAGAAGCCGTTAGCTCTCGCCCTGCTATGCAATCAGTGATTATTACAGGTCGTGGTGCGCACCGTAAACTAACCGACTTAGCTGATACAGTCAGTGAAGTCAGAAACGTAAAACACGCTTTTGATGCAGGAATAAAAGCACAAAAAGGGTTCGATTATTAACATGAGAACCATTAAGTTTGCACTCGTAAGTGTTTTATTTTATTTACCAACATTGGCTCAGGCTAATGAAATAAAAGAGCCTCAACGTATTGTTGCCTTAGCCCCACATATCGTTGAAAACCTGTTTGCGATTGGTGCTGGAGAGCGCATTGTGGGTACTGTTGACTATGCAGACTTTCCTCAGCAAGCGAATGATATCGAACGGGTAGGTGGCTATTACGGGATTAACATGGAAAAACTGTTGTCGTTAAAACCAGACCTAGTTCTGGCTTGGAAAACGGGTAACAAAGCTGAAGATCTCGCTTACATTGAAAAGTTAGGTATTCCGGTAGCGTACAGCAATCCAAATCAGGTTGATAATGTGGCAGATGAACTACGTAAACTAGGCAGGCTTACGCATTTGCAAACCAAGGCAAATAAAGTAGCCAAACAGTTTGAAACTAAACTCAATGCTATTCGCAGAGCGCAAGAAGGCAAACCGAAAGTGTCGGTGTTTTATCAATTATGGCCTGAGCCAATGATGACAGTTGGCGGAAATACTTGGATCAATCAGCTATTAACTATTTGTCATGCGGATAATGTGTTTGCTAATAGTGATACAGACTACCCGCGCATTAGTATTGAAAATGTATTGGTTGCCAATCCAGAGGTCGTGATTATTCCAGATGAAAAATCGAAAAAGCCTCAGCCTAAAATTGATTGGCGACAATGGCCTGAATTGCCAGCAGTGCAACATAACCAGTTTATTAGTGTAAACGCAGACTTATTACACCGTTTTACAATCCGTATGCTTGATGGTTTGACCGACATGTGTGGTAAAATAGACGTTTCTCGTCAGCAAATACAGGCTTCAAAATGATTGATTGGCAAACATTTCTAGATACTGAGCTTGCTAAGCCCTACATGCAAGAAACCCTGCAATATGTGGCCGATAGACGCGCAGCAGGCGTTACAGTTTATCCCAAAGATGAACAGGTATTCTCCGCTTTTGATGCTACCCCTTTGAATGAAGTTAAGGTGGTTATTCTAGGGCAAGATCCTTACCACGGAGAAGGGCAAGCGCATGGTTTGTGCTTTTCGGTACTGCCTGAAGTTAAAAAGTTACCACCGTCTTTGAAAAATATGTACAAAGAGTTGGCTACTGATATAGAAGGTTTTGAGATACCTCATCATGGCTATTTGCAAAGCTGGGCCGAACAAGGCGTGTTCTTACTCAACACGGTATTAACGGTTGAGCAAGGGCAAGCTCATTCTCATAAGCATCTTGGCTGGGAAAAATTTACTGATGCAGTAATTGCGCTTATCAACCATCACTGTGACGGTGTGGTGTTTGTGTTATGGGGCGCACATGCTCAGAAAAAAGGTAAACACATTGATACCTCGCGTCATCATGTGATCCAAGGCCCGCATCCATCACCGCTTTCTGCACATCGTGGCTTTTTTGGTTGTCAGCATTTTTCAAAGACAAACCAGCTGCTTACTGATCAAAATAAAGCACCAGTAAATTGGTCGTTGTCGTAAATGCAAAAGGCCCTTGCGGGCCTTTAATTAAAAGTCTAATTCATCAAGCTCAACGCTGTCTGTGAAATAGTCTAACTCCTGTAGTTCTTTGCGAAGTCTATGCTTGTCTTTCAACGCTTCGATTTCGCGCCATTTTCTCTTTTTATTTTTTGTAGAGGTCTTTTTTGTTGTACTAGGACCTTCTAATATTTCTAAAATATCGTCTAGGCTATCCATGAACTTCTCCTATTGATTTTTTGAACCTCGGAAATACCTATACCACAGGCTGCTCAAAAATAGAATAAAAAAGTGACAATACTGTTACAGAACTGTGATTGATAGATGAATAGATCAAAGAAGGTGGTTTTTTAGAAACAAAAACGCCACCTAGCGGTGGCGTTTTAAAAAATACTGTAATTTAAATTACATTGCTTTAAAGCGTGCTTCTAATTCAAGCTGTGCTTGAGCAAAAGAACGAATACCCTCAGCAAGTTTTTCTGTTGCCATAGCATCTTGGTTATGTAACCAGCGGAACTGGCCTTCAGTTAGTGGTGCTGGTTTTTCTTCAACAGTAAAGTCGCTCTCTAGTAGGTACTCTTGTGCATCCGTTAATTGGCCTAACTCTTCTAAAAGAGCAGGGCTAATCGTTAACTTATCACAGCCAGTAAGTGCGATGATCTCGCCTGTGTTACGGAAGCTTGCGCCCATAACAACCGTTTTATAATCGTGGCGTTTGTAAAATTCGTAAATGCTACGTACAGATTGCACACCTGGATCGTTTAGCGGATCTGTTGGTTTTTCCATGCCGTTAGCAACGTGCCAGTCTAAGATACGGCCAACGAATGGTGAAATTAAAAATACATTCGCATCGGCACATGCGCGAGCTTGTGCTTCAGAGAATAACAGCGTTAAGTTACACTTAGTGCCTTCTTTTTCAAGCTGTTCTGCAGCTTTGATGCCTTCCCAAGTTGATGCAACTTTGATTAGGATTTTATCTTTGCTAACGCCTTCTTTTTCGTAAAGGCTCAGTAACGTATGTGCTTTGTCGATAGTCGCTTGGGTATCAAATGATAAACGTGCGTCTACTTCTGTAGAGATATAACCAGGTACTATTTCGCTAATTTCTTTACCAATTAATACAGCAAAGTAATCACATGCTAACTCAAGTTGTTTAGCTGCATCTTGCTCGGTTTCTTTGGCATATTGCCACGCTTTATCTAAATAAGGCTTATACGCTTCAATTTCACTGGCTTTTAAAAGTAGAGATGGGTTTGTTGTTGCATCTTCTGGTTGGTGCTTTTTGATAGCTTCGATATCACCTGTATCTGCAACAATAGATGAATGCTGTTTAAGCCTTTGTAGTGCTGAAGTCATTTGCTTTCCTCATTCCAAGCAAGTTAAAAGAAAATCCATTATAGCGGCCTTTATGCTGCAACACTATGACAGTGTTTAATAGGTCAAATGTCCTTAATACAGAAAACTAGAACATTATGTATGAAAAGAACAGCGGATAAAGGCAGGACGAAACAAAACGTGCATTTTGATTCAATTAATGTTGAAATTGACATCAAACAAATTACAAGTCAATAGCTAAGTATGATCACTGTTATTTCACCTGCAAAAAATTTAGATTACGAAACACCAGCCACGACCGATAAATTCACTCAACCTGAATTACTCGAGCACAGCGAAGAGTTAATGTCAGTTTGCCGTGATTTAACACCAGCGCAAATTGGTAGCCTAATGAAAATCAGCGATAAACTAGCTGGTTTGAATGCGGCACGTTTCGCCGAGTGGTCACAGCCATTTACGCAAGACAATGCAAAACAAGCCGTGCTAGCCTTTAATGGTGATGTATACGGTGGCTTAGATGCGCAAACTCTAAGCGATGCTGATCTTGATTACGCACAGTCGCACTTACGTATTTTGTCTGGTCTTTATGGTGTGCTTAAACCATTAGATTTAATGCAAGCTTACCGCCTTGAAATGGGTACTAAGTTAGAAAACCCACGCGGTAAAAACTTATATGAGTTTTGGGGCAGTGTTATCGCCGAAAAGCTAAATACAGTGCTTGCTGAGCAAGATAGCAAATACTTGGTAAACCTTGCTTCGAATGAGTATTTTAAAGCGGTTGATAAAAAAGCATTAAATGCACAAATCATCACCCCACATTTTAAAGACTGTAAAAACGGCCAATATAAAGTGATCAGCTTTTATGCGAAAAAAGCCCGCGGCATGATGGCACGTTACATCATTGAAAATAAAATCACCCAATTAAGTGATTTAAAAGATTTCACCGTTGCAGGTTATTACTTTAGCAGCGATGCTACAGCAAAAGAATTAGAGCCTGTTTTCTTACGGGAAGAGCAGAACTAAACTTTTAGTAAAATGAATTAAAACAGCCGTGCTAAGCACGGCTTTTTTGTGCTTGTATGAAACTGGCGCTTATTTTGCAAAACAGCAGTTATGTTTCTTAATGTATCAGGTAGTCGCATGTTAAAAATACCAACCGTCGGTGAAGCCGAAAAACTTATAGAAGAAAAGCTCGGTGGCTGGGTTGATATCATCATAAGCCATATCCCTAACTTTATTGTTGCAGTAATCATTACTATCGTGTTTTCACTGCTGGCACGTATCGTTGGTTCAATGCTTAGAAAGCTATTACGCCGTTCGTTAGAGTCTTCACAAATAGCAGACTTAATGTCATCGATAGTAAAAGTCATCGTATTATGTGTAGGCTTATTTGTAGCCCTTGATTTCTTGGGCCTCAGAGGCACGGTCACCTCATTACTAGCTGGTGCGGGTATCGTAGGCCTCGCTATTGGTTTTGCCTTTCAGGACATGACAGAGAACCTTATAGCGGGTATTGCCATGGGTATTCGCAAACCATTCAAAACAGGGGATGTAATCCGCACCGAAAGCGTGTTTGGTACCGTTAAGGCGATTAACCTTAGAAACACTCTCATTGAGAACTTTTATGGGCAACTTATCTTAGTGCCTAACAAGATTCTATTTAGAAATATACTCAGTAACTACAGTACCTTAGGTGTGCGTCGTATCGAGGTACCAGTAGGTATTTCGTATGCCGATGACCCCGAGCAAGCCGCTGAGGTGATTGTTAAAAAAATCAATGAGTTTGATTTTGTGATTAAACAAGAAGAAACCGCCGTTTACGCCGAAAGCTTTGGTGATAGCAGCGTTAACTTACTAGTTTGGTTTTGGATTAAATACCCCGGCGAAGCGGATTTTATGACCGTTCGCCACAAGGCTGTTGTGGCTGTTAGAAACGCTCTAAGCGAAGCTGACATGACCATCCCATTCCCAATCCGCACGTTAGATTTTGGCATCAAAGGCGGCGAGAAATTAAATGCCATGATAAGCGAAAAACAGCAAGATAAAGGCGCTGAGGCACAGCAAACCGATGAGTAAAATTTACTGACTCATCGGCGAGATTTACACAGGGAAGTGTGTTTGAGGTGGGGGATTAAGTTAAAGGTATAGTTGATTACTAGCACCAATAAGCTAAGCTTGATTGTAGTAGTACAAAGTAGGATTATATCTGGATTTGATCTGTTTAAGATGAGTAAATTATGACGATGGTAAAAAAAAGTATCACTGTGACTGCCCAACAAGAAAAATGGATGCAAGCACAGCTCGCTTCTGGAAATTATGCGAGTGACAGTGAGTTACTTCGAGATTTGATTAGAAAAGAGCAAATGCGAGCTTCTGAAATTGAAGCTATTCGTATGAAATTGATTGAAGCAGAGAAAAGTGGACTCTCAGATAAATCACCAAATCAAATGTTAGCTAGTTTCAAGGAAGAAGCGAGTAAGGATGGGAAGTTATAAACTTAATATTCAAGCCGAAGCTGATTTGAAGCGAATTTGGTTTCGTGGTTTAGAGCAATATGGTGAAAATCAGGCTGATGCTTATTTTTGTAAGTTTTTTGATCGTTTTGAGCAATTGGCAAAGCAACCTTATTTAGCACCTGCAGTCGATGAAATTAGGCAGGGTTATCGGCGAGCTGTTTGTGGTGTTGATAGCATTTATTATCGCATTCAAGGTGGCAATATAGAAATTATGAGAGTATTAGGTAGGCAAGACATTCAAGCTAATCTTTGAACGAGCATGGCCTTTTAACCTTCATTTCAAATCATTTTTAACCCAAGCTCGTTCATTAGGGTAGTCGACTATAACTCTCAAGTATTTAAGCGCAGAACCCCCTAGCGCACCATCAATTTGTTTATCCATCATAGAAGACATAAATTGATGAAAATTATTATCTTCTCTTCGAGTAAACCAAACAGGGCCCACCACTTTATTTGCTATTTTTAGCTCTGGCACTCTGATCATTGATTGTTTAGATAACAAACATGCTTTTTCTATCACCGTCCATTCAGGGTGAGATCTCACCCAATTGTCAAATATGGACGCAGTGATAAAAGAGGTTGCGACTTTTTCACCGGATAAATTAAGTTGCTCAAGAGCTTCATTTGAAGGCCAAGCAGAAGCGCCAGTATCGAATAACATTGGAATCGTTACACCATCTACCGATATATTAATGCTCGGAAAACCTAACGTATAATTACCTAATTCATTCTTTTGGAAACCTAAAGGTACTTCAGAAAAGTTATCAGTTTCAGGTAGTTTAGATAAAATAGTGATGCTTTTATCTAGGTAGTTAAAATCGATGATTTTTTCAGCATGCCATCTGCCGCCTAAGGTGCCATCCAACTCATTAGATGAACTTATTTCTCTTCTTGGCACTACTTGTAATTGACCTGCCCACCAATTGTTCAGCCCTGCGATGGGTATCCAAGCACTTTTATCAAATTGCGGCATATCAGTAACTTTAATGACACCGTCTTCCGTTTCTCTATTTTCAATCTTCCTTTGATATTTTTCACTGAGTTCTTTTGAAATAGCATTCCAACCACCACCAGTATCGGTGAAAAATTTCACGGTTGTGCCATCACTGAGCTTTGGAGTTAAGTAGATTAAATTATTTTCAAATTCACTTGGTAGTTCAGTGGATGTGCAAAACAGAGGTGTAATAAGTAGTAAAGCATATATCAGTTTTTTCAAAATAAACCTTCCAATGGTGATTTGAGCATAGTGGTGCATTATGTCGATATCTGAGAAATAAAACAAAGGACTTTGGGAGTGTAAATTCGCGCGAAATAAATTTCACGCCTTCGGTGAGCCATTTTTGACTTAGAGCTTAAAATTTCCGGTTTAAAGCTGGGGTCCCGTGTTGGTTTTTGCTCCGCTTCAAATTTTAGTCTACGGTTATTCCCTAAGCGAGGGGATTATAATTAAAGTAGACACCTGTTGCGCAGCACGCTACACTTTAGCAATGATCAAGACATTCAAACATAAAGGCTTGAAAAAGTTCTTCGAGACTGGAAGCAAAGTAGGGATTCAAGCCAAACACGAGCGTCGTTTGAGATTGCAACTAGCCGCTATAGATACCGCTTCGATTATTGAAGATATCGATTTACCTGGGTTTAAGTTGCATCCATTAAAAGGCAATCGTGATGGTGTTTGGTCAATAACTGTAAATGGTAATTGGCGAGTAACATTTGAATTTAAAGATGGTAACGCCTACATATTAAACTACGAGGATTATCACTAATGACTATGCATAATCCACCGCATCCGGGTGAATTTATTTCCGATGTATATATGGAGCCTTTCGGTTACAGCTGTAGATTTGTCGCGAAACAATTGGATGTCTCACCTTCAACTCTTAACAGAGTCCTTAAGGGGCAGAGCTCAATTACTCCTGAAATGGCATTAAGATTATCTAAGGCTTTGGGTAGAAGCCCTGAAAGTTGGCTATCGATGCAAGATAATTACGATCTTTGGCAAGCTAAACAAAATGTTAACCTAACCAAGGTACACCCTATTAGTTTTGCAGTAGCGTAATGAGAATAATCACAAGCTTGCTGCTACTTTGGCTGTTCACCTGAAATTTCTTGTGTGTTATTTATAAGAAATAAGCCATCGCGCAAAATAAATTTCACGCCTACAGTAAGCTATTTATGGCTTAGAGCTTGAAATTTACGGTTTAAAGCTGGGTTCCCGTGTTGGGTTTCGCTGCGCTCAAACCAACCTACCTTAAAGTTTTGTCCTACAAAAAAAGCGCAAGCAGTTTAACTGGTTGCGCTTTTTTATTTATTCGGTATACCAATGATTAGTGAAGGATACGTGCTCTGATAGTCCCTTCAACAGCACTTAGCTCTTTAAGAGCTACTTCTGATTGGTCTGTATCTACATCAATTACTACGTAACCAATTGATTCATCAGTTTGTAAGTACTGGGCTGCGATATTAATGCCGTGCTGTGCAAACGCTTGGTTAATTTGCGTTAGAACACCTGGGCGGTTGTGGTGTACGTGTAATAAGCGGCTGCGGTTTGCAAGTTCAGGCAGTGATACTTCAGGGAAGTTAACCGCCGTAATGGTTGAACCATTATCTGAGTACTTAGCAAGTTTGCCCGCTACTTCAATACCGATATTTTCTTGTGCTTCTTGTGTTGAACCACCAATATGCGGAGTCAAAATCACGTTATCGAACTCGCGTAGCGGTGATACGAACTCTTCATCATTTGATTTTGGTTCTACAGGGAACACGTCGATTGCTGCGCCGCTCAGCTTTTTATCACGAAGTGATTCTGCTAGCGCATCGATATCAACAACAGTACCGCGAGAAGCATTGATCAAGATGGCGCCTTGCTTCATTACTTCAAGCTCTGCCATACCAATTAGGTTCTTCGTTTGTGGTGTTTCTGGTACGTGTAAGCTAATAACGTCAGCACGTTGTAGTAACTGAGTTAGGTTATGAACTTGCGTTGCATTACCCAGTGTTAGCTTGTCTTCGATATCGTAAAACTCAACGTTCATGCCGATATTTTCAGCCATGATACCTAGCTGTGTACCAATGTGGCCGTAACCAATAATACCTAAGGTTTTACCACGTGCTTCAAATGAGCCGTTGGCTGATTTTAACCAACCTCCGCGGTGCGCTAGGGCATTACGTTCTGGAATACCACGAAGTAATAATAAGATTTCACCAAGCACTAATTCTGCAACAGAGCGGGTGTTTGAGAATGGTGCGTTAAATACCGCAATACCACGCTCACGAGCACCTTGCAGGTCAACTTGGTTAGTACCGATACAGAAGCAGCCGATTGCGACTAGCTTTTCAGCTGCTTCTAATACCGCTTCATTAATATGAGTGCGAGAACGAAGGCCTACAAAGTGCACATCTTTAATGCGCTCAATGAGCTCGTCTTCAGGTAAGGATGTTTTTACGTAATCAATATTACTGTAGCCATTACGCTTAAGCGTTTCTACAGCACTTTGGTGCACGCCTTCCAGCAAGAGAATTTTAATTTTGTCTTTTGCTAACGATACCTTACTCATATCCTCATTCCTATTTACTTTATTTGCGGCCCGTTTTTGGTGCCGATAATGACTTTATCTGCACCGCGATGGGCAAATAAGCCGTTTGTTACTACACCAACAATCTGGTTGATTGTTAGTTCTAATTCTTTGGCGTTGCTGATATCTAAATTGTGCACGTCTAAAATGACGTTACCGTTATCTGTTACAACACCTTCACGGTAAACGGGGTCACCGCCTAGTTTTACTAGTTCACGCGCTACATAGCTGCGTGCCATTGGAATCACTTCAACCGGTAGTGGAAATGCGCCTAATGTTGTAACTTCTTTAGATTCATCAACAATACAAACAAATTGTTTTGCTACCGCTGAAACGATTTTCTCGCGTGTCAGGGCTGCACCACCGCCTTTGATCATCTCATTGTGTGGGTTGATTTCGTCTGCGCCATCAACATACACATCAAGGCTTGATACATCGTTTAGTTCGAATACTTCAATACCCAGTGCTTTTAACTTTTCAGTAGAAGCCTCAGAGCTTGAAACCGCACCAGTAATGGTGTCTTTTATTGTATCAAGTGCATCAATAAAGTGATTCACTGTAGAGCCTGTACCTACACCAACAATGGTATTTTCATTTACAAACTCTAGGGCTGCCCAGGCAGCGGCTTTTTTTAATTCATCTTGCGTCATAATTATGTGCTCAGTTAGCTGTCAGAGAGGGCCTATAGTATACAAACAGTTTGCTTACCATTGGTAGATTTTCTCTGGGGTTATAATGTGTTTTAACGGTACATCCCACGATTCAATTGGCAATGCTGAAACATGCTGACATTGATGGGCAAGGCCTATCAAAATCGGTTTTTGCCAGTTTTCTTGGTAATACCGAGCCAACGTTTTGTCATAAAACCCACCGCCCATTCCTAAACGGTTACCTTGATCATCAAATGCCACTAATGGCATAAGTAAAATATCAAGCTTATCTAAAGGACATATTTGACTGCAATTTAACTTGGGCTCCAAGATACCATAGCGGTTTGCAGTCATGGGTGAATTTTCTTCATACCTCTGAAAGTATAATGTTGTGCCATTGAAAGGGTGGATTATAGGCAGATATAAATGCTGCTCTTTCTTCCATAATTCTTTAATTAACAATGAGGTGTCTAATTCTCCATCATTGCTAAAATAAATGCCGATATGGGCATTTTTAGGTGTTTTTAGTGATTTTAAGTGTTGAGTAAAATTCACTTTTAGCGCAATAGCTGCATTTTTTTGTTGTTCAACAGTCAGTGAATTGCGCTTTTTTCGAATAGATTGTCTGATTTCTGCTCGTGTGTTGCTCATGTCAATATTAGTGTTAACTTTCTAAAAATGAGAAAAGTTCAGGAAAAAGCTCCACTACACCCAAAATGATCAATAGCACAATGACCATGGCAATAAGCGAATAGAGTAGGGTGTTTGAGCGTTTTTTAACGGGCTCTGTTAATTCGTCTTCAAGTAGCAAGTCATCTTCTTGCCAGCTATCGTCACTATCAGCAACGCTATTATTCTCAAGCTCAGGTAAGCGTTGCTCTAAGTCATCAAGTTTTTCTTCTAGGCGAATAAGGCTACTGGTGATGTAATCGAGGGCATCAAAAATACGTTCTTCACGCTCTTTGGTCTGTGCATCTGTATTGCTTGATTGGTTGCTGGTGGCTGCTTGGTTTATCGGTTGGAGCTTGGCTTTAATGCCAACACTTGCGAGTAATTTTGCTTGTTTTAGTGCTTTATCTTGCTCGCTTGGTGCAAATAATGGCTTATGCTCAAACAGGGTTGCAACTTTGTCTGTTGTTGTTTTTAGTTTTGCAGCGAGTTGTTCTGTTGCTTGTGCTTGGTCGACACCGGCTTCGAGCCCTGCAAACATTACGCGAAATTTTTCTGCCATTTGCTGATTATCCAAATCCTTAAATCAATGACTTGAGTATATACCCAAAAAGATTAGTGGAAAAACAAAAGCCCGTATAAAACGGGCTTTTTCTATTATGGACTTGCAAATACGCTGTTTAGTATTTTGCTGCTTTGCCTTCGGCTGGTAGTGATTTAAGGATGAAATCACGTAAGTCGTTATTTGATGACTCAAGATCAGCATGGCGTAAATACATCATGTGACCACTGCGATAGCCTTTAAAGCTTAAGCGCTCTTTCATTTTGCCGCTTGGATCTAACTGCCACATTGTGTATTTAGCATCAAAGTAGTTTGTTGCACCGTCGTAGTAGCCAGATTGAATCATCACGTTTAAGTATGGGTTTTGTGCCATTGCTAAACGTAAGTTTTCACCTGTGTTGTTGCCTGAGCGATCCCAAGGGTGAACATTACCAAATAGGTTATATTTGATATCGGTTTTGTAGTTAAGCTCTTCACGTAGGTAATAGTTAATCGCTGGCGTGAATGAGTGTAACCATGAAGTAAGCTCAGCCCAGTAATCAGGTGACTCACCTGCATCACGTTTGTCGATACCTAAATAGCGAGAATCTAAACGGCCTACAGTTTGGCCGCGCTCGCGCAATAGCTCTTTCCAGAAGAAGTTATTTGGGATATCAAGGTTATTTTGCTCAACAAACTTTTCAGATAAACCTGCGTATTTTGCCGCTTGCTTGATAATGGCACGCTTTTCATCAGCAGGTAAGAAACCACCTTTAGCAATTGCAGGTAAGAACTTATTCACGGTGAACTGTTCAACTTCAGGGAGTAACTCGTCTAAGTCTTTTGCTTGTAAGTCTGCGCTAAGTGCTTTGTGGTACCAAGCGGTTGCAGCAAAGTAAGGTAGGCGGTTAGCAGCTTCTACAGGGCCTTCGCGCTTAATACCAATCTCAGTTGGTGATACTAAAATAACACCGTTGATGTACATCCATTGGCGATTTTGTAATTCGTGAGCAAGGCCAGATACACGAGTCGTACCATAGCTCTCACCAATTAAAAATTTAGGAGAGCGCCAGCGCTCGTTGCGAGAAACAAAGGTATTTAGCCACTCTGCTAAGTATTTGATGTCAGCGTTAACACCAAAGAACATTTTTTGTTGATCTGATTTACTTGGTAGCTCACCTTTTTCGTTTTCAAGAACACGTGAATAACCGGTGTTAACAGGGTTGATATAAACAATATCAGCCACGTCTAAAATTGAGTAAGGATTATCTTTTACGCCATAAGGTTGAACAGGGTAGCCTTCGTCATCAATTTTTAATACACGCGGTCCAGTATAGGCAAGGTGCATCCATACTGACGCAGAACCTGGGCCACCATTGAACGAAAAGACTAATGGGCGTTTTGTTCTATCGTCTACTTTGTCGCGGGTATAATAAGTATATTGTAGCGTTGCAACCGCATCGCCTTGCTCATTCCAAACTGGTTGTGTGCCTGTGGTTGCGGTATATGAAAAGCGCTCACCATTAATGCGGGCTTTGTGTTCTGTCACCACTTTACTGTCAATGTCAATACGACGTCCATTATCAGCAAAGCTTGGAGTACTGAAGGCCAGTGTTAATGCTGTCACTGACAAGCCAATAAAACTAACAAGTTTCATGTTGATTCCTTATTATTCGAATTGCAGCTATTAAAAAGTAAAGCCAACTCGATGACAAACTAATGAGACTAGTCACCAATATTAGCTGTTAAATAAAAGAAGAAATGCAGGGTGAGTTACAAAAAAGTGCACTTTTTAGTAAAGATAGCTTGGTTAAATATTTAGCTAGATTAAAAAATGGCGTATATTGAGCAAGTTTATAAATGGTATACCCAAACCACCTCAAGATGCAGAATTCAGCGTTTCACAGGTGCTTAATATCAAGGCGTTACTTTGCAACAATGGCAGTCCCTTTTAAAAAGTAACAACGATGAGAGTAAGTGCCTGTGAAACGCCCAACGGGTTGGTTTAAAAGCGATTTATACTGCGTTATTGATTTTAACAATAGAACCACTATTACTTGCAATCAATGCCTTGTTTAAATCGCTTTTAATTCCAACTGAAACTCGCACCTTGAGGTGGTTTGGGTATATACACGAGCTTAAGAAAGAGAAGTTGCAATGCAAAGAGTGTTAGTTGTAGAAGACAGTAAAGTAGTACAGCAAGTGTTACGGCATTTAGCAGCTCACTACCTTGATGTAGCTGTTGACTTTGCGTGGTCCTTAAAAGAGGGCGTAAACTATATCGCTAAGCATGACTACACATTAGCTTTGGTTGATTTAACATTACCTGATGCGATGAACGGCGAAGTGGCCAGATATACCCTCTCAAAAGATATTCCTACCGTGGTGCTAACATCTAAAATTGATGAATACATTCGTCAGCAAATGTTAGAACTAGGTGTGGTTGATTACGTAGTTAAAGACAACCGTGATTCATATCACTACGCGATTAAACTTGTTGCGCAATTGCTTAGAAATCATGGTTGTAAAGCGTTAGTGGCTGATGATTCGGTGTTAAGTCGTACTTTGATGAAGCAAATGCTTGAAAAGCAGCTTTTCAAAGTAAGTGATGCGCAAGATGGTGAGCAAGCACTACAAATGCTTAAAGACGACCCAGAAATTAAGTTATTGCTAACGGATTATGCGATGCCAACAATGGACGGCTTTGAGCTTGTTAAAGCGGTACGTAACTTTCGTGGCCGCGATGACCTAGCAATAATTGGCCTATCAGGTGCGGGTAAGCATGGTTTATCTGCGCGGTTCATAAAATATGGAGCTAATGACTTTTTAACTAAGCCATTTATGAACGAAGAGTTTCATTGCCGTGTGATGCAAACTATGGAGCAGTTGTCATTAATAGCCGATATAAAAGAAAGTGCATACCGCGATCATCTAACTGGTTTGCATAATCGACGTTATTTTTATCAATATGCTGAAAGAGTATTAAAAAATGTAGAGCAAGATAACGTGCTTGCCCTGCTTGATATCGACTTTTTTAAGAATATCAATGATCAGTTTGGTCACGAGGCGGGTGATCAGGCATTAAAGCAAGTAGCTTCATTTTTGAAAAGAAAGTTTGATGATTTTACAGTTGCTCGTATTGGTGGTGAAGAGTTCGCTGTAGTATTAAACAATATGGATCTCGAAAAGGCTCAGCCTAAGCTAAATACGTTTCGTGAACAGTTAGCTGAGCACGCCTTTTCAATTAATGGTGAACCTTACTCACTAACGATGAGTATTGGTATAACAAAATTCCATAAAGTATCCCTCACAGCTGCAATGCGCACCGCAGATAAAGCCCTTTATCAAGCCAAGCAGCAATCGCGAAATTGCTTAGTTCAACTATAGTTGTGTTAATTGCACCAGCGCAGGTTAATTGTTAAAAAAATGCACCATTAGGGTGCATTTTTTTTGTTCAAAAACGCAGTTTTGTTTTTAACTTGTTGAAAGGATTAAATAAAAAATAGTGGCATAAAGGTTGGATTGTATAAGTCAACAGGATAACAATAAGCGTCCGAAGGGGGCCACTATGAAAATGATTAGTGCAATAATAAAGCCATTCAAACTTGATGATGTGCGTGAAGCATTGGCTGATTTAGGCATTGAGGGGATGACAGTTGTCGACGTTAAAGGCTTTGGCCGTCAACGTGGTCATACTGAGCTATATCGTGGAGCTGAATACCAAGTCGATTTTATTCCAAAGATCAAACTTGAAATTGCAACTCGTAGCGAAAATTGTCAACGCGTTGTTGAAACCATCACAAAAATTGCTTCAACAGGCAAAATTGGTGACGGCAAAATTTTTGTTTACGACTTAGACCAAATCGTTCGTATCCGTACGGGCGAACTTGATGAAGAAGCAATTTAAGGGGGAATTATGGAAAACACTATCGTAGAGTTGAAGTTCTCACTCGACACTTTTTACTTTTTGATGTCGGGTGTTTTAGTAATGTGGATGGCGGCTGGTTTCGCTATGCTTGAAGCAGGTTTAGTTCGTGCAAAAAATACTACAGAAATTCTAACTAAAAACGTTGCACTATTTTCTATTGCTTGCACTATGTTTTTATTAGTGGGTTACAACATCATGTATGTTGATAACGCAGAAGGTGGTTTCATCCCTTCATTTGGCGCATTAATCGGCACGCAAGCTGCTGATGCTGATCACTCTTTAGAGTCTGATTTCTTCTTCCAAGTTGTGTTTGTAGCAACAGCTATGTCAATCGTATCTGGCGCGGTTGCTGAGCGTATGAAGTTATGGGCATTCTTAATTTTTACTGTTATTTTAACCGGTTTCATCTACCCAATCGAAGGTTACTGGACTTGGGGCGCGGGCTTTTTATCAGAAATGGGCTTTGTTGACTTCGCTGGTTCTGCAATCGTTCACGGTGCAGGTGCTGCGGCAGCGCTAGCAGGTGTGCTTTTCTTAGGTGCGCGTAAAGGTAAATACGGTAAAAATGGTGAAATCTACCCAATTCCTGGTTCTAACTTACCGTTAGCAACATTGGGTACATTAATTCTTTGGATGGGTTGGTTCGGCTTCAACGGTGGTTCGCAACTACTTGTTTCTGATGCTGAAAACGCAACAGCAGTTGGCAAAATCTTTTTAAACACTAACGCAGCAGCAGCGTGTGGCGCAATCGCAGCACTATTTGTATGTAAAGTGTTATGGGGTAAAGCTGACTTAACAATGGTTCTAAATGGTGCATTAGCAGGTCTAGTAACTATTACTGCTGAGCCAGCATCACCAACACCATTACTTGCTTGTTTACTTGGTCTATTAGGTGGCTCACTGGTTGTATTTAGCATCGTTGCACTTGATAAAGCGAAAATCGACGACCCTGTAGGTGCTATCTCTGTACACGGTGTGTGTGGTGCATTAGGTATTATGCTAGTGCCACTTTCAAACTCTGATGCAACCTTTGTTAATCAATTAATTGGCTTAGTATGTATCTTAGGATTTGTATTCATCGCGTCATCAATCGTATGGGCAATCCTGAAAAATACCATGGGTATCCGTGTTACCGAAGAAGAAGAACTAAACGGTATGGATCAACATGACTGTGGTATTGATGCTTACCCTGAGTTTGTTTCAGTTCGCAGTAACTAATCTTAGTGCGTGCAATAGCACGCACATAAAAATATCATTGTGTGTTCAAATCGAAGCTCTACTTAGGTAGGGCTTTTTTGCGTTTAAATAAGTCTTTTCTGATAGGCGAAATAGTCGTTTTTTGACTATGCTTTTAATTCCGAATTAATAAGGAAAAACGATGGATAACAAACTCTTGCTTATAATTATTTCGCTGTTTTTACCGCCTGTAGCGGTATTTTTGAAAGCGGGTGCTGGTAAAGACTTAGTAATTAACATTATTTTATGTTTTATCTTTTTTATACCTGCAGTGATCCACTCTCTTTGGTTGTGTACACGCTAGTCGAGTTTAAGTGACTGTTAATTTTACAGGTGTTAATATTGCGCTGTTTAGGGCTTAATCCTGTAAAATTAACTGACCAATAGCGAACTCAATGGCTGATAAAAAAACTCCTGCAAAAAAGTCGTCTAGCAAACCGAAGGCGGCATCAAAAAAAACTACTACTAAGCGCTCACGCACATCTCAAGTGCCTGCTAAAACAAGTTTATTTAGAAAACTTTGGTCAATTTTTTGGAAGCTTTCACTCGCAGTAATAGTTGCCATGGTGCTGTATCTAATTTATTTAGATGCAAAAATCACTCGCCAATTTGAAGGCAATAAATGGCAGTTACCTGCACAAGTATATGCCCGCGCAATGAGCTTTTATCCCGGGCAGTATTTGTCTCAGCAAGAGGTTATTTGGGAGTTAAACCGTTTAAATTACTCATCTGTGAATAAACTAAGCCGTACAGGTCAGTATGTTAAATCAGCAAACAGTATTAAAGTGTACCGTCGCGAGTTTGAGTTTTATGATGGCCTTGAAGATGCACACGTTATTGAGCTGCGTTTTTCAGGGCAGAAATTAGCAACTATCAAAGATAAGTTTGGCCGCCGTTTAAACAATGCTCGATTAGAGCCGGTTCAAATAGCTCGCATTGGTAATGATTCAAAACAAGATCGCGAGTTTGTGCCGCTAGATAAATTTCCGCCGATGCTAAAAGATACCTTGCTGGTGGTTGAAGATCGCAATTTCTATCAACACCATGGCGTATCTGTGTGGTCAATTATGCGCGCTTTATACAGCAATATTAAAGCCGGACGTACAGTGCAAGGGGGCAGTACTTTAACCCAGCAATTAGCAAAGAATATATACCTTACCCGTGAGCGTTCACTGGTGCGTAAGTTTAATGAAGCGCTTATTGCCTTGATATTAGATTACCGCTACAGCAAAGATGAAATATTAGAAGCCTACCTGAATGAGGTGTATTTAGGTCAGTCTTATAATCAAGGCGTGCATGGTATGGGCCTTGCCGCTGAGTTTTATTTTTCAAAGCCTGTGGATGAGCTTGAATACGACCAAATCGCGCTATTAGTCGCTATGGTAAAAGGGCCATCGTACTATAATCCGCGCCGTTATAGTGAGCGCGCAATGGAGCGCCGTGATTTAGTGCTGCGCTTAATGGTTGAAAACAAGCTAATTGATACCCGTGAGTACCGCGCAGCATTAAAGCGCCCTATTGATATTGCACCAATGAAAGACAGCTTGCAAAAGTCGTATCCGGGTTACTTAGAATTAGTTAACCGAGAATTAAAGCGCCTACTACCTGATCAGCAGGTGTTAGATGCTGGGGTGCGTGTATTCACCTATTTTGACTTACAAAAGCAAACGGCCATGGAAGAGTCTGTTGAGGCAAGTCTACCTTATCTAGAAAGACGCCCTAAAACAGAAGAGCTTGAGGCAGCGATGATTTCTGTTAATGTCGAAAAAGGTGGAGTGTCGGCGCTAGTTGCAGGCCGTGACGTACGTTATTTTGGTTTTAACCGTGTGCTTGATACCAAACGTAATATTGGCTCATTAGTTAAGCCTGCAGTTTATTTATCGGCATTTGAAAGTGGTCAGTTTAATGTTGCCACATTGGTGGATGACTCACCGCTGCAAGTGACTAATGAGCAGGGGAAAGTGTGGCAACCAGAGAACTTTGATAAACAGTTTAGAGGGGCAATGCCACTCTACAAAGCATTTAGTAACAGTATAAACATTCCCGCCGTTAATACGGGCCTTGATGTTGGAGTTGATAAAGTAGCAGATACCCTGAAGCGTTTAGGTGTTGAAGGGCGTATTGATCAATATCCGTCGTTACTTTTAGGTGCACTTGAGCTTTCAAGTTTTGAAGTAGCGCAGCTTTATACAACGCTTGCTGCTGATGGTCAGTACCGTGAATTAACGTCTATCTCAGCCCTTACAGACTCAGTAGGTAAAGTGCTTTACAAGCATGATGTCAGCTCACAAAAACGCTTTGATGATGCATCAATTTACATGACGAAGTATGCAATGAAGCGCGTGACTAAAGATGGCACGGCTAAACGCCTAAATGCTCACTTCCCATCAATTCAGCTTGCAGGTAAAACAGGCACTAGTAATGATTTACGCGATAGCTGGTTTGCTGGTTTTGATCAAAACACCGTTACTGTTGCATGGATTGGTCGCGACGATAATAAGAGCACGGGTCTGACAGGCAGTGTTGGCGCACTAGAGGCCTACATTCGCTACCTTAAACCACTCAACCCTGAAGCCATAGCGGATACTCGTCCTGCATCAATCCGTTGGGCCTTTATTAATGAAGAAACCGGTCTGCAAGCGCCTCCGGGTTGCGGCAAAGTGGTGCAGCTACCCATACGTGCAAGCGAGTTTGAGCCTAGACCTAATTGTCAGCGCTAAACTTGGCCATTGAATCATTTAGCTCAACACACAGTTGAGCTAAATTTTGTACGCTATTCATTGCCATAAGTGCACTTTTCTCTGTGTCTCTGGCAAGTTCACTGACATCTTCAGCGTGGTGTAAAGCGTTTTGAATTGCAGTGCCTTGCTGACTGACTTGAACTGCTATTTGCTTTCCTTGCATGCCAATATCAGACATTGATGCTGCGACAGCTAATAAATTATTTTTAGTGTGCTCTGCACTTTGTGAACCTTGTTCCATCTTCTCTACGCTTGCTTGCATTTTATCTTGTGTTAGCTTTGTTGCGGATTGAAGTGAATTAATAATTTGGTGGATCTCATGTGTTTGTTGTTGAGTGCGTTTTGCAAGGGTTCTTACTTCATCTGCAACAACCGCAAAGCCTCGGCCTTGTTCACCAGCTCTAGCTGCTTCAATCGCAGCATTCAAAGCTAGTAGGTTGGTTTGCTCGGCAATTTCATTTATACCATTACTCACGCTACTAATCGCTTGGCTGTCTTTAGCAAGTAACTCTAAGGCAGCAAGACCCTCGTTGAACTCTTGTTGTAAATGACTCATGTGCGTGGCTAAATGTGCGCTTTCATCAGCACCTTTTTGTACTTTTTTGGCTGCAGATGAAGCTAAATCAACGGCTTGAGAGGCAGACACCTCAACATGTTCGGCAGCTTGGCTCATTTCTGATAAAGCTTGGCTAATAGTTGACACACTTTGTTGCTGAACTTGTACATCTTGACTGGTTTTTTCAGAGTGACTCGTCACTGTATCTGTGGTTGTTATGACACTGTTCGTAGTGTGCTTGACTTCATTTACCATCAAAGAAAATGATGCCAATACATGATTAAACTCTTTTCCTATTGAGGTTAACTCATCTTTACCTGTTAACTTTAAACGCGCAGAGATATTACCTTGCGCGGCACTGTTAGCGGTTTCTGAAAAAAGCTTCAGGGTATCAACTACTAAACGATAAAATCCAAGCATCAAGTAACTGGCTATTATTAAAGATAATAGAGCCGCAGCGATAACAAGGTACAAAATGAATTGTTCATTGTTTAGCTTATAACTAATGATACTCGTAAGGGCAGGCTCAGTGTCAGCAATGTACTCATCTATACTTTGGTTTAAATTCGCTTTAAGGCTCAAAAATTGTGCTTTGCTTAATTCTATCGTATCAGGCTCCAACAGCCTTTGGTTAACTTGTTGCGAAAACTGAGATATGTTTTCTAGTAATGTTTCAGCACTAGGAGATAGTTGCTCTTTTATTTTATTGTCTTGTTGGAAGGCGATGGATAACGCATCTTTAAATTGCCCAGATAACTGGGGCATCGCTTTAATTTGGTTTGATAAAGCAATAAAGCTTTCTGGCGTAAACTTACCTTGATTTAATACTTTTTCAGCACTTTGGTAGGTGCTATTAAGATGGTAAATCAAGTTAGGCAAATGGGTGACTAAAGTACGATTTAAGTAATTAATAGTGAGGTTTTGACTAACAGCTAATTGCGACTCAATTGATACTGTTTCAAGTATGTTTTCTTCACTCGATGCATTGTGAGCATAACCTAAAGTTTGGGCGGAATTCAGCATGGCTTGTTGCTTGTTATCGACAAGATACGATAACAGCAAGCGGTAACTACTGATGCCTTTGTATTGTTGTTTTGAAACTTGGATATTTTCATTTAACAGACTTATTAGAAAAAATAAGCTCAGACACAGAGGAAAAACTAATAAACTAAACAATAAAGTAATTTTATGTTTGTACTTAAGTTGTGCCATTAAATTAACAGCAGGTGTTATGAGTCTATTCACAGTTTTCTCGCTAAACAATACTAGTATAAAAAGAATAGACCGAAAAATAAGATATTTTCATTCAAATAAAAAAAGCCCTCACACTTTCATGTGAGGGCTTTTTCAAAATAATAGCTTTTTACAGCTTCGCGAATGCGCGCTCTGCGGCTGCAATGGTGTCGTTGATCTCTTTTTCAGAGTGTTCAGCGCACACAAAGCCTGCTTCAAACGCCGAAGGAGCGAGATAAACACCTTCTTCTAGCATTAAGTGGAAGAACTTTTTGAAGCGTTCTAAATCACACTCAGTCGCTTGTTGGTAGCTAGTTACTTTTTCTTTATCAGTAAAGAAGAAACCGTACATACCACCTGCGTAGTTTGTTGTAAGTGCAATACCTGCTTTTTTCGCAGCGGCTTCAAAGCCTTCACAAATTGCTTTGCTCTTTGCTTCAAGCTCGTCGTGCAGGCCGTCAGCACTTAAAAGTTCTAAAGATTTTAAACCGGCAGCCATGGCAATTGGGTTACCTGATAATGTGCCCGCTTGATAAACTGGACCAACAGGTGCGATGTAATCCATGATTTCTTTCTTACCGCCAAATGCACCCACAGGCATACCGCCACCGATCACTTTACCTAAACAGGTTAGGTCTGGTTTGATGTTGTAGTAAGCTTGTGCGCCACCTAAAGCAACACGGAAACCTGTCATTACTTCATCAAAAATAAGCACAGATTTGTATTCATCACACACCTCACGCAGACCTTCTAAGAAGCCTGGTACAGGTGGAATACAGTTCATGTTGCCAGCAACTGGCTCAACGATGATACAAGCGATGTCGTCAGCATATTTTGCGAAAATTGCTTTTACTTCATCAAGGTTATTAAACGACACAGTTAATGTGTGCTTAGCAAAGTCTTCAGGAATACCTGGTGAGTTTGGTACACCCATAGTCAGTGCGCCTGAGCCTGCTTTTACTAGTAGTGAGTCTGCATGACCGTGGTAACAGCCTTCAAACTTTAAGATTTTGTCACGGCCAGTGAAACCACGTGCTAAGCGAATTGCACTCATTGTTGCCTCAGTACCTGAGCTTACCATACGTACTTTTTCGATTGATGGTACTAGCTCTTTTACTTTTTCGGCCATTAAGATTTCAGTTTCGGTTGGCGCACCATAGCTTAAGCCATTTTCTACGGCTTCTAATACCGCTTGCTTAATAGCTGGGTGGTTATGGCCCATGATCATGGGTCCCCATGAACCAACGTAATCGATATAACGGTTACCATCAGCATCAAAGGTAAAAGGGCCTTCAGCTTTAGTGATGAATAAAGGAGTACCGCCAACGCCATTGAAGGCACGAACTGGTGAGTTAACACCGCCTGGGATTGATTCTTGCGCGCGATTAAAAAGATCTTGGCTAATTGTCATGAATAGTCCTATTGGGTTGTCACGTTAAATGAGTTGGTTTGCGAGGGCTCAAAGAGCCCAAAACGAAGCAAGTTAGCTATTACGTTTACGGCTAAACCAAGGCACGTCGACTTCATATTGCTCAACTTTGTCGGCAACATCTAAGGTTAGAGCAAACAACGCCATGCGAATTAACACGCCATTTTGCACTTGGCGGAAAATTGCTAGGTTGTCGTTGCTATTTAAATCGTTATCTAGCTCGTTTGCCTCTAAACGGCTGTCACGAGGGAGTGGGTGCATCAATACTGAGTTTGGCTTACAGTGTGCGTTGTAAATTGCTTGGCTGATACGGAAACCACCACGGTATTTGTTAGCTTCTTCTTGTGAAGGGAAGCGTTCTTCTTGGATACGGGTTTGATACACAATATCGGCCGCCAAGTTGCCTTCCATCTTATCGACTACTTGAATTTTATGACCTGCGTTATCTACAGCATCTAAAATGTAGTCTGGCATTTGTAAGCCATCAGGTGCCACCATAGAGAACTTAACGTCTTTATAATGACAAAGTAATTTAGATAAAGAGTGCACAGTACGGCCATATTTTAAATCACCTACTAGGGCAATGTGCATACCGTCGATGCTTTGGTTGAAGCGACCTAGTTCACGCTCAATTGTTAGTAAGTCCAGTAGGGCTTGTGTTGGGTGCTCATTTGGGCCGTCACCGCCATTAATCACTGGCACGTCACACCCAGTGGCAAACTCAGCAACAGATCCTGCGTCAGGGTGGCGCATTGCGACTGCATCTGCATACGCTGAGATAACGCGAGCGGTATCATACAAAGATTCACCTTTTGCAAGCGCCGAGCTTTGCATACCTGTTGTTTCACGAACCAAACCACCTAGTAAGTTAAATGCTGTACCAAAACTTACGCGAGTACGCGTGCTTGGTTCAAAGAACAAGTTCGCTAAAATTGCGCCCTCTAAAACATTGGTGCGCTTTTGCTTTTTAGCATAAGGCTCCATTTTCTTAGCAACTGCAAAAATACGTTCAATACAATCTCGATCAAGCTGATTGACCGACAGGATATTTTCACCTTGGAAACTTAGCATGGGGTTTGTTCCTAATCATATTTATAGGGCGCTGGCACTCGGTATGGGAGGCCGCATAAATTTGCGCAGTACTATAGCAAATTTTTAACGTTCACAGCAGCAAATTATAAGTTAGGTTTAATAATTGCCAGTGCCACTATAGCTAAAAGGATGAGTACCGGAATTTCATTAAAAATACGGTAAAAGCGATCGCTACGAGTATTGCGATCATGCTTAAAGTCAGCCAGTAATTTAAAGCAATAGCCATGATAAATATAAAGGATAATTACTAACACCAGTTTGTAGTGCAGCCACATGCTGTATCTAAACCAATCACGACCATATTCAAAAATGGTCAGTAAGCCAAATACCAATGTTAAAACGGCAAACGGCGTCACAAAAAACAGTAAGCGGCGTTCCATTACTTTCAGCATTGAGTTACAGGCTTTTTCTTCACTCATTGCGTGGTAAACAAAAAGACGTGGCAGGTAAAAAATACCGGCAAACCAAGCAATCATAAAAAATACGTGGAAGGTTTTATAAACTAATAGCGCAGTCATTTAAGCATCCATTTTAATTGTTATAACAAACTATTGCGTATGGTAAGAATATGTCTGATTTGGTCCCAACGCAAAAGGCCCATAATCTGTTGGTTATCAAGTAGGTTGTAAATATACACCGCACCGCTGCGTTTATCTTTTAGTAAGTCAAAAGCATCGGCTAATGTTGCTTGGCTACTAAGGCCGGCAAGGCTGACATATTTGATGTTACTTTCTTGGTCAGACATCAAACTTAAATCATATTCAGCAAGACGATAGCCATTCTCTTCATCATGAACAATCAGCGGGGTTTGGCTATCAAGGGCATCGAGCGATTCTTTAATTTGTTGTTTGTCGTCACTGTAAAGCAGTTTGAACTGCTCATCCATTTCATCCATAACGCCTACTTTTTGTAATGCTTCTGTGGCAGGCGATATTTGATACTCAAGCCCTTGGAAGTCAAGTTGCTGCATAAAAATAGAGCGGTTACCAAAAAACTGTAATGCTGTGACATAAGCCGTTGAGATCACCAACATGGCTGGCACAATGATCTCGGGGCTTGAGGTTAACTCCATAACCGTAGTGAGTGCAGCAAGTGGTGCGTGTAATGTAGCGGCCAATAACCCTGCCATGCCAAGCATGCTGTAGGTACCTGTGATATCTACTCCTGGGCTAATAAACTGCGCAAAGAAGGCCATTAAGGTGCCCATTAATACCCCAAGCCCAATAACAGGGCCGATGATCCCACCTGGAATACCTAAACCAATGGCAAATAAGGTGGCGAGTAATTTGGCAATCAAGATGGTTGTTAAAAACTGCACATCATCTGGTGATTCAATAGCAATAGTGATGGCGCTCATACCTGAACCCATTGCATGAGGAACCATATAAGCAATTAACCCTGCAATTAACCCTGCCAGTAATAGGCGAGGAAACATGCTAAGCGGTTTAAAAGTGCGGATTATAAGCATCAAGTTTTGGTTAAACGCATAGGCAACAGCCCCTAGTGCCATACCAAATATGATTAAAAATGGGTAATGCCAGCCACTCAATGGGTTCATGGTGATAAGCGCAAGCTCTGAAGCATCACCAAATACAAACTGAGTGGCTAAAGCACCAGTAACCGCAGCGAGCATAATGGGCACAAAAATATGCACTTTATATTCCCTAAGCACCACCTCCATAACAAAGATAACGGCTGCAAGTGGGGTGTTAAATGAGGCTGCAATTCCGGCTGCAACGCCACAACCGGTGAGGGTACGCATTGCATTGTGTGGAAGGTGTAGTTTATCGGCCAGTAAACTGGCACCTGTTGCACCCATATGTACCGACGGGCCTTCTCGGCCCACCGAAAAACCACTGATCAAGGCTAAAGCACCACCAACAAATTGGTTAACCGTGTTATAGAGTGGCATATGACCGTAGTATTTTTTTATTCGATGAATGACAAATGGAATACCAAGTCGATAATGTTTAAATCCAGTTGAAGCTGCAAAAAGGGCAATTAATAAGGCTGCGCCGACTGGTAATAAAACACGTTCAAGAGTAGGAAGCGTAGAAAAGTCATCAGGCTTTTCTAAGAATAAGCTCTGGAAAAACATGATCGTAAGGCGAAAGAATATGATCAGCACTGCCGCAATTAACCCTGCACTCACACCAAGTAAGCACAATTGCACAGATGTTTTAGGCTTTGCTAGTCGACGTCTTAGTCTCTCAAGCCACACGCATATTTCCTCACAGCACTTTTGAGCCGCAGTTTACCAAATCAAACTCACTAAGTCGTTGGCATTTTATATTTTTATCTTCTTTTTGGGAAAATCGAGCTGATTATAATATTTAATGACTGAGCCAAGGTTATGGTTGCATACTTATCACTGTCATAGGAGAGTTATGTTTTTGCTTGTACATGCGCTCATCAGCTTTATTTAATAAGTCATCAAGTGATTTTGCATCATCAGGATATAAAGCATAACCAACACTTGCGCCTACATTTAAATAACCCACCTCAGATGCAATTGGCGTTGATATTGAGTTAATAAAACGTGTTAGAGCTCGCTCAATCTGATTTTGATTTTCTATATCAGTAATGACGATGACAAATTCATCACCCCCAATGCGTGCAACACAATCTGTTTTTCGGGCTGTTTCAAGTAACCGTTTAGCAATTTCAACAAGCACGAAATCACCAACTAAATGACCATGGGTGTCATTGATGGGCTTAAATTTGTCAAGGTCAAAGTATAAACAACCAACCTTACCACCTGTGCGTTCAACACGGTCAAACTCATGATTAATAAACTTACTTAAAGCGCTTCTATTTGCAAGACCGGTAAGATGATCTGTTTGTGCCAACATTCGTATCTGTTGCTCAGCCAAAACCCGCTTGGTAATATCAAAATTGACGCCGATCATCCGTTTTCCGTAGATTCTTCCGTCGGCATTGATATAGCGAGTTCTGCCAGAAGATAAAACGATACGAAACTCAGCATGAAATTCTTCATTGTTTAGTATCGAAAGCTTGAGCTTATTTGTAACGTCCTCATAATCATCTGGGTGTAAGGTGCTCGCCCATGTTGAGTAATTGCCTTTAAAAGATGTTTTTGGAATTTCGAACAAGGTATGCATCCAGTCATCCCAGATTAATTCATTGGTTTCAAAGTTCCACTCCCAAATTCCAATGTGTGCTGCATCTGCAGCCATTGACATCCGTTGATGTAAGTTCTCAAGATCTGTTTTTGCTTGTTTTAATTCAGTAACATCTTCAGATACATCCAGTAAGTAGCGAGCTTTTCCTTGAGCGTCTCTAATTGCGAGCTTTCTGGTTCGAAGATAATGCGTTCGACCATTTATGGTCATAGGCTTCTCAGTTACAAAAAGTGTTTCGTTACTTTTTAGTACATCCCTATCAGTTTGAATAAAATTCACGGCGTCCTCATCGCTAAAAATATCAAAGTCATTTAAGCCAATGAGTTGCTCTTTAGTTTTACCTAAAAGTTGCTCACCTGCTTTATTGACATGGCTAAATGTTAGATGCTCGGCCTCTTTTACGAACAGCATAATAGGTAAGTTATCGAAAATTGTTTGTGTAAACGCTTCTTGGTTTTGAATGTCGCTTAGGTCTTTAATAGTTGCAACGTAAGAGCCCGCTTCTTTTTTGCCAATGGAGCTAATTGTGAGAGTGATAGGAAAGTAGCATTTATCTTTACGTAACCCCTTTAATAGGCGGCTCTTATTTGTACTCACGTTTTCTTTTTTTTGCTGTGGGTCGCAGAATATCTCATCTAACTGCGATGATTGTTTTGGGATTAAAGTGTGGATATGTTTACCGATTAGGTGGGTTGGTTCATAGCCAAAAACAGGAAGAACTGCTGGGTTAGCGAATTCAATTACTCCTACATTATTAAAGCTAATAACGACATCTTGAACTGTATTCAGCACGGCTTCAAGTTTGGCTGATAGTAAACTTCGTGCTCTAAGTTCGACAATCCCTAATACGAACAGACTTAGGGCTAATAAGACGGATATAATTAATTTTGCAAGCGCAGCGTTATCATGGCCAGATGTATAAATGGTATAATCAGTCTCAAATACAGTCATTGAAATCATACCAATGTAGTGCATGCTTGAAATAGCACTCCCCATAATGACTGCAACGAGAATGTTTATACGTGTTTGGTTTACCTCACGCTCATTTCTAAAATCATTAATCCATAGTGCAATGCCAGAAAGAACAATTGCGACTAAAATCGATAATGAAAATAACCAAGGTTCATAGGCCATGTGGGCTGGCATCATCATTGCCATCATGCCAATAAAGTGCATACAACCAATACCAGCCCCCATAAGTACACTTCGAAAAACTAGCCCTTTGCCACGCCCAATAGTGGGGGAAAGAACAATATAACTTGCAAAAACGCTTGGCAAAATAGAGATCAAAGTGACCGTGATGTTGTATTCAACAGCGATAGGAAGTTTATAGGCGAGCATACCTACAAAATGCATACCCCAGATACCAATACCTAAAAAGCACGATGCTAACAAAGTCCATACAAGGCTTTCATTTCTTAATTGAGAGCTTTTAATTTTTGCTGATAGTAAAAATGAAATGTAAGAAGCAAAGACCGCAGTAAGTACGGATAAGCAAACGAGTAAACTATCGTACTGCGCAGGGATTGTTTGCGAGCTAGTTAAGCTTGGACTAATGAAATGCAGCTTTAAATGATCTATCACTGTGATGGTCCCTCATCGCATAACTTTTACATGGGTAAAAAGTACTACAATTAAATGTTAGTTCAATGCGAATATGTTAGCCAATCCTATACTAAAATATTTTCAATGGGAGGCGATACTTGATTAAAATACTCGGGTATTAGATAATTGCGACCATTATAGGTTTTGAGGGTTTTGGTATGTCAGATGAGTTGCCAATCAAGTTCAGCGATGCAGCAGCTGTTCGCGTTAAACAGTTAATCGAGGAAGAAGAAAATCCTGATCTAAAGCTACGTGTATACGTTACAGGTGGTGGTTGCTCAGGTTTCCAATATGGTTTTACTTTTGATGAAAAAGCTAACCCTGGCGATTTAGAAATTGTTAAAAATGGTGTAACGCTAGTTGTTGACCCTATGAGTATTCAATACCTAGTTGATGGTACCGTTGATTACACAGAAGGCCTTGAAGGGGCTCGCTTTTTTGTGAATAACCCGAACGCAACTACAACCTGTGGTTGCGGAGCCAGCTTCAGCGTTTAATTATTTATGAAAGCCACTTGATGTGGCTTTTTTATTGCTTTAACTTCTCATAATATCCTGCCTCTGCTAAATTTTACGCATTATTAGAAGGAATTTTGCGTTGCCAAATATAACTACAACAATAGAAAAGAAACCCTATATTTTAGCTATCGCCATTGTTTTGGTGATTATATTGTGGATGCTATCCGGCGATAGCAAAGCAGATCAAAACGCGCAGCAAAGTAAAGAACAAGCCCAAGAGCGCTTGCCTAAAGTGCAGGTGATGTCATTAGTTGCTAAGAAAATAAATAAAAACCTGACCTTTTACGGTAAATCAGAGCCTGACAAAATCGCAAATATTAGCGCTAGGCAAGCAGGACAAGTACTCGAAATCTTGGTTGAAGAAGGTCAGTTTGTAAAACAAGAACAGGTTATTTTACGCCTCGATAAGTCTGATTTAGCCGCCCAAATTACATCAGCAGAAGCCTTAGTGGCACAGTATCAAACTGAATACGAAGGCGCCCTTAAGCTAAATCAGCAAGGTTTACAGAACAAAGTATTAACCATGCAAGCGCAAGCTATGTTGCAACAGGCTAAAGCAACCTTAGTTAGCCTTGAATTAAAACTAGAGCGCACTGAAGTACGCGCTGCTTTTGATGGCGTTATTAACAAACGTTTAGTCGAAATTGGTGATTATGTTGGCATAGGCGACCCTATTTTACAGCTCGCTGATTTAGACCCGTTAATTGTTAGAGCCGATGCAACCCAAAAAGAAGTGCAAGGCTTAGAAGTCGGGCAAGCTACTTTTGCTCATGTTTTAAATGACAAAACCTATCCTGGTCGTATTCGTTATATTGCATCTGTTGCTGATGACAGCACGAATACATTTCGTATTGAAGCAGCGTTTGAAAACCCAGGAATGAAATATAAAGCAGGTTTTTCGACTCAGCTTAATATTGAGTTGCCAACTGAGCCTGCAATGTTATTAAGCCCAGCTTTTATGGCCCTTGATGAGCAAGGTAATATCGGCGTAAAAGTCGTGAATGACGATAATATTGTTGAGTTTAAATCGGTGAATCTGGCTAAAAGTACCGAGCAGGGGGTTTGGCTTTGGGGTTTAGGCGAACAAGCAAATGTCATTACCCTTGGTCAAGGTTTTGTGCGTGCCGGTGATAAAGTTGAGCCCGTGTTTACTGAAGCTACGAGCAACTAAGTATGAAAAACTTAATCGAAGCGTCGTTGACTCACACGCGTACAGTTTTATCTATTTTCATCTTGTTGCTGATCTCGGGCTGGGTGACATATCAAACCATCCCTAAAGAAGCGAATCCTGATGTCACCATTCCTTTTATTTATGTGTCGATTATTCATGACGGTATTTCCCCTGAAGATGCTGAGCGGCTATTAGTTAGGCCAATGGAGATTGAGCTCCGCTCGATTGAAGGCGTAAAAGAAATGTCAGCGGTGGCAAGTGAAGGGCATGCCTCTGTGACCCTTGAATTTATCGCGGGTATGGATCCCAAAGAAGCCTTAGCGGATGTACGAGATAAAGTCAGCTTAGCTAAGGCGAAACTGCCTTCTGAATCAGAAGAACCAGAAGTTCATGAAATTTTGATGGAAGACGAGCAACCGACTATTACATTAACTTTGTCCGGTGATGCGCCAGAACGAGGTTTGTTAACCCTTGCTCGTAATCTTAAAGATGAACTAGAAAGCATTTCTAGCGTATTAGAAGTTGATGTAGGTGGTGATCGCGAGGACATGGTCGAAATTGAGGTCGATCCACTGGCGATGATTTCTTATGGTCTTGAACCGAGTGACATCATTCAACTGCTATCAAATAACAACCGCTTAGTTGCTGCCGGTACACTTGATACTGGTAAAGGACGCTTTGCTGTAAAAATCCCGTCGGTATTTGAGACGATTCAGGATGTCATGGAGCAACCCGTGAAAGTCGTTGGCGATAGGGTGGTACGTTTTATGGACGTAGCAAAAATTCGTCGAGCGTATAAAGACCCAACCTCAATCGCACGTATTAATGGCCGCCATGCGGTTTCGCTGGAAGTAAAAAAACGTGCTGGTGAAAATATTATTGATACGGTCGAACAAGTGAAGCAAGTGGTCAATGAGGCCAAGAAAATATGGCCTGATCATATACGCGTTGATTACACCGGCGACATGTCAAAAGACGTAAAGATGATGCTTTCTGATCTGCAAAATAATGTGCTGTCTGCCGTATTATTGGTGGTTATCGTTATTGTGGCGGTACTTGGTGCGCGCACGGCATTTTTAGTGGGTATTGCCATTCCCGGTTCATTCTTAACGGGGATTTTAGTGATCTCTGTGTTTGGTTTAACGGTGAATATCGTGGTGCTCTTTGCGCTCATCATGGCTGTCGGTATGCTGGTGGATGGCGCAATTGTTGTTAGTGAGTTTGCAGACAGAGCAATGAGTGAAGGCAAACAGCGCAAGGTTGCATATAAACTGGCTGCAGAACGAATGGCATGGCCAATTATCGCCTCTACGGCAACAACATTAGCGGCCTTTGCCCCGCTGATATTTTGGCCGGGAATGATGGGCGAGTTTATGAAATACTTGCCGATTACACTTATTGCTACCTTGTCTGCGTCATTACTTATGGCACTGGTGTTTGTACCAACTATTGGTGGACTAATAGGTAAATCAAGGCCGCTTTCTGAGCAGCAAAAACATGATTTAGAGTTAGCAGAGTCTGGCGATTTAACACAAATTAAAGGAATGCTTGGGCGTTATATTCGAGTACTTGATTATGCAACAGAGCGTCCTTGGTGGAGCCTTGCTGCTGCAATTGTGTTTTCCATTATGGTGTTCTTTGCCTTTGCTATTTCTAAGCTTGGCGTTGAGTTCTTTCCTGATGTTGAGCCAAATGGCGTCAATATCAAAGTACGTTCTTACAGTGACTTATCCATCTTTGAAAAAGACGTGATCATGAAAGATATTGAATCGCGCATCCTAAAAGTGGAAGGTATAAAAACTCTGTATGCCCGTACTGGTGGTAAAGATCAAGTAGGCACGTTTAGAATGAATCTAAAAGATTGGGATGAGCGTCCGCCCGCAGAAGATATTATCAGCCAAGTTAACGAAATCACGGCAAGTTATGCCGGTGTAGAAATTGAACTTCGTAAAGATGAAAACGGCCCAGGAGGTGGTAAAGCGTTAAGCATTGAGCTGAGCTCTCGGTTTGTTGATGTGCTTAACAGTGAAGCTAAACGAGTAAGGCAAGCTATCGAGAATGATGGCGCGTTTCGAAATGTTGATGACAGTGCTTCAAAGCCGGGCATTGAGTGGCAACTTAAATTGAATCGTTCTGATGCCGCTCGTTTTGGTGCCGATGCCAGTATGTTAGGGGCAAATGTTCAGCTTATTACCAATGGCTTGAAATTAGGGGAATACCGTCCAGATGATGTGGATGACGAGATTGATATTCGCGTACGTTTCCCCCATGACAAACGTGATTTAGGACGTCTTGAAACGTTACGTGTAAAAACCATGCACGGGCAAGTGCCAATTAGTCACTTTGTTGAGCGTCAAGCAGCGCCTAAAGTCGATACTATCCGTCGTGTTGATTCTCAGCGCGTTGTTACCGTTAATGCAGACATGAAGCCAGGTGAACAACTTGCCAAGGCATTGCCGCGCTTACAAGCGCAATTAGAAGAGCAAGGATTAGACCCTCGCGTGAAAATTAAAGTGCGTGGTGAAACTGAAGATCAAGATGAATCAGAAGCCTTTCTTGAGCAGGCTTTTGTGGTTGCCCTATTTGTGATGGGTATCATTTTGGTGACGCAATTTAATAGCTTTTATCAAGCATTTTTGATTTTAAGTGCTGTGCTATTTTCAACTGTGGGTGTGTTCTTAGGTTTAATCGTATTACAGCAACCGTTTGGTATTGTGATGTCAGGTATTGGGGTTATTTCGCTTGCAGGTATTGTGGTTAATAACAATATAGTATTGATTGATACCTATAATGTTTTACGAAGCCAAGGTCTGGCTGCCAAAGATGCGATTTTGCGAACCGGTGCACAGCGTTTGCGTCCGGTATTGCTAACGACTGTTACCACCATTTTGGGATTGATGCCAATGGTACTCCAAGTGAATATTGATTTATTTAACCGTCACATTGATTTTGGTGCGCCATCTACTCAATGGTGGGTGCAATTGGCAACGGCTGTCGCTGGTGGCTTAACATTTGCCACGGTGTTGACACTTGTGCTTACACCGTGTTTGTTAATGCTGCGAGATCGTCGTAGATAGTAATAGGTAAATTCGTTACCGATTAATTAAAAATGAGTGACCCTAGTGTTGGGTCACTTTAATCATCAGTAAAAAGAAGCCTAAAACTAACGCTGATGCGACCAAAATGTATACAAAGCCATTTTTACCTTGCTTAATTGGTACTCGATTGTGTTTTAAAAATAGGTACCATGCTACACACAGTACAATTGGCAACAAAAATAATATACGAAACATTTCTTAGCCTTTTTCAGTATTTACGTACACTTTAAGCATAAATATGCAGAATTTAAAGCGATACTTTCATCTTGTTTGACTTCCAATTGATCAATTTTTTGGTACAGTTAACCAGTTAACTATAGAGCACATGCTTTAATTTTAGCTACACTAAGACATGTATACTAATAAGGTCCATACCTGAAAGGTGGACATTTGTATAATTAATAATTCAAAGTGAAAATTATTAGTATATAATGTATCCAAGAGTGAGACGGGCAAATTTCACTCTTAAGTTTATTAATTTAAATCATCTAGTAGGAGATGTATTTTATGATGGGTAAAACAGTTTCTTCTGAAGAAAACTCGAAATTAACGAAATGGCTTAAAACTAAACGCCACGAGAAAGGTCACACAATGCGTAGCCTTGCGCAGGTTTTAGGTACGCCGCATTCTTTTATCGGTAAAATTGAAAACCAAGAACGTCGACTAGATGTTATTGAATTCATACGTTATTGTGATGCTTTAGAAGTTGACCCGTACGAAGGTCTTAATTTGCTAAAAGACGCATAATTTTTTAGTGCTTTGTGGTGAAATAACACTACTAAAGTAATACAAATAGTGCAGGGAGGCGCTATTAAAATTTCACCATTTATCTCTCCTCTAAAATTACTTTCGTATCTAACTTGTTAAATCCCTTTGATGATAGTTGTTTTCTAGTGCATAAAGCTTATGCCTAATTAAAAATAAGAAAATTAATGAAGGTAAAACCATAAGTGCTGTCACTACAAAGAACATCGCCCAATTTCCTCCTAACCAGTCATCAATGACCACGCCGCTATAACTTGAAAGCAAAGTTCTACCTAAATTACCTAATGAAGCAAGTAGCGCATAGTGAGTGGCACTAAATGCTCGGTCGCAAAGCATAGATATAAACGCCACCATGGCAACGAGAGACCAAGCCTGTGTAAAACCATCAATAATGATTGCAAACGCGTAAAGGCTCAATTTAGGGCCTGCTATAGCAATCCAAGCGAAGGCGAGATTTGAGGCTGCCATCGCAATACCACTAATAAATAAGCCTTTAACAATGCCATATCGTTGGTTAAACAAACTACCTAGAAAGGTGAAAGCGATAGTAAGTACTGCCGTACCTACTTTTGAGAAGGTAGCAATATCGCTATTCGAGAAGCCCACTTCTTTATAAAACACGATAGACATTCGCCCTAAGAAGGCCTCGCCGATTTTAAATAAGAAAATAAAAGCTAATAAAGCCAATGCTGTTTTTACCCCGTTACGGGCGAAGAAGGTTCTAAAAGGATCAAAAACGGTTACAGCAAGCCATGCAATAACTTTAGCAAAGCGAGTTTGCGTACTACCAGCCAGCTTTTGTTGATAGGTTTGCTCAAGCTCTGCTTGAACTGCATCGCGATTTGATTCTGGTTCTTTCGCCCAAAATACGCTGCTCATTAATAGCAGCATCACGACAGATAGGAAAAAGTAAACTTGTGGCCAATCAAGTGAAGGGATGTCGGCCATATAAAACGGTAGGGCGCCTAATAGAGCATAGCCGCTCCACCAACCTGAGGTTGCCATTGCTGCCGCTGCGGTGGCTTTATGGCTCTCATTTTCTGCCAAAGTGTCGATACGAAATGCATCAATAGCAATGTCTTGAGTTGCAGATGCTATTGCAATCACTAAACACAGTGCGGCAGCAAACCAAAGGTTGGCTTTGATATCGAGCCCTGCAAGCGAAAAGGTACCAATAAAAATGACTGACTGACAGAGTAAAATCCAGCTACGGCGCTGGCCTAGCCAGTTAAATAAAAAAGGTAACTTTACACGGTCAACGAGCGGTGACCATAAAAAGTTAATGCTATATGCACCAAACACGATGCCAAACAACCCAATCATGCTGCGGCTTAGGCCTTCATCTTTTAGCCAGGCCGACATGACAGAGCCAATCAATACCCACGGAAAGCCGCTGCTAATACCAAAAATAAAAATATTAATTAAACGTTTATCTTTGAAGTATGAGAAATACTCTGAAAAAGAAAGGGTTTTTGTCATAGTGTTGCCAGTTTAAGGGGCGTGCGCCCCTATTTATTATTGATTAGCGTCAAGCACTTTTACGTTTAAGATAACAACAGGATCTTTGGGTACAAAGCTGTAACCAATTTTTTCATTGAAAGCAGTTTCGACACGCATGATTTTGTCTAGAGTTTCGTAGCCATCCATGACCATACCAAATACAGCAAAGCCCCAATCACGACCTGGATTAAGATGGTCGTTGTCGTCCATATTAAAGAAGAATTGACGCGTACCTGAGTGTGGTTTACGGTCTTGATATGCCATTGCGATACTATACATATCGTTTTTTAACCCGTTGCCACTTTCATTGAAAATAGGGTCACCTTCGTACAGACCATCGTAGTCTTTATCGTAACCACCGCCTTGAATTACAAAATCACGTTCGTTGTCTTCATCACGTTCAACACGGTGAAATACACTACCTTGATAGCTACCATCGGCAACGTAAGTTAGAAAGTTATTTACTGTAATTGGTGCCCGTGAACGATCCATTTCGACCACAATACTGCCAAGCGTAGTAACAATTTCTACGCGCGGAAACATATTGTCTTTTTGAATAAACTTACCTTCAGTCGCTGCGAATGAACTGTGAGCAAAAAACAATAAAAAACTAAGTAATAAAATGCGTTTCATGGTTAACCTTCTAAATAGGCGATTAATTCTGGGTCAGATACAATGCGTGTTATAACCTGTTCAGTCAACTTATTAAGTTGACCTTCTATTTTTGCACGGTCATGACTGAGTGGTCCTTCAAGATTTGCGTTGCCGCGGTATATCTTACTAAAGTTACTTGTACTTTTAATCACTCTTAAACCAAACTCCACATTTGCAGCACTACTGTGCGTCATCATCTTTTCGGTGACAGTTGCTTGCAATTTATGAATATCTAATTCAAAACGTGTAGTTGCTAAGTTTGAAATGTTTGCACCATTACGGCTTAGAGCACTGTCTAAGGCACTTTTCACAGAATCAGCTATTCCAGGGCTTGCAAGCGTTTTAACTTTGTCTGAACCAATGATTTTAAGGGTCACATTGTCACCACGTAAGTCAATTACGCTGGTGCTAACATTACTGTTAATAGTTGAAATTTTCCCGCCTTGATAAACGGGGTTCAAAATTAACTGATTTGGCTGATTGCTACACGCAGATAGGGCGGCTAGCAAGCACAAAGGAAGTATTTTTTTCATTTAGTTAGCTCCATTAGTTATTCTTTGTAGCACTTAGTACGACAAACTTTTTATTAGATCCTAATAGCTTACAATTGCCGAACATGCGTTTTAACTTTTCATGATAGTCTAGATGACGATTACCAATAATTCTTAATTCACCACCGTGCTTTAATGTTTGTTTTGCCTGTTTGAACATTTGCCAAGCGATATGATCGGTGACCGCTTGCGCTTGGTGGAATGGTGGGTTACATAAAACAAGGTCAACACTGTTAGGTTGAAAATCGGTTAAACAGTCGTTTTGAACAAACTCACACAGGTCTAATTGATCAGGTAAATTGTGAGTTATGTTCAATTTGGCTGATTCAACGGCCATATAGGACTCATCAACGAAGGTTACATGGGCTTTAGGGCAACGTTTGAGAGTCATTAACCCAACAACACCATTACCACAGCCTAAATCAATGATGCTGCGGGCTTTACTTGTTTGTGGCAAATAGTTAAAGAAAAAGCGCGCGCCGATATCTAATGAGTCCCGAGAAAATACATTGGCATGATTTTGAATTTCAAATTCACTGCCTTCAAGTGGCCAGTTAACAGGAAAGGGGGCTACTTTATTAAGACCACTGGTTTTACTGATAATTAAACGGGACTTTTTAACCGCTAAGCTGGTTGATGTTTCACCGATATACTGACTAAAAGTCTTTATAGTTGAGTTATGAATGTCTTTCGTTTTTCCAGCTGCAATAACATCAATGTCAGCAGGTAAAGCTGCACTGATTGCGGCAAGTTGATGCTGAAGATAGCCTAAATTGCGTGGCACTTTTAATATCACTAAGTCAACCTGATTAGGTAATGCTGCTAATGAGTCCAGTTGCGTTAAAGAATCTGTTGATAACTCATTGGTTTGTAAATTATAGCGGGTAGCTTGATGACCAATATACGAGTCGTTAACTGAATAAACTGTTAACGTATTAAAGGCACAGGATAAGGCGCCAAAACTGTCATTGAGTATCAGGATTGAATTTGCATCTGGGTAGTGCTCTTGTACATAATTGACAAGATATTCATCGCCAGAGTCCCATGCTTGAAGACTGCGATTTTTTTGATCTAACGGAAAGCGTTCTAGGGTATAGGTGTTATCACCGAGCTGTGCTTGGGTGGTCATCATGATTTTACGAAAGTATTAATGTATAGGTAAATTCTAACATGCAACAGCCAAACGCCAACCCTAATCATCTACCTGATGGGTTTTCTTACCAAGCCAATACATTGAGTGCGCAAAAAAGCCTCGAATTATTTTACTTTCTTCAGCAGCAGCTCAATTGGCAGCAACCGGCTATAAAAGTGTACGGAAAAAGCCATGTGATCCCGCGTTTGCAATGCTTTATTGCTGATCAGAGCGTAAATTATGGTTACTCGGGTTCAAAATTAATCGTTGAGCCTTGGCCAGAGGTACTTGATGCTATGCGTGTACGCTTATCAAGAACTTTGCAGATACCATTTAATGCGCTTTTAGTTAATTTGTATCGAGATGGTCATGATTGTATGGGCTGGCATAGTGACGATGAGAAAGAACTTGGTGAGCAACCAACAATCGCGTCTGTATCACTAGGGGCCGAACGTGTATTTAAAATAAAGCACAAATATAAAAATGAACAACATAGCATTGTGCTGCAAAGTGGTAGCTGTTTAATCATGAATGGTTTTAGCCAACGCGATTACCAGCATAGTTTGCCGAAGCAGCAAAGACTCAAACACCCTCGAATTAATCTTACCTTTCGTTCAATTATATAAAATCATTGGCAAATTGAGCCATGCCCTTGATATAGTAGCTGGCAATTATTTTCTTATGAAAGGTCTATGACACATGTCAATGCAACAACAAATTGAGCAAAAGCTTGCTGCGGGTATCGAATGTAAACACCTGAATGTTGTCAATGAAAGCCATATGCATAGTCGTGGAACTGAGTCGCATTTTAAAGTGGTGGTTGTGAGTGAAGAATTTGCAGGTAAACGTTTACTTGCCCGTCACCGTCAAATTAATGAGCTATTAAAAGATGAATTAGCAAATCACATTCATGCATTAGCGATTCACACATTTACTCCCGAAGAGTTCAGTGAACAACATGGACAGGCACCTGAATCACCAAAGTGCTTAGGCGGCTCAAAGTTCGACTAAATTAGCAGGACAGTCACTCAAAGTTAGAAAGACAGTCACTCAAAGTTAGCAGGACAGTCACTCAAAGTTAGCAGGACAGTCACTCAAAGTTAGAAGGACAGTCACCTAAAGTTAGAAGGACAGTCACTCTAGACTGCTGGTTACTTGGGTGTTTTAAGCTCGAAAAATTTACGTGGGTCTGAAAAGTTTTACTGATCAGACCTGTATTTTAACTATTAGCCTTTAAACTAGCGCTAATTTTTATTGTGATAGATATAGGATGATCAATGGTCATTAAGCCGAAAATTCGTGGATTTATCTGCACTAACGCGCATCCAGTAGGGTGTGCTGAGCACGTACAAGAACAAATTAATTATGTGAAAGCGCAAGGACCACTGAGCAATGCACCTAAGAATGTATTAGTGATAGGTGCGTCTACAGGTTACGGCCTAGCATCACGTATCACGGCTGCATTTGGTGGCGGTGCTAAAACGTTAGGTATTTTCTTTGAAAAAGAAGGTAGCGAACGCAAAACGGGTTCTGCAGGTTGGTACAACACAGCAGCATTCCAAGCAGCCGCTGAAGAAGCAGGTTTATGGTCTAAAAATATCAATGGCGACGCGTTTTCTAACGAAATTAAGCAAAAAGCAATTGATACTATCAAAGCTGATCTAGGTAAAATTGATTTAGTTATTTACAGCCTTGCTTCACCTCGTCGTACTGATCCAAATACAGGTGAGACTTACTCATCTACGCTTAAGCCTATTGGCTCAGATATCACTACGAAGAACCTAAACACTTCAAAGCGTGTGATTGATGAAGTAACCGTTGAAGCAGCAAGCCAAGAAGACATCGACAATACAATTAAAGTAATGGGCGGTGAAGATTGGGAAATGTGGATTGACGCATTAAAAGAAGCGGAGGTACTTGCTGATAACTTCAAAACGACTGCTTACACTTATATCGGTAAAGAGTTAACGTGGCCAATTTATGGTCATGCGACAATTGGTAAAGCGAAAGAAGATCTTGACCGTGCAACTCAAGCAATCAAAGAGTCAACAAAAGGCTTAAATGGCGAAGCGTATGTTTCTTCATTAAATGCGGTTGTGACACAAGCAAGCTCGGCAATTCCAATTATGCCTTTATATATCTCTGCTTTATTCAAAGTAATGAAAGCAGACGGTACTTACGAAGGTACTATTGAGCAAATTCATTCACTATTTACTGAAAACCTTTACGGTGAAATACCACGTTTTGACGAAGGTGGTCATTTATTCCAAAACTACAAAGAGTTAGAAGATGATGTTCAAGCTCGTGTACAACATGTTTGGGATACAGTGGATACAGATACAATTGACGAATTAACGGATTACGTGGGTTACCATAATGAGTTTTTACGTTTATTCGGTTTTGGTATCGACAGTGTAGATTACGAGCAAGATGTGAATCCTGATGTTGCGATTTCACAGCTGATCGATTAATCGCTGAACAAACTTGATTTTGTAAAGTCGCTTTTTTAAGCGACTTTTTTGTTTCTGGATGAAAATAAAACATCATCAATAGCACTTTGGTCTATATTGAATTTTATTCAAAAGGTTTTTGTAGTCTAAATAACCGTATCTGTCGTATAAATTTCATATTTGCTCTCGCATAGTCACCCTGATTGATGTTAAAATTCGGGCAATATATGTGAGGAGTTTACTGCGTTGCTTGTTTGGGGTGTTAAACAGGCTATTCTTTGATACTTAGAGTTTAACTTGAGCATATCAAATGGCGACGTGGTTGGTACGATTTTTCAGTTTCTTTCCGTTAATGTAATGCAAGTGCGTATGATCAACATAAAAAAAGGTCTGGATTTACCGATAGAGGGCGCACCTCAGCAAGTTATTCACGATGGTTCTGCCGTCAAACGTGTAGCTGTGCTAGGTGAAGAATATATTGGTATGCGTCCAACCATGCATGTTCGCGTGGATGACCAAGTCAAAAAAGGCCAGGTACTTTTTGAAGACAAAAAGAACCCAGGCGTCTTATTTACTGCACCAGCTTCTGGGGTAGTTAAAGAAATCAATCGTGGTGCTAAACGTGTGCTGCAATCTGTTGTTATTGAAGTTAATGGCAGTGAGCAAATCACCTTTGACTCTTTCAAGGCCGACGAGCTTTCGGGCTTAGACCGTGAAAAAGTTAAAGAAGTACTAGTTCAGTCAGGTCAATGGACAGCACTACGTGCTCGCCCATTCAGCAGAGTAGCTGCTTTGGATGCAAATCCTAGCTCTATCTTTGTAACGGCTATCGACACTAACCCGCTAGCTGCAGATCCTGCAGTAATCATTGCTGAGAACACTCAAGCATTTGAAGCTGGTTTAGCTGTGGTATCTCGTTTAACTGACGGCAAAGTATTTGTTTGTAAACAAGCTGGTAGCCAAGTGCCTAGTTCATCAATCCCTCAAGTAGAAGTACATGAGTTTGGTGGCAAGCATCCGGCAGGTCTTGTTGGTACACACATTCATAACTTAGACCCAGTTTCTGCTAGCAAGCAGGTTTGGCACTTAGGTTACCAAGACGTAATCGCGTTTGGTAATTTATTCCTAACAGGTGAAATCTTCACAGACCGTGTCGTTTCGCTTGCTGGTCCTCGTGTTAAAAACCCACGCTTAGTGAAAACTCAGCTAGGTGCATCTTTAGATGATTTAGTTGCTGGTGAATTAGAAGACGGTGATAACCGTGTAATTTCTGGTTCTGTATTATCAGGCGCTATCTCTCAAGGTCCACACGCGTTCTTAGGTCGTTATCATGTTCAAGTATCTGTATTACTTGAAGGTCGCGAAAAAGAGCTATTCGGTTGGATCGCACCAGGTGCTAACAAGTTCTCAGTAACACGTACCTTCTTATCTCACCTAGCTCCTAGCCGTCTATTTAACATGACGACTTCAACAGGTGGTTCGAAGCGTGCCATGGTTCCAATTGGTAGCTATGAGCGTGTTATGCCTTTAGACATCCTACCTACACTATTATTACGTGATTTAATCGCACGTGATCTTGATGGTGCTATTTCGTTAGGTGCGCTAGAGCTTGATGAAGAAGATTTAGCATTATGTACCTTCGTTTGTCCAGGTAAATACGAGTACGGTTCAATCCTACGCGATTGCTTGACTACGATCGAGAAGGAAGGCTAGAGAGATGGGTTTAAAGAAATTTCTAGAAGATATTGAGCCGCATTTTGAACCGGGTGGTAAACACGAAAAATGGTATGCGCTTTACGAAGCTGCAGCGACTATTTTCTACACGCCTGGTTATGTAAATAAAGGCAAAACACACGTTCGCGATAACATCGACCTAAAACGTATGATGATTTTAGTGTGGATGGCGACGTTCCCTGCAATGTTCTTTGGTATGTTCAACATCGGTCATCAGGCCGCTGGTGCTTTAGCGCAAGGTTTTGAACTAGCAAACACATGGCAAGTTGGTCTGTTCCAATTATTCGGTGGTGAATTAACTGCTGATTCTGGTTGGGGCGCGAAAATGTTTTACGGTGCCTGCTTCTTCCTACCAATATACGCAGTAACATTTGCTGTGGGTGGTTTCTGGGAAGTGCTATTTGCTTCAGTGCGTAAGCACGAAGTAAATGAAGGTTTCTTTGTAACATCTGTATTATTCGCACTAATCCTGCCTGCAACGATTCCTTTATGGCAAGTTGCACTAGGTATTACGTTTGGTGTTGTAATCGCTAAAGAAATCTTTGGTGGTACAGGTCGTAACTTCCTTAACCCTGCTCTTGCCGGTCGTGCGTTCTTATTCTTCGCATACCCAGCGCAAATTTCAGGTGACACAGTATGGACAGCAGTAGATTCATTCTCTGGTGCAACTATGCTTGGCCAAGCAGTGGTTGGTTCACTTGATTACAGCAACATGGAGCTATGGTGGAATGCGTTCTACGGTTTCATTCAAGGTTCTATGGGTGAGACGTCAACACTAGCACTATTAATCGGTGGTTTATTCCTAATCTATGTGCGTATCGCTTCATGGCGTATCGTACTAGGTGTATTCCTAGGTATGGTTGCAACGGCATTCTTACTAAATACAATTGGTTCAGAAACTAACGCTGTATTTGCTATGCCTTGGCACTGGCACTTAGTTCTTGGTGGTTTTGCATTTGGTATGTTCTTCATGGCAACAGACCCAGTATCTGCATCATTCACAGACAAAGGTAAGTTCGCTTACGGTGCGTTAATCGGCTTTATGGTTGTAATGATCCGTGTTGTTAACCCGGCATTCCCAGAAGGTATGATGCTAGCAATCTTATTTGCTAACTTATTTGCACCATTATTCGATCACTTTGTAGTGCAAGCTAATATCAAGCGGAGGTTGGCACGTAATGTCTAGTAATAACGAATCAATCGGCAAAACGCTAACCGTTGTTGTTGCACTATGTTTAGTGTGTGCAATCATCGTATCGTTTGCTTCAGTTCAGCTTCGTCCTTTACAGCAAGCTAACAAAACACAAGATATTCAACGCAATATCTTAGCGGCTGCAGGCATTGAAGTATCAGGTACTGTATCAGATACCTTTAACTCAAAAATTGAAGCACGTGTTGTAGACATGAACACAGGTGAGTTTGTTGAAGGTGCTGATCCTAACTCATTTGACTTCGAGAAAACAAAATTCGACCAAGCTCGTAGCTTTGCGTTGAAAGCAGAAGGAATTAAAGACATCGCTGGTATTCAGCGTATGACAAAAAATTCACCTGTATATATTTCGAAGAAACCTGATGGTTCTACAGACGCAATCATTCTACCAATCCAAGGTTATGGCCTTTGGGGTGTAATGTACGGCTTCTTAGCGCTTGAAAGCGATGGTGAAACAGTTAAAAACATCAACTTCTTCAAGCACAACGAAACGCCAGGTCTAGGTGGTGAAATCCAAAATCCACAATGGACTGCTAAATGGCAAGGTAAAGAGTTACCAATCAATATCATGAAGAGCGGTGCGAAGAACGAACATCAAATCGATGGTCTTTCTGGTGCAACATTAACTTCAAACGGTGTTGATCACACAGTTGACTTCTGGACTGGCGAGCATGGCTTTGGTCCATTCCTTGCGAAAGTACGTGAAGGAGCGTTGAAATAATGGCTGATACTAAAGAAATGAAGTCGGTCCTATTTGGCCCGGTATTCGCAAATAACCCGATCGCATTACAAGTACTAGGTATTTGTTCTGCGCTAGCGGTAACATCAAGCTTAAAAAATGCACTAATCATGTCAATCGCATTGACACTAGTAACTGCGTTTTCTAGCTTGTTTATTTCGTCAATTCGTAACCACATCCCATCATCTGTACGTATCATCGTGCAAATGACGATCATCGCATCACTTGTAATCGTTGTTGACCAAGTACTGCAAGCATTCTCTTATGCAACTGCTAAAGAGCTTTCAGTATTCGTTGGTCTAATCATTACAAACTGTATCGTAATGGGTCGTGCTGAAGCATACGCAATGAAGTCACCACCGTTAATGTCTTTCTTAGACGGTATCGGTAACGGTTTAGGCTACTCAGTAGTTCTACTAACTGTTGGTTTCATCCGTGAGTTATTCGGTAAAGGTTCACTATTCGGTGTTGATATTATCCCACTAGTACAAAATGGTGGTTGGTATCAACCAATGGGTCTATTGATTTTACCACCGAGTGCATTCTTCATTATTGGTTTATTCATCTGGGTACTTCGTACCTTCAAGAAAGACCAAGTAGAAGCAAAAGCGTAAGGGGCGAGCAGTGGAACATTATATTAGTTTATTTGTAAAAGCGGTTTTCATTGAAAACTTAGCTTTAGCCTTCTTCCTAGGTATGTGTACTTTCCTTGCTGTATCAAAGAAAGTAACAACGTCAATCGGCCTAGGTGTGGCAGTTATCGTGGTACTAGGTATCTCAGTACCTGTAAATAACTTGGTTTATCACGCTGTTCTTGCACCAGGTGCATTAGAGTGGCTTGGCTACCCAGAAGCAGACCTTAGCTTCTTACGTTTCTTGACTTTCATCGGTGTTATTGCAGCACTTGTACAAATTCTTGAAATGGCATTAGATAAGTTCTTCCCTGCACTTTACAACGCGTTAGGTATCTTCTTACCACTGATCACAGTTAACTGCGCGATCTTCGGTGCGGTATCTTTCATGGTTGAGCGTAACTATAACTTCGGCGAGTCTGTTGTTTATGGTATCGGTTCAGGTGTGGGCTGGGCACTAGCAATTACTTTACTTGCTGGTATCCGTGAAAAAATGAAGTACTCAGACGTTCCTGATGGCTTACGTGGTTTAGGTATTACTTTCATCACTGTTGGTCTTATGGGTCTTGGCTTTATGTCATTCTCTGGTATTTCACTTTAATAGGTAGCGAGGATAAATCATGAATGAGATTTTCTTAGGCGTTGGTGTTTTCATCGCTATCGTTGTTATTTTAGTTTTAGTTATCATTGGTGCTAAATCTAAATTAGTAGCAAGCGGCGATATCATCATCGGAATTAATGGCGACCCAGAAAAAGCTATTAAAACATCTGCAGGTAGCAAGCTATTAGGCGCGCTAGCTGATTCAGGTATCTTCGTTTCATCTGCATGTGGTGGCGGTGGCTCTTGTGGTCAGTGTCGTGTACACATCAAAGAAGGTGGCGGTGATATCTTACCAACAGAACTTGATCACATCTCTAAAGGTGAAGCTCGTGAAGGCTGCCGTTTAGCGTGTCAGGTAAATGTTAAGAACGACATGGAAATTGAACTTGAAGAGTCAATTTTCGGTGTTAAGAAGTGGGACTGTACTGTTATCTCTAACGATAACAAGGCAACGTTCATCAAGGAACTTAAGTTACAAATTCCTGATGGCGAGTCAGTACCTTTCCGTGCCGGTGGTTATATTCAAATTGAAGCACCAGCTCACCACGTTAAATACGCTGATTTCGATATTCCAGAAGAGTATCGTGGCGACTGGAACCACTTCGGTTTCTTCGATCTGGAGTCTAAAGTAGACGACGAAACAATTCGTGCATACTCAATGGCTAACTACCCAGAAGAAGAAGGCATCATCATGCTTAACGTGCGTATCGCTACGCCGCCGCCAAGAGACCTAAGCCTTCCATGTGGTAAAATGTCTTCGTACATTTGGTCATTAAAAGAAGGTGATAAAGTGACTATCTCTGGTCCATTCGGTGAGTTCTTCGCGAAAGACACTGATGCAGAAATGGTATTCGTAGGTGGTGGTGCAGGTATGGCGCCAATGCGTTCACATATTTTTGACCAACTTAAGCGTTTACAGTCTAAGCGTAAGATGAGCTTCTGGTATGGTGCGCGTTCTAAGCGTGAAATGTTCTACGTAGAAGATTTCGACGGCTTAGCAGCAGAAAATGATAACTTTGTATGGCATACAGCACTGTCTGATCCACAACCAGAAGATAACTGGGAAGGTTACACAGGCTTCATCCATAACGTACTTTATGAAAACTACTTGAAAGATCATGAAGCGCCAGAAGATTGTGAGTTCTATATGTGTGGTCCTCCAATGATGAACGCGGCTGTTATCAACATGCTTAAAGATCTTGGTGTAGAAGACGAAAACATCTTATTAGATGACTTCGGTGGCTAACACCATACACAAAACAATTAGTTTTGGTTAGAATACAGGCCTCGTAGCACTTAGTGTTACGAGGCTTTTTTATTTCTATACCGAACTCCGTGGTATCTACAAGGTGAATGCTATGAATAGAGTGTTTTATCGCCAAGGCTTGATGGCCTTTTTCCTATTAACTATGACTTTACTCATGGCTGGCTGCGGTCAATCAGATAAGGCTGAAGAGCTTTATTTTGAAGGTAAGACAATGGGCACCACTTATCACATTAAGGTGTTTGCAGAGTCTTCAAAGGTTGCAGGTGTTGATTTGCACCCGGAAATTAAGCAAGTGCTTAAAGATGTAAATCAATCTATGTCGACTTACATTCCTGATTCAGAAATTAACCAGTTCAATCAGTTACCAGCAGGGCAGGTAATGCCAATAAGCGCTGATTTTAGAAACGTGGTAGCTGAATCAATTCGCCTTGGTGAATCAACAAAAACGTTAGATGTGACCATGGGGCCACTTATTGACTTGTGGGGCTTTGGTCCAGATAAAAAGCCGACTAAACGCCCAAGCGATGAAGCCTTGGCCGCAATGGTTGCCAAAATTGGTGTTGATAAGCTTGAACTTACAGATGCTGGTCTTATGAAGACGATTGATGGTTTAGAGCTCTCGTTTTCGGCTACAGCCAAAGGTTACGGCATTGATAAAGTAGCACAAGTGATAGAAAGCCATGGTTTCACTAATTATATGGTTGAGATTGGTGGTGAGCTTCGTGTGTCGGGTATTAAGCCAAACAACATCACTTGGAAAATAGCTATTGAGCAGCCTGATGCTGAGCCTGGCGTGCGTAAAGTACATAAAGTAATAGAGCCGGGTACTAATGGTATTGCGACATCCGGTGATTACCGAATTTTTTACGAAATGGATGGTGTTACCTATAGCCACTTAATTGACCCTGTAACAGGCATGCCGAGCCGTCATGATTTGGTATCAGTTACTGTTTTACACCCATCAGCGATGACTGCAGATGGGTTAGCGACGGCAATTACAGTGATGGGCATGGAAAAGGCGCAGAAATACGCCGAAGAGCACGATTTGCCGGTGTACTTAATTGGTAAGTCAGACAATGGTTTAGTAACTTATTCAAGCCCTGCATTTAAACCATATTTGTAGCAGGGCAAGAAGCAGTTTATACCCAAGCCGCCTCAAGATGCAGAATTCAGCGTTCCACAGGGCTTAATATCAAGGCGTTACTTGGCAACAATGGCAGTCCCAGAACTAACAACGATGAGAGTAAGCGCCTGTGAAGCGCCCAAACGGTTGGTTTAAAAGCGATTTATACCGCGTTATTGATTTTAACAATAGAACCACTATTGCTTGCAATCAATGCCTTGCCTAAATCGCTTTTAATTCTAACTGAAACTCGCACCTTGAGGTGGTTTAGGTATATAATACATGCAGCCTAATTAATTAGGCTCGATTTAATTGCTGACGATAGGGGCAAAGCAATGTCACTTTTTCTTCTTACATTTGGTCTACTTATTTTAATTGTGGCGGCGATGGCTGTCGGAATGATTGTGCAAAAGAAATCTATGGCCAGTAGTTGTGGTGGCTTAGGCGCTGTTGGTATCGACAAAGCTTGCGACTGCGACGACCCATGTGACAAGCGTAAAAAGCGCATGGCAAAAGAACAAGTCTGGAAAGAGAATCAAATTCTTTAACTACAAAAAAGCGCCCAAAGGCGCTTTTTTAATACCTAAATTTTACAAGGACAGTCACTTTAAAACTATTTTGAATATTTACAAAGACAGTCACTTTTATCCATGAACTCATTTTTGCAGTAAAAAAGATATTGCCTAAACTTTAATTACATTTAATGCATTTTAAATTATCAGTTCAAGGAGTGGACGATGGCTTTAGCAAGGAAGCGGCAAATCTGTTTGTCAAACACCAAATATTATCATTGTGTATCTCGTTGCGTCAGACGCGCTTACCTTTGTGGAGAAGACGCACTCACAGGTAAATCATATGAACACCGCCGAGTGTGGGTTGAACAGCGTCTGCTTGCTCTTGCAAAGGTATTTTGCATTGATGTGTGTGCTTATGCGGTGATGAGTAACCATACACATGTTGTGCTTTATATTGATGATAAAAAAGCAAATAGGTTATCGGATAAGGCCATCCTTTTACGCTGGTATAAGCTCAGTAAAATGACGCCTTTAGGTCAAAAAGCCCTTCATGGTGAGCCGTTAAGTGATGGTCAACAAGTCTTCTTAAATAAAGAGGTTGCAGAATACAGAACGCTCCTTTCGAGCATTAGTTGGTTCATGCGAATGCTCAATGAGTATATCGCCAGACGTGCAAATAAAGAAGACGAGTGTACAGGGCATTTTTGGGAAGGGCGCTTTAAAAGCCAAGCTCTCCTTGATGAATCAGCGCTTTTAGCCTGCATGGCCTATGTTGATTTAAACCCTGTTCGTGCTAAAGCTGCGAGCACGCCGGAACAATCGGACTATACCAGTTTCAAAAAGCGATGCGAAAGCGCGAAGGAGTCAAAGCAACCTAAGGTACTAGCTCGTTTTATTGGTGGCATGAGTAAGTATAAATCAAAGGGTATACCTTTTGAGTTAAAGTCATACTTGTTACTGGTAGAGCAAACTGGGCGTTGTATCAGCGCTGATAAGCCGGGATATATAGAGCATCATTTACCTCCTATTCTTGAAAGGCTAAATTTCGAAGCTGAAAGCTGGTTAACACTAACAACTCAATTTGAAAACTTATTTCGTGGAGCTGCAGGTCGAGTGGGGGCTATCGAAAGTTATTGCAGTAAAACTGCGCGTAAGCGACGAAGTAACCTAGCAAGCTGTAAGTTATTACTTGCTAGTTAATCTTAAATTTCTCTCGACTTTTATTTTTTGCAAACTCTTGCAGCTAATTTGTGCTTTTAATTCTCATAAAGCTAAATCTTTTATATTGGTTTTTATTATTAGATTAAGCTAATAGGGTGTTTTGCCTGCACAGCTATTATTTTAGGTTACAAATTTAAGGTATTTGGAGATTTAACAGGCACTTTTAACAGTGCCTGTTCTTTTAAATCGTGTTCAATCTAAATTAATTAGCTCAGCCCCTAAAACTGCGTACTTATTTTTGCCATTTGCTTGTAAGAAAAAGGCTGCAGGTGCATGAAGTGAAGGTATTGATGTAAATACACTTTTGCATGCGTAAACTGGCCAATTTGTGGCGTTTTCTAGCATATTAATATCGCCAGAAAAGCAACTATACCCTTGTATTAAAAGCTCTTTATATTTATTTTCGGTAAGCGTTAACGACTCATTTAAAACAAAGCTGTTACCTACCTTAAAGTTCAGGCTGCTTGCATCTAAACTCGTGTAACCTTGGCGGATACTGCTTATATCCCCCAACTCTTTAATAATGGGTGACTGTCCTTTGTTGTTTATTGCTATATCTATCTGGTAATCACCTAGCTCACTCTTTACAGTTACATCATCTATTAGTAAGTCTACCCAATTGTCTTTAGTGTTAAATGGAATGGCGTGGTACTGGGCTATTTTAGCGCTTTTCCATTCCTGTGAAGTTATTGAATCAATAGTCTTTTTATATAAAACACGGTTAACTTTACGTGCTATTTGGCGATTTGGGTCGTTTGGGTAAGCGCCTGATTCAATTAATATAGTTCGGATACCTTTTTCTGAAAAAGTATCTCCAAAACTGCGATAAGAGTAACTGTCGTTGTACTTCCCCAAGTGCCCTGGGATTATGGTTTCAACCGTTTTGGCTAAATGAGCAATAAATTGCATAGCCTCACCACGAATTTTATTCACTTCTCTTGCTTCATTATAGGCGGGTGCTAGCACTGAAATAGTGGCTTGTTTTCCCATTTTGCCGGCACCGTAATAGGCATTCTGATCATGTAAATTAAAGCCGAAATCAGGTTTGAATTCATCAGCCGCAGTCATGAGTATTTGTCCTTCTTTTGTGCGAAGAGCTTTTGCATCACGATTTAAATCAATACCTTGTGCATTATGGCGAGTTTGAACAGCTGCGCCATCCGGGTTCACCATAGGGATGATAAGAAGGGTTATGTTCTGTTGCCAGCTTTCTAGCCATTGTGCGTTTTCATCTGCGGTTATAAAGCTTAAAAAATCCATTAGTGCGGCAGTAGCTGTGTTTTCGTCGCCGTGCATTTGGCTCCACATCATCACTTTGATTGGGCCGGTGCCGATTTTTAGAGAATTAAGTGCCTGTCCTTGGAAAGAGGTGCCGATTTGTTTTAGTGTGACGCTGGGATGTTTTGCTGCGCGTTTTAAGTGGGGTTCTATATCGGCGTAGTAAATCGCAGGTTTATCTAAGCCAGCTACAGCTGTGTCTTCAATCGTATTTGCAAGTGTACTGGTACTTAGTGCTAAAAGGGCTGTGGCGAGTACATATAGTCGCATAATTATCTCTTTTATTCTTTGTTTTGATATTTGTAAGAATATTATATTTCAACTTGTTTGGCTAATCCTTGTTCAGTAATAAAGCTTCGATTGCTGCTGACTAAGTATGCTTTAAATCGCTATTTTTATGCTATTTTCTTTTTCTTCATTGCTTTTCGCTATATAAAATACAGTATTAATTTTAATTACTTAGCTTAAAAAAAAGACTGCTTTTTTACGCTTTGTTATCAAATTGATAAACAACACTTAACCTTGCGTCTTTAAATTCTACTTGTACCGTCTGTTGACTTTGTTATACTCCACATCGAAATTTCAGTAATTACTGAAACTTTATTGATGAAGATCATGTTACCGCATTTAAAAATAGGGTAAGCCACTTACCTGAAATGCAGTAAAAGCGATAAAAGGCGTGAGTTTTGCGAGCAATTAATCAGTCACAAGGCGTCAAACAGTCTAGTTTAGCTAGATTGCAATTGGCTGCGCGTGCGTTTTTTGCTGGTAAAGAATTAATGTCAGTTTTAGCCTTGTTGCTGATTAATTCAGCCATGCTAATCAACGGTACATTAGAAGATGCTCACGGGCTAAGAAGCTTATTAAGCGAAGGTGCTTTATACGAAACACCATTACTTAATGTCTTGAGCTTTTTAGCTTACCCAGTGGTGTCTTGCCAGTTACTAATTGGTCTATGCTGGTTGGTCTTCCATTTCTTCCCTGCGCGTCGTGCAGGTGTCATTTTACGTAAAGCGGCCTTCGCTGCGCGTGAAACGATAAAGTCTTTAGTAGTACACAGTGCTCATGGCTGTCGTGCTCCTCCTCGTGTAAGTGGTTGTCTGTAAATAAGCTTTGTTGCTTAAGTTCAGCCATTTTAGTCGTTTACTAAGTTGTCTTTACTAAGCACCTAGTGGGTTTTTTACGCCCAAATTTCAGTCAGCCAACCTAAAGTCCCTCACTTTTTAGCGTGTCGATTTGTCGTGCTCGTTAATCAGCAGGGGATATCTGTAGCATCTGTTGCAGAAAAGCGTCGTGTACTTATTTCGACAAGTGTTAACTTTTAGGTTGTAGGATATTCCTTTGTCAATTCGAAACCTTTGTAATATTGCTCTAGCGTCTTTAGTGCTGGCTTTGTCTGGCTGTAAAGGCGGGGTACTCGATCCAAAAGGTCAAATTGGTGTCGACGAGAAGTATTTAATTATCGTAGCTACGGTGTTAATGCTGATTGTTGTAATTCCAGTTATTGTCATGACAATTTATTTTGCATGGAAATACCGTGATGGACGAGATCAAGAAATTTACGCTCCAAAGTGGGCGCACTCAAACAAGATTGAAGCTGTAGTTTGGACCATTCCTATCATCATCGTTGCGATTTTAGGTGTGATCACGTGGCAGTCAACGCAACAGCTTGACCCATATAAACCACTTGAGGGTAAAGGTAAGCACCTTACTGTTGAGGTTGTTTCTTTGAACTGGAAATGGCTATTCATTTATCCAGAGCAAGGCATCGCCACAGTGAATGAGCTTGTTTTTCCTGCCAATGTGCCAGTGCAGTACAAGATCACCTCAGAAAGCACCATGAACTCGTTTTTCATTCCACAGCTTGGTAGCCAAATTTATTCAATGGCAGGCATGGAAACAAAGCTTCATTTAATTGCTGATGAGCCGGGTACTTTTAAAGGCTTCTCTGCTAACTACAGTGGTGCAGGTTTCACAGGTATGAAGTTCGATGCCATTGCAACAGCCACTGAAGCTGATTTCGATGCATGGGTAAACAAAGTAAAAAATACTGGTTCTGCATTGACTAAGCAAAGCTATGTTGAACTTGCAAAACCAAGTGAATACGACCCAGTTAAATACTATGCCAGCGTAGATAAAGATATGTTCCATTCAATCGTAATGAAATATATGCAAGCGCATGGCTCTCACGGTGCAATGCAACACGCTATGCCAGAGCACTCAGCTCATAAGAAGCGCAGCGAGGACGAGGAATAATCATGTCGTTGTTAGGTAAATTAACATTAGACGCAATCCCGTTTCATGAACCAATTATCATGGTTACCATGACGGTTGTTGCTGTCTTAGGTCTGTTAGTGGCAGGCTTAGTAACAAAATATAAAAAGTGGGGCGTGATTTGGCACGACTGGATCACCTCAATTGACCATAAGCGTTTAGGTGTTATGTACATCATTCTTGCGCTTATCATGCTTTTCCGTGGTTTCGCGGATGCCATTATGATGCGACTGCAATTAGCAATGGCTACTGGCGGTGCAAGTGGTTACTTACCACCAGAGCACTATGACCAAATATTTACGGCACACGGGGTGATCATGATCATCTTTATGGCGATGCCGTTTATGATTGGTTTAATGAACATCATTTTACCTCTGCAAATTGGTGCCCGTGATGTTGCATTCCCATTCTTAAATAACCTTAGCTTTTGGTTAACTGCTGGCGGTGCAATCCTAATCAATATCTCATTATTCTTTGGTGAGTTTGCGAAAACGGGTTGGGTTGCATATCCACCGTTGTCTGAATTGTCATTCAGTCCAGGTGTCGGGGTCGACTATTATATATGGGCCTTGCAGATATCCGGCTTGGGTACCTTATTAACATCGGTAAACTTCTTAGCGACTGTATTTAAAATGCGTGCACCAGGCATGACATTAATGAAAATGCCTATTTTTACTTGGGCATGTACGTGGGCGAATATCTTAATTGCAGCATCGTTCCCAATTTTAACTGCTGTACTGGCTATGTTAACGCTTGATCGTTATCTCGATTTCCACTTCTTCACGAATGAATTAGGTGGTAACGCTATGATGTACATCAACTTATTCTGGGCATGGGGTCACCCTGAGGTTTACATTCTGATCTTACCTGCGTTTGGTATTTTCTCAGAAGTTATCTCAACGTTTGCTGGTAAACGCCTGTTTGGTTATAAGTCGATGGTTTATGCAAGCGGTGCAATTTCGATTTTAGGTTTTATCGTTTGGCTTCATCACTTCTTTACTATGGGCTCAAGCGCTAACGTTAATGCCTTCTTTGGCGTTATGACCATGGTTATTGCGGTACCGACCGGGGTTAAGTTGTTTAACTGGCTGTTCACTATTTATCGTGGTCGTTTACGTATTACTGTGCCTGTCCTTTGGACTTTAGGTTTTATGGTGACGTTCACTATCGGTGGTATGACGGGTGTTCTACTTGCTATTCCTGGTGCTGACTACGTATTACATAACAGCTTATTCTTAATCGCTCACTTCCATAACACCATTATTGGTGGTGCGGTATTTGGTTACTTAGCAGGTTTTGCTTACTGGTTCCCTAAAGCAATGGGCTTCAAGCTTGATGAAAGCTGGGGCAGAAAGTCTTTCTGGTGTTGGTTAATTGGTTTCTTCGTGGCATTCATGCCGTTATACGTACTTGGTTTCTTAGGTATGACACGTCGCTTAAACCACACTAACAACCCTGATTGGAATATCTGGTTATACATTGCAGCTGGCGGTGCGGTAATCATTCTGTTCGGTATCTTATTCCAAGTTGTACAACTTGTAGTGAGCTTTAAAAACCGCGAGCAACTTGATGATACTACGGGCGATCCGTGGAATGGCCATACTCTTGAGTGGGCATCTGCTTCACCTCCGCAGTACTACAACTTTGCAAAAATTCCTCATGTTGATGACATCGATGCGTGGACAGACATGAAAGAGAAAGGCTTAGCTTACAAGCAAGAAGCCTCTTATAGCCCAATTCATATGCCAAAAAATACATCGGCAGGTGTATTAATGAGCGCGGCTTTAACAACCTTCTGTTTTGCCATGATCTGGCACATTTGGTGGCTTGCAGCCTTTGGTTTACTGGGTGCTATCGTGGTGTTCATCAAACGTTGTTACACCAGCGATGTTGATTACTACGTGCAACCAGATGAAATTGTTGAACTAGAAACGGCTCACAATACAGCCGCTACAAAGGAGGTGAATGCATGAGTAGCATTTCTGCAGGACTCGACACCTTAAACGGCGCACACGGTCATGTCGATGCACATGACCATGAGCACCACGATACAGGCGGTAACACCGTATTTGGTTTCTGGCTTTATCTTATGACTGACTGTCTGTTGTTTGCATCATTTTTTGCAACCTACGCAGTATTGTTCATGAACACTGCTGGCGGTGTGTCGGGTAAAGATATTTTTGAACTTGATTTTGTTGCGGTTGAAACCGCAGCTCTACTACTTAGTAGTATCACATTTGGCTTTGCGATGATCTCTGCTCACGGGCAGAAAAAGGCGGCTACGTTAACTTGGTTGCTGGTTACCTTTGCCTTTGGTGCAGTGTTTATTGGTATGGAAGTGTACGAATTTCATCACCTAATTGCGCACGGTAATGGCCCTCAGCAAAGTGCCTTTTTAACATCGTTCTTCTCTTTAGTGGGCTTACATGGTCTTCACGTTACAGCGGGTCTTATTTGGATGACTGTCCTGATGATTGAAGTTGTGCGCCGTGGTTTAAACCCACAAACAGTGACACGCCTAAGTTGTTTAAGCCTATTCTGGCACTTCTTAGATGTGGTGTGGATCTGTGTATTTACCGTTGTTTATTTAATGGGAGCAATGTAATGAGTCACAGTGAATCACATGTAATTAATAACTTAGAAGTTCATGCACATAATGAGCAATCACATGGCAGCGTTAAAGACTATTTAATTGGTTTTCTACTGTCAGTGGTTTTAACGGCTATTCCTTTTTGGGCTGTGATGAGTGGTTCGTTTTCTAAAACGACCACTGCATGGTGCATCGTGAGCATGGCGATTGTGCAAATTTGGGTGCATTTGAAATATTTCTTACACCTAAACTTCAAAACTGAAGGCGGCAAGGCAAGTTCATTGTCGTTTATCTTTAGTGCTTTAATCACTGTAATGGTGGTTGGTTTGTCGGTGTGGATCATCTACGAATCGAACGCCATGATGATGTACTAATAACAATTACTTTGTAATTGGTAAAAGATTTACGAAAGGAGCTGGTTAGTCTGAAGTTGTGTCTCCAGTTCTTACAGTCTGTTACTAGCTAGTTTCTTTCGTAATATTGCGTTTGTGCTGAAAATTAGAGGAGTCGAGGAAGTGTTTCGACGTTATTTAAATGTCACTAAACCTGGCATTATCATGGGCAATTTGATCTCTGTCGCGGGGGGATTCTTGCTAGCCTCTCGCGGTGATATTGACCCATGGTTAATGATCGCAACCTTACTAGGGTTATCTTTAGTAGTGGCATCAGGATGCGCGATCAATAACGTAATTGATCGTGATATTGATGTTGCTATGGCGCGCACTCGCAAACGCGTCACAGTGACTGGCGAAATGTCAGCAAAGGAGGCTATGGCACATGGCATCGTGCTTGGTGTTATTGGTTTCGGATTATTAGCAGTGTATACCAACGTAGTGGCACTCTTATTTGCTACTTTTGGTTACGTCATCTACGTAGGTGTGTACAGCTTATATATGAAACGTCGTTCTGTGTACGGCACCTTTGTAGGAAGTTTATCTGGCGCAGTACCGCCTGTAGTGGGTTATTGTGCCGTAACTGGGCAGTTTGATGCTGGTGCTGTGATTTTATTGGTCATGTTTAGTCTATGGCAAATGCCTCATTCATATGCAATTGCAATCTTTCGTTATAACGACTACCAAGCGGCCAGAATTCCTGTGTTACCAGTAGCGCAGGGGATCGAGAAGGCAAAGCATCACATTGTTTTATATATCGCCGTGTATGCGTTGGTTGTAATGTTATTAACCATTAGTGGTTATACAGGTTTAGCCTTTATGGCTGTAGCTTGTACAACGAGTTTTTGGTGGTTGCTAATGGCGCTTCGTGGCTATCGTCGCAATATTGATGTAAGCGGCTGGGCGCGCCAAGTGTTTGCTTTTTCAATTGTAAACATCACGGTTTTGAGCATAGCTATGGCTTTAGATTACCATTCGGTAGCTCCACAGCTACTTGTTTTAACTTAGAAAAAAGTTGCTAACATATCCCAATGTTACAGTAGCAAAGGCCCGGTTTTTCTCCACCGGGCCTTTTTTCTTTGTTGTTTTTAAAAGCGAGCAGCTTGCTCTACCACAATGCCATGACGAGCCGCTAAACGGCGATGGTCTTTATCATAACCACCACCAATCACGGTTGCGACAGGTACATTGTGCTCAAGGCAGCGTTTGAGAACTAAATGGTCGCGTTGTGCTATCCCTTGCCAGCTTATATCAAGTTTTCCTAAGCCATCTTGCTGCCATACATCTACACCTGCATCATAAAGTACTAAGCCTGGGTTTAGGGTGTTTAATAAATAACTCAGCGTATCGTCAACAACGCCTAGGTATTCACTATCAGCGACATTCGGTGCTAAACCTATGTCTAAATCGCTGGCTGATTTTCGAAACGGAAAATTCTTTTCACAGTGAATAGAGCAGGTATAAGCGTAGGGCTGATGTGCCAGCATTGCTGCGGTACCATCACCTTGATGAACATCTAAATCAAAAATAAGTATATTGGTTACTTCACCACTTTTTATCAGGGTTTCGCTGGTAAAAGCGAGGTCGTTTACCATGCAATAGCCAGAGCCAAAATCAGTATGGGCATGATGAGTGCCACCCGCTAAGTGACAAGCGATGTCATGTTTAAGTGCTAAACGTGCTGTTTGTAAGGTGCCCAGAGGCGCGGTAAAGGTACGTGCCATCAGCTCTTTTGACCAAGGTAAGCCAATACGGCGCATCGCTTTTTCATCTAAGCGGTTGTGCCAAAGGTCGTGGATATAGTTTTCGCAGTGCACTAATTCAAGGGGCTCAGGGCTGCCAAGCATCGGTTGAGTTAGGTTGTCATTTATTAATCCAAGGTTTTGTACATGCTCATATAAATAAGCAAACTTACTCATCACAAAGCGATGGTTAGGATCGAAACTAAACGAGTAATTTGGGTGATACACCAAGGGTAAGTGGGGATTTAACTGCATAGCTCATTGAATAGCTGAATTTGCTACAGCATAACGAATCTACCGACAAATGTTTACTCTGGTGCGTGAATTAAATGAGCTAACTCGCGATGTAATAATGCTTCGTCACCCAGATTTAGCTCAATCAACCGTTTTAAGTGAGTAATACTATCAATATCGATATGTTCGCAGCGAAGGCCTGCATGCTGATGCTCAACATGGCACAGCTCCACTTGCATTTTAATCTCGATTGATGACTCTGGCAGGGTAAAGATTAAGTCAGCTTTACTATGAATTGGCACTAAAAATGAATCACTTTTAGTAATGAGCGCACCTTGCAAAGATAAATCAAGTAACTGACAGTTGTAGTCGTTATCTTCGATACGAAAGATCGCAGGGCAAGAAAATAATACCCGCGAAAACTCTCTGCGTTCATTCATAGCTGTATCTCCAACCTTAGTGACCTAATCAGTATAGATCATAATTGAATGAGTGAGTGAAATGATTACAGCAACAAAAAAGCCCCTAAATCGGGGCTTTTTGAGTATCAGCTAATTAGCCAATTTTTTTGTATTTAATACGCTTAGGTTGTGCCGCTTCTGCGCCTAAGGTTTTTTTCAGCCACTCTTCGTATTCTGTGTAGTTACCATCGAAGAAGTTAATTTGGCCTTCGTCACGGTAGTCAAGAATATGTGTAGCAATACGGTCAAGGAACCAACGGTCATGCGAGATACACATTACACAGCCAGGGAACTCTAAAATAGCGTTCTCAAGTGCACGTAGTGTTTCAACGTCTAGGTCATTGGTTGGCTCATCCAGAAGTAATACGTTACCACCAGCCTTTAACAGCTTAGCTAGGTGTAAACGGTTGCGCTCACCACCTGATAGGTCTTTAACGAATTTTTGTTGGTCGTTACCTTTGAAGTTAAAGCGGCCAACATAGGCACGGCTTGGGAATTCAAAGTTACCAATTTTCAATACGTCTTGGCCGTTTGAGATTTCTTGGAAAACAGTGTTGCTCTCGTCCATGTTGCCACGGAACTGATCAACAGTTGCAAGCTCTACTGTTTCACCAACAATGATCTCACCGCTATCAGGCTTTTCTTCACCGCTTAGCATTTTGAAAAGCGTTGATTTACCTGCACCATTGGCACCGATAATACCTACGATAGCGCCTTTCGGCATTGCAAAGTTTAAGTCATCGATTAATACACGGTCGCCAAAGCTCTTCTTCAGGCCTTTCACTTCGATAACTTGATCACCTAAGCGTGGACCCGGTGGAATGAATAGTTCATTCGTTTCGTTACGCTTTTGGTAATCGTTTTGCTGAAGCTCAGAGAACTGTGCCATACGTGCTTTAGACTTAGCTTGACGGCCTTTCGGGTTTGAACGAACCCATTCAAGTTCTTGCGCGATTGATTTTTGACGTGCTTTTTCAGATTTCTGTTCTTGTTGTAAACGTAAATCTTTTTGCTCAAGCCACGATGAGTAGTTACCTTCCCAAGGAATACCTTCACCACGGTCAAGCTCTAAAATCCAACCTGCTACGTTATCTAAGAAGTAACGGTCGTGGGTTACAGCAACCACGGTACCTTCATAGTCGTGTAAGAAGCGCTCTAACCAAGCAACTGACTCAGCGTCTAAGTGGTTGGTAGGTTCGTCAAGAATAAGCATATCTGGTTTTTCAAGTAGTAAACGACAGATCGCAACACGGCGACGCTCACCACCCGAAAGGTGTTCAATTTTTGCATCCCAAGGTGGAAGGCGTAATGCATCAGCTGCACGCTCTAACACGTTGTCGATATTGTGACCGTCGTGCGCTTGGATGATAGCTTCTAATTCGCCTTGCTCTTTCGCAAGTGCGTCAAAGTCAGCACCGTCCATTGCATACTCGTTGTATACTTCATCAAGGCGGTTTAGTGCATTTTTAACTTCGCTTACAGCTTCTTCTACTGTTTCGCGAACTGTTTTGCTTTCGTCTAGTACAGGCTCTTGCGGTAAGTAACCGATTTTAGTGCCTGGTTGAGGGCGAGCTTCACCTTCAAAGTCTTGGTCAACACCAGCCATAATGCGAAGTAACGTTGATTTACCTGCACCGTTTAGACCTAGCACACCAATTTTTGCGCCTGGGAAAAAGTGTAAAGAAATATCTTTTAAGATAGTGCGCTTAGGTGGCACAACCTTAGATACTCGACTCATCGAGAATATAAACTTGTCTGGTAACACCATGAAAGAAGCCTTCAATTTATAATAAAAATTAACAGCAAGTATTGTATACCCAAACTACCTCAAAATACAGAATTCAGCGTTTATGATAGGCTTAATATCAAGGTGTTATTTACTCAAAAAGCCATACATTTCAATTAATGACCACTCAGAAATATCATTTCTTTTGGACATCTAAACATCTAGAGGTTGAAATTTCTAACTATCCGTTCATAATTAGCAGTCAGATAAGTATGCTCGGAGCTAGCTATGCCCATTACAGTAAAAGATGAATTGCCTGCCATTGCAAAGTTACGTCAAGAAAACGTGTTTGTAATGCCAAAAAGTCGTGCTAAAACGCAAGAAATCCGCCCAATGCGTTTGGCCATCTTAAACTTAATGCCAAACAAAGTTGAGACCGAAGTGCAGTTTATTCGCTTGTTAGCAAACTCACCGCTGCAAGTTAATGTTGAGCTGTTACGCTTAGATACCCATCGCACCAGCAGTAACTCTGAACAGCATATGGATACGTTTTATCGTTATTTTTCAGAAGTGAAAGATAATAACTACGATGCCATGATCATAACAGGCGCGCCGCTTGCTCATTTAGAGTATGACGAAGTTGCTTACTGGGACGAACTAAAAGTTATTTTAGATTGGGCAGAGCAGCATGTTACGTCTACGCTGTTTTCGTGTTGGGCGGCCCATGCCGGTCTTTATCATCACTATGGCCTCAAACGTGATCTGAAACCAAACAAACTCAGTGGCGTATTTACCCATAAAAGCTATTTTGACCATGCAGCGCTGACGCGTGGCTTTGATGATACCTTTTTAGTGCCACATTCTCGTTATGGTCATATTGATATCGATAAGATTAATGCCTGCGAAGAGCTGGTAGTATTAGCCGGATCAGAGCGAGTTGGTGCCTACTTAATTAAAAATAAATCAGGTAGCCAAGTGTATATTACTGGCCATCCAGAGTACGATGCTCATACCTTAAAAGGGGAGTATTTACGTGACCAAGAAAAATCAGCAGATGCACCTAAGCCAGAAAATTACTTCCCTGACGATAACCCAGACAACGAACCGTCGAAAACGTGGCAAAGTCATGCCTTTTTATTGTTTTCGAATTGGTTAAACTATTATGTGTACCAAACTACACCGTATGATATTAACTTAGTTAGCCAAGATGTAAGGACTAACAACTATGCCGAGTAATGCAGTGAATAAACGCGAACAATTAACCGAGGCGCTAAAACAGCGAATTTTAATCCTCGATGGCGCGATGGGCACCATGATCCAAGAATATAAATTAGAAGAACAGGATTATCGCGGTGAGCGCTTTAAAGACTGGCATGTACTTATTAAAGGCAATAACGATTTATTAAGCCTAACTCAGCCAAAAATCATTGCTGATATTCACCGTGCTTACTTAGAAGCCGGTGCTGATATCATCGAAACGAATACCTTTAATGCCACGACTATTTCGATGGAAGATTACGACATGGCGAGCCTTAGCCGCGAAATCAACCTCGAGTCAGCGAAGCTTGCACGCAGCGTGTGTGATGAACTTGAAGCAAAAGATCCTAGCAAACCGCGTTATGTAGCCGGTGTACTTGGGCCAACGTCAAAAACCTGTTCTATTTCACCAGATGTAAATGACCCAGGTTATCGTAATATCAACTTTGATAAGCTGGTGGCGGCGTACGTTGAGTCAACACTGGCACTGATGGAAGGTGGTGCTGATCTTATTTTAATAGAAACTATCTTTGATACCCTTAATGCAAAAGCGGCTTCGTTTGCCGTAGAAGAAGCATTCGAGCAAGCTGGTCGTAGTTTACCTGTGATGATCTCAGGCACCATTACCGATGCCTCAGGCCGAACTTTATCAGGGCAAACCACAGAAGCATTTTATAACTCAATTCGCCATATTAAACCGCTATCAATCGGCCTTAACTGCGCACTTGGCCCTGACTTACTGCGCCAGTATGTTGAAGAGTTATCGCGCGTTTGTGAAACCTTTACCTCGGTGCATCCCAATGCCGGTTTACCGAACGAGTTTGGCGAATATGATTTAGAAGCTCCTGAAATGGCCCAAGAAATTATTGATTGGGGCAAGTCTGGCTTTATCAATATTGTAGGTGGTTGTTGCGGCACCACACCGGCTCATATTAAGGCGTTTGCGAAAGGCCTTGAAGGTGTTAAACCTCGCCAATTACCTGAGCTTGAAGTGCGTATGCGCTTATCGGGCCTTGAAGCGTGTAACTTAAACTAGGAAACCGACATGACTGACCAAATTGCTGTATTTACTAACGTCGGTGAGCGTACCAATGTAACAGGCTCGGCTAAGTTTAAGCGCTTGATCATGGAAGAAGATTACGAGACCGCTCTCGATGTTGCCCGTGAACAAGTAGAAAATGGCGCGCAAGTAATTGATATCAACATGGATGAAGCCATGTTGGACTCGAAAGCGGCGATGGTAAAGTTTTTAAACTTAATTGCCTCAGAGCCTGATATCTCAAAAGTACCTATCATGGTCGACTCATCTAAATGGGACGTGATTGAAGCAGGCTTAAAGTGTATTCAAGGTAAGGCCATTGTAAACTCAATTTCACTTAAAGAAGGTGAAGAGCCGTTCATCCGCCAAGCTAAGTTAATTAAACGCTTTGGTGCTGCTGCGGTTGTAATGGCGTTTGATGAAACTGGGCAAGCAGAAACTGCTGATCGTAAGTTTGAGATTTGTCAGCGTAGTTATAAAATACTCGTTGATGATATTGGCTTTCCGCCAGAAGACATTATTTTTGACCCGAACATTTTTGCCGTCGCAACGGGTATTGAAGAGCACGATAACTACGCTGTTGAGTTTATTGAAGGTACGCGCCGAATTAAGCAAGGCTTACCGCACTGTAAAGTGTCGGGTGGTGTATCGAATGTGTCGTTCTCGTTCCGTGGTAATAACCCAGTTCGTGAAGCTATTCACTCAGTGTTTTTATACCACGCGATTAAAGCGGGTATGGATATGGGCATTGTAAATGCGGGTCAATTAGCGGTTTACGACGATATCCCCGAAGAGCTGCGCAAATCTGTAGAAGATGTGATCCTCAATACCGACCCAGGTGCCGGTGAACGACTTGTTGAACTTGCACCCAAATACTCAGGTATGGCGCAAGCAGAAAAAGTTGAAGATTTAGAGTGGCGTACTTGGCCTGTTGAAAAGCGCCTTGAACATGCATTAGTTAAAGGTATTACCGAATACATCGATGAAGATACCGAAGCGTGCCGCAAGGGCAAAGCTAAGCCTATCGAAGTGATTGAAGGCCCGCTTATGGACGGCATGAACGTCGTTGGTGACCTATTCGGCGCGGGTAAAATGTTCTTACCTCAGGTTGTTAAGTCAGCTCGTGTAATGAAGCGTGCCGTTGCCTATCTTGACCCTTTCATTGAAGCTGAAAAAGAAGAGGGTGCAACCAATGGTAAAGTGGTTATGGCAACCGTTAAGGGCGACGTACACGACATTGGTAAAAATATCGTAGGCGTGGTACTGCAATGTAATAACTACGAGGTTATCGACCTTGGTGTGATGGTGCCGGCAGAGAAAATCTTGCAAACCGCCATAGACGAGAAAGCTGACATTATTGGTTTATCAGGGCTGATTACCCCATCACTTGATGAAATGGTGCATGTTGCGAAAGAAATGACCCGTCGTGGTTTTGAATTACCGTTACTGATTGGTGGTGCAACAACCTCTAAAGCGCATACTGCGGTTAAAATTGAGCCTCAGTATGATAAAGGTGTGGTTTATGTCAATAACGCCAGCCGCGCTGTTGGGGTGGTTTCTAACTTATTGTCAAAAGAGTTAAAGCCGGCATTTTTAGAGAAAACCAAGGCTGAGTATGAAAAAGTACGTGAACAACAAGCACGTAAAAAGCCGCGCTCAAAACCCGTTACTTTACAGCGTGCTCGCGACAACGCTGTAAAACTCGATTGGGATAACTACACGCCACCTGTGCCGAAAAAGCTGGGTGTGACTGAGTTTAAAGATGTTTCGATTGCGACGTTAAGACAGTACATCGACTGGACTCCTTATTTCATGACGTGGTCAATCGCTGGTAAGTACCCACGTATTCTTGAAGATGAAATTGTAGGTGAACAAGCTAAAAGCTTATTCGCTGATGCTAATGCAATGCTTGATGAGCTTGAGCAATCAGGTGCGCTGCAACCTCTAGGTGTCATTGGTTTATTCCCTGCAAACCGAGTAGGGGATGACATTGAGATTTACACCGATGAGTCGCGTACAACGCTTTTAACTACATCGTGTCATTTACGTCAGCAAACGGAAAAAACCGACTTTGCTAACTACTGTTTAGCTGATTATATTGCGCCAAAAGGCACTCCTGATTACTTTGGTGCGTTTGCGGTTACCGGTGGTCTTGAAGAAGACGACCTTGCCGATGCCTTCGATGCGAAGCAAGATGATTATAATAAGATCATGGTTAAAGCCGTTGCAGACCGTTTGGCTGAGGCATTTGCAGAGTACTTGCATGAGCAAGTGCGTAAAGAGTATTGGGGCTATGCGGTAGATGAAAATCTATCGAACGATGAACTTATTCGTGAAAACTACCAAGGTATTCGCCCAGCGCCAGGTTATCCTGCTTGTCCTGAACATACAGAGAAGAAGAAAATCTGGCAGTTACTTGATACAGAACAGCGTATTGGCATGAAGCTAACCAGTTCATACGCAATGTGGCCGGGTGCGGCGGTATCTGGTTGGTATTTTTCTCACCCTGAAGCTAAGTACTACGCAGTGGCGCAAATTCAACAAGATCAGGTTGAAGATTACGCAAAGCGCACCAACATGACTCTTGAAGAAGCTGAGCGTTGGTTGTCGCCTAATTTAGGCTATGAACCAGAATAATAACCTTTAGTTATTAGCTTTTGTTTAAATTAAAAACGAGTCCCAAATGGCTCGTTTTTTATGCTCATTTTTTATCATACTTTTACCTTTTTAATTGCTTTAATACTGGCAAATTCCTTCTATTTTAAATATTTGTGTTAAAGTTATACCAATTCGCTTAATAAAGTGGTCTATTTTGAGGCAATAAAACCTCGTTGATAACAAGGCAAAAATTTCGTTATTTAGTTGTTCTAAATCAGAAATTTTTAACGCAGGTAGCGACAGGTTTAATCCCTCAAAATGATTAAGTATTATTGCGGATTGGTATTGTTGAGATTGATTAAAAAATCTAAGGTGAAATTGTGATTGATACAGTGAATGCAAGTGACAAAGATAAAGCACGATTTTTACGTGTTTTTGCATTTATTGGTTCGATCACCTCGTTCTTAATGGCGATCACCAGCTATCAAGATGGTTACCATGCCCTTAGCTATTTATTGATTATTGGCGGCTTTGTGTTTGCCTCACCTTTTGTTATTAAAAATCGTGATGAAACCATAGCAGTACTCATGCTGTACGCCCTCTATTCGATGATGTGTTTTTTAATTGTCTCTGGGGGGAGCAATGGCACTGGGCCGTTATGGCTGTTTATTGTATCTCCTGTGACCTTTTTTATTCGTGGCTTAAAGCGCGGAGCGTTTGATCTTATCTTGCTTGCCATTATTATCTCGGTGCTTTTTTATTTTACTGATCAATTTGGCTATTACAGTTATCCGAGTCATTACTTTCCTACACGGGTCATGCTGTGTTTCTCGATTTTATGTATTTTGGCTGGCTTCTACGAATATTACCGCAACAAATATAGTTTGCAGTTAATGGAGCAACTTAAGCTTAATCAAAAGCTGGCTCGCACTGACGCGATGACAGAACTCGCTAACCGTCGCTACGCAACTGAATGTTTGCGAGATAAGCGCTTTGGCGAAGGGGCTGTGTTCTTGCTGATGGATGTTGATAACTTTAAGCAAATCAACGACACCTACGGTCATCAAGTGGGTGATGAGGTGCTAATATTTTTCGCTGATGTATTCAAAAACGTGTGCACAGAAGAAGATATTATTTCCCGTTGGGGCGGCGAAGAATTTTTAATTGTGATCCCAACAGGGCATGAGCTTAGAGCCAGAAAAGTCGCTGAAAAAATCCATAAGAAGCTTGCTGAAAAGCCATTTACGAGCGGCCAGCATCGTTTTCATGTTACCTTAAGTATTGGCTTATACGTGCGCGTTGCTGATGAGAGCGTGGATCACTGTTTGAACATTGCCGATAAACGGCTTTACCGCGCTAAATCGCAAGGTAAAAATCAAACGGTTGCTGAAGTCGATTTAGCAAAGCATGAGCCTGCTTCATAAATATTTGCTCTACGACTGTATTAACTTAGCTGTTTTTTGCTGGTTATTAATGTATGATGTACCCATTATTTACAAGGGCGTGTGAATAGTGAGTCAAGATAAGGAACATCATCAACATCTTCTTTCCGTTAAGTTCGCAGCCTATTTTAAGGCTCATTTTTAATGTCACTCTTAGAATCATTTAAGAAATTGGGTAACTATTTCGGTGCGTATAAGGTACATCTATGCCCCGAAGTTAAAGGTCAAGTTAGTGAAAATGGCAAACCTTTAATAAAGGTAAAAGTAGAAAGGTTTCTTCGCTTCTCAGATGGAAAAAATGTAGAAGATTTTGCTTATACCGATGATAAAGGCTGCTTTTATTTTCCAGAAGTCAATGTTCGCTCTAACCAACCCGCAGTCCCCTTTGCAGAAATTTTTACTTCTCAGTCACTTCTTTTAACACATAAGAGTAAAGAGTACTGCTTATGGGGAGCAAGATTGCCAGGTTTTAGTTTTCGTGAAGAATATGCAAAAAAGCTTGGACAATTAGTTGCTGATATTTCTAGTGATAAAATAATCTTTAAATTTGAGAACACAAAAGTTGAAGGTCATAAATTTGAAGCCGTAAGTATTGGGCGATGGAATAAAGATTTTGAAATTTTAAAACAAAGTGATTACTTCGATCTTTCAGAGATTAAAGAAGATTAGAATTTCAAAGGTCAAAACTATAAGGACATAAAAATGAAAGCTTTAAGCCCTGCAATTGCAGCTAATTTCGCAGCAATTGCATATGAACTATTAGATAATCGAGCTTTAATAGCTACTAACCCTTATGTTGAAAGAGTTAGCACTCTTTTTACTTTAGAGTCGGAATCAGTACAAGGTGTGAGTGGCTCAATTTTAGAGCGAATGTTTAATCATAAAACAGAATTTGGATGTATTGCAAAAGGCAAAAAGGGGTTATTTGAAGGTGATTATGTCTTAGCATTACGCGGCACAGCTAAAATGCGAGATGTGATTACTGATCTTAATTGTGGTCTAAGTACCTGTAGTAATAATCAGCCTGTACATGCGGGGTTTAATCATACCTTTAACTCATTTAGAAAGCAGCTAGAGCAATTCTTTAGTAAAAGAGTGAATAAAAAACTAAATATACATGTTGTGGGTCATAGCTTAGGCGGTGCTTTGGCTAACTTAGCTGCGAATTGGTTAAAAAATCACTTTGGTGCAAATGTGAAGCTTTATACTTTTGGTGCTCCAAGAGTTGGTTATCATAGCTTTGCTTTACAGACGGAAGCTGCAACAAATAACCATGTTTATCGCTGTGTGCACGCCGCTGACCCTGTACCTTTAGTGCCAGTGTGGCCATTTATGCATACTGAAAAAGAGTATATTTTAAATGGTGCAGCAACAATTACTCCAAAAGCTCATAGTATGACAGAGCCGACACCTGGCTACTTAAATACTGCTAGTAGCTTTAAAAGTTATGCTGCTATAAGTAGAGGAATGGAAAAAAGAATACAAGAAGAAGTCAGGCTTGATTATGAAAAACGGTTAGAGTGCACTCGTACTTCTCGTTGGGCAAGAAAAATAGGCGCAGCGTTAATTACTCATTTACGTGATACAGGTAAGTTATATGCTATACAAAACCATTACACAAATACACTTACCGTTTATGATCAAATAGCTAAAGCTCTGACTGATAGTATTGATTTATCTAAAAGCTATACTAGTGATGTGAAGGGGATCTTAGGTTACATGCTGGCTTTTTGTGGCTATCCATTTAAAGCTATCTCGTTTACATATGCATCCATCAGACATATTTTGAAATTGATGCTCACTAATGTATTTTCTCTTGCAGGCCAAGCAATAGCTCTAACAAAATAAATACAAAAGCCGCCAATGGCGGCTTTGTTAGGCTGCGAAACTAATGGCTTTTTTCAAAGTCGCTGACTTCACGCTCAGCTTCTTCCTTTGATTTACCGTATTTTTGCTGAAGTTTACCAACCAGCTCTTTACGGCTACCTTCAATTTTATCTAAATCATCATTGGTAAGGTCACCCCATTTACGTTGTGCTTTACCTTTAAGCTCTTTCCAGTTGCCTTCTAAACGATCGCTGTTCATCATAATCTCCTTACTCTGTTAAACATTCACCTTAGTAAGAGCAATCGCTGTACCAATTTGGTGAAACTAGTTAAGTGATTGATTTGTAATTGTTTTATGTTTTTGAGTCTAATAAGTGGAATTTAAAAGTTTGCAATTACTACGTAGTTTTTAGAATCAGCCTGTAATATTTTCTGTTGCGCTAGTTTTAGATACTTAGTGGCTCTTAGATGTATAGCGATTGATTATCCGCGTGTATTCTTCAGTTGATTTTAGTTTACGTAAACTCTCGTTAAACCGGTCTCTTAAGGCTTCATCATGAAACAAAAAACCATTGGGGCTTTTGCCGAACAAAGCAAACCGCTGCACCGGTTCAGACACATCAACCTCCCCATGTTTTGTAATTAACGCTCGGTAGTAGTCAAAAATTTTTCCGTCCATTTGGATCACTTCATACCGTTCACGATATAAAAGCCGTACTTGGGTTGATTGGTCGTATGTTTCTGAATAATTAGGGTTTTCTTTTGCCATGTCGCGATATTCAGGTGAAAGTCGCGCTTTAGCACCTTGCCAAGATAGCACGGTATGATGTTTTAGCTGGGCGATGGACTTGAGGTCGAAATTTCGCTTGGCTAGGCTAAACGCAAAGTTCTCATAGTTGTAAGCAATATCTGAAAAGTAACCGTTCATTTGATTAGCTTCAATAACTTTATTGTTTATATCAGATACTACATCAACTAAGTTTTCATTATATAAAAGGATCCGTCTTGCATAAGGCACGTAGACGAATTGTAGTTGATAACCTTGAGCACCCAGTGTCGCGCGAAGTAAGTCTGGAATAATGCCTGTGTTGTCTTCAGCCATCACCCAAGGTGGAAGTGTATTGCCAAGTGCAACCGTAATCTTTTGCTGACTATATGCTTTTTGAAGCGGTAAAGCTAAAAATAGCAAGGTGATTAAAATACGGGTGTAAATCCTGAACAAGTTTATTCCTTATTCTGACTTTTGTGCGGTCGTTTAATCAAGAATAAGTCTAAACTGGCAGAATGCAATGTTTTCACTTTTTAAAGCCCGAAATAGAAAATAAGCCTATAGCCATCGCAATTTTTAGTTTTTTGATACAATGCGTGAAAAGAAAGTAAGAGATACCTAACGTGCTGCCAGTTCAAGATATTTATCAATCCCTGTTAACCACATTACAGAGTAACCCAATGGCCTTATTGCAAGCGCCACCGGGAGCGGGTAAATCAACATGGCTGCCTCTTACCTTAATGCGCGAAGGGCACTTTAAACGCATTGTTATGTTAGAGCCAAGACGACTGGCCGCACGCAATATTGCCCAGTATTTGGCAAGTCAGCAGAATGAAAAAGTCGGTGACAGTGTCGGCTTACGCATTCGTGGCGAATCAAAAGTAAGTTCTGCAACTAAACTCGAAATTGTCACTGAAGGCATGCTGACGCGTATGTTGCAAAATGACCCAGAGCTTAGTGATGTAGACTTACTTATTTTTGATGAGTTTCACGAGCGCTCAATTGCCGCAGATACGGCTTTGGCATTTGCCCTCGAAACACAGGCGGCACTTCGCGATGATTTAAAAATCTTACTGATGTCGGCAACCTTAGATGGCGATCGTTACAGTGAGTTTTTCAGCTGTCCGATTATTTCATCACAAGGACGAAGCTACCCCATTGATGAAGTGTATATTCCACTTAAAGACGAAAGCCGTTGGCTCGATGACATACCTGCACTAATAAAACAGGCGCTTAGTGAGCAAACGGGCAGTGCTTTAGTGTTCTTACCTGGGCAGCGTGAAATCATGCGCGTTCAGCAGTCTTTAAATGATTTAGGTGATAGCGTCGAAGTATTTAGCTTGTATGGTGAGCAAAATAAAAACGAGCAACAAGCTGCTATCGCGCCTGCTAAACATGGTAAACGCAAAGTGGTATTAACCACCAATGTCGCTGAAACCAGTTTGACCATTGAAGAAATACGCATTGTGGTTGATAGCGGCAAACGCCGTGCTGCCAATTTCAATTTAAAAACCGGTGTTACAGAGCTCGTTACGCAAAGTATTTCTCGTTCTTCTGCCATTCAGCGCGCTGGTCGTGCTGGGCGAATTGAGCCGGGGGTTGTGTATCGATTAGGCTCTAAACAAACTTTTGAGCGCCGTAATAGCCATGATGCGCCAGAAATTCTGACCAGTGATATTAGTCAGTTGTTATTAGAGGCAAAGCAGTGGGGGGCGTCACTTGCTGAGCTTAGCTTACTCGACCCACCTAGTAGCCAGCAGATTAAACAGGCAACGGCACTTTTGAAAATGCTCGAAGCTATTGATGAAAATGAAAAGCTAACAGCCCTTGGCAGCCAAATGCTGAGCTATGGAGCCGATATTCGCCTCTCGCATATGCTCATTAAGGCAAAGCAACTAGAGCAGCGCATGCCTGGTATTTATGTATTAGCGGGGTATTTAACGGCACTGCTTGAAAGCCGCATTAGTATGCCAGCTGATCTTAATTTGGCATTGCATAGCCAGCACAGCAAACCGCATCCAGTATTTAAGCAGCAATTAACATATTGGCTATCGCGCTTGCAACTCAAGCCGGTTAATGAGCTTAAAACAGAGCACTTGTCGCTGCTGGTGGCACTTGCCTTTCCTGACCGCCTAGCCAAAAAGCGCGGTAATGGTTATTTACTTGCCAATGGTGCGGGCGCCGACTTAAGTGAGGAGTTTTGGCATAACGATGATTATATTGCCATTGCACATATGGGCGGCCATAAAGGAAACCGTGTTTTTGCTGCTGTTGCCTTTATTCCAAGTGACCTTGAAGATGAGCTTTCGCATTTATTTACTGAGCAAACTCGCTGCGAATACGATGAAAAAGCAGGGCGTTTTATCCATCAAGATGAGCTCAAGCTCGGTGCTATCACCATAGCGAGTCAGCCAAGTAAACAGCCCCTAGATAAGAGCGAACGCACTAAAGCGTGGTTAAACTTATTTAGTAAGCAGGGGTTTTCGTTATTTAATGAACAGCCCGACAGTGAGCAGTTACTTATTCGAATGAGTTTGGCAAGTAAGCTGTTACCAGAATCATTCCCGCTTTTAAGTCATGATGAATTAATTGCCGATAACCAATGGCTTGCACCTTATTTGGATGATATTAAAAACCTTGAGCAATTAAAAAAGTTCAATTACAGCGAAGCAATTAAAAGCTGTTTTGATTGGCAGCAGCAAAGCTTATTGAATGAATTACTGCCCTTACGATTAACGGTGCCAAGTGGTTCAAATGTAAAAGTGACCTATCAGCTTGATGGCCCTGCGAAGCTCAGTGTACGCATGCAAGAAGTGTATGGCATGACCAGCACGCCTTTGCTGGCACAAGGTAAACTGCCATTATTAATGGAGCTATTATCACCAGCGAGGCGACCGCTGCAGTTAACTCAAGACTTAGCTAACTTTTGGCAAACGAGTTACCGCGATGTGCAAAAAGAAATGAAAGGGCGTTATCCAAAACATTTTTGGCCAGACGACCCAGCCACCAGCCAAGCGACTAATAAAGTAAAAAGTAAGATGTGATTATAATGAAGCTGAATGCTTAGCTCAGCTTCATCACTTGCCTTAGAGCTGCATGCTTCATAAACCGTTACAATTTCCAGCCTTGTTTTGGTATCCCTTTTGTTGACTGTTTAGTAGTCTAATTGAGTCATTAGTAAAAAGAGAAAGCCAGTGTCTGCAGCTATTACCCTTGCTCAATACGTTAAAAAACGTACAGGTGTGCCTCTGGGGCATAAAGATTCGCTGCGCAATATGCTGACACGTTCTCTAGGTGCTAGCTCGTTTTATCTATTTTGGCGATATTGGAATCCGGTGTGGAGCTATTACTTATCTCGGTATGTCATGAAGCCTTGCAATGACATTATGCCGGTTTGGTGTGCGGTTGTTGTTACTTTTGCCGTCAGTGGGGCGCTGCACGATTTAGCAGTGAGTTTAGTGAAGTTAAAGCCACTATTCTTTTTTACTCCTTGGTTTACTGTGATGGGCGCTTTGGTATTAGTAAGCAAGTACAGCCAAATACAGTTTAGCTCTGCTCCTTGGTTGTTAAGAGCGCTCGCCAACATCAGCTTTATTGTATTGAGCTATTGGTTGACGAGCCACTTTTTTTAGTGCGTTATTGCGTTGCTAAGGGGTAGTCAGTGTAGCCTTTAGCACCGCCTCCAAATAGGGTATCTGGATCATGCTGAGCCAGTTCAATGCCTTGTTCAATGCGCGCTGGCAGATCTGGGTTGGCAACAAACGGGCGACCAAAACCAATTAAATCAGCCCAGCCTGCGGCTAATGCTTGCTCTGCTTTCTCGCCAGTGTATTTGCCTGCATAAATCATTAACCCGGCATAGTTTTCACGCAGTGCTTGTTTAAAACTTTGCTCCATTAAAGGTGCATCATCCCAATCAGCTTCAGCAATGTGCAGGTAAGCAACGTTAAGGTCATTGAGTACTTTTGCTGCGCCAATATAGGTTTCAAACGGGTTATCATCGACCGTTCCATTGAGGGTTGTGAGTGGAGCAAGGCGTACGCCAACACGCTCAGCGCCAATTTCATCACAAACCGCTTGTGTCACTTGTTGTAAAAAGCGTAAACGGTTTTCTAAACTGCCGCCGTATTCATCAGTGCGTTGGTTCGACTCTGAATCAATAAATTGATTAATTAAGTAACCATTGGCAGCATGAAGTTCAATACCATCAAACCCTGCATCTACAGCATTACGGGCAGCTTGACGGTATTCGTTTATAACCTGTTTGATGTCGTCATGGCTCATTGCGCGTGGCTGTGCTGTGGCAACAAAGTCGGGTTTGTCATCTTCATCAATAAAAACTTTAACGTCTTTAGCTGCAATCGCTGATGGCGCAATTGGTTGCTCGCCACCTGTATTACTTGGGTGAGATACTCGGCCAACATGCCAAAGCTGAGCGAACATAATGCCACCAGCTTGATGAACTTTGTCGGTTACTTTTTTCCAACCGGCAATTTGCTCGGCAGTGTAAATACCCGGTGTCCAAGCATAACCCTTACCTAGGGCTGATATTTGTGTACCTTCGCTAATAATTAAGCCAGCACTGGCACGTTGTGCATAGTAGTCGGCCATTAATTCATTGGCGATATCACCCGGTTGTGATGAGCGAGAGCGAGTCATCGGTGGCATAACAATGCGGTTTTTTAATGTATGACCGGCAAGTTGTATAGTATCGAATAATTTGTTCATTACGGCTCCTTGAAAGCGAATATGCTTTCAGCATAACGAAAATTATTTATGAAATTAATGCCGGTAATAACAAAACACTTTTGTTAAAAGTGCAAAAAAACTACAGCGTTAACCTGGGTGCTATAAAGTCTAAAAACGCTAATACTCGTGATGACACACCGCTGTTTTGATAATACACCGCATGCACTTTTTCACGACGATTAGGGCTCAGTACCTCGCCTTCGAGCACCTTAACTAAACGGCCTGCTTTTAAATCTTCATTGATCATAAACTCCGACAACAAGGAAATGCCATGACCCTGTATACAAAGTTGGCGCACAGTTTCACCACTTGATGCACTGATTGAAAATTTAAGGTCTAAAGGCGTAGTTAGCGGCCAGTGATTTAAATGCGGCGCGTCGGTAAAACCAATAAGCTGGTGCAAGGCTAAGTCGGTTAGCTCATCTAATGACGGTGCCGCTTTTAAATAATCAGGACTGGCAACGAGCTGTAGTTTGCTAACTCCCAAAGTGCGCGCATGCAAGTTTGAGTCAGCAAGCTCACCAATACGAATAGCAATATCGGTTTTATGCTCAAGCAAATCGATAATGTTGTCGTGGCTGGTGATCTCAAGTTTTATGTCAGGATAAACTTGGTTGAAGGTTTTTAAATGTGGTGCTAATTGGTGAAACACAAAAGGACTTGCGGCATCGACTCTTAATTTTCCTGAAGGGGCGCAGTGCAGAAGCTTCAAGGCCTCTTCGCCTTGTGCAAGCTGACTCAGTGCTTCTCTAGCATAGCCTAAAAATAATTCGCCTTCTTCGGTCAGCTCAATGCGTCTTGTGGTGCGGTTGAATAAGGTAACGTTTAAGGATTTTTCGAGCCGAGTTACCGCCCGTGATATTTTTGCAACTTGCTCATCGAGAGCATTGGCCGCACTTGAGAACCCGCCGGTATCAACCACGCTAATAAATGCTTCTAAATCTTGGGTGTTGGAGATCACGCTCATGGTTTTACCTTTTCATTTTTAACAAAAGTATTTTGTCACTACTGCTATTTTTTGCAAATTTAATTTTAGCCACAATAGCTGCACTTTCAAAATTAAACAGAGGATATGTGATGCCAATAGCATTACTTGCATTAACTCTCAGTGCGTTTGCCATAGGCACCACTGAGTTTGTGATTGTCGGCTTAGTGCCAACTATCGCTGATGATTTAGCGGTTTCGTTACCAAGTGCCGGGCTACTTGTTAGCTTGTACGCATTAGGTGTTGCGGTGGGGGCGCCAGTATTAACCGCGCTTACCGGACGCTGGAATCGAAAACATGTATTACTTAGCTTAATGAGCCTATTTGTAATTGGTAATTTACTGGCTTGGCAAGCACCTAGTTATGGTAGCTTGATCACCGCAAGGATTCTAACAGGCCTTGCCCATGGAGTGTTTTTCTCAATTGGTTCAACCATCGCTACAGGGCTTGTCAGTAAAGATAAAGAAGCTAGTGCCATTGCGATTATGTTTACCGGTTTAACGGTTGCATTAGTAACCGGTGTGCCATTAGGAACGTGGATTGGTCAGCACTTTGGCTGGCGAGCGACCTTTTTAGTGGTGTCTTTACTGGGATTAATTGCACTCATTGGTAGCGCATTTTTAATTCCGAGCAATTTAAAGCAAAGTAAACCGGCTACTTTGAGTGAGCAATTAAAAGTAATGGTGCAACCTAGGCTTTTACTGGTGTATTTGATGACCATACTTGGTTATGGCGGCACATTTACTGCCTTTACCTATTTAGCGCCTATTTTAGAGCAGCAAACTGGTTTTGCATCAGCCACCATTAGTTTAATTATGCTGGTATATGGGGTATCGGTTGCTGTTGGTAATATTTACGGCGGTAAATTAGCCGATAAAAAAGGCCCCATTAGTGCGCTGACTATTATCTTTAGTGCTTTAAGTATTGTGCTCTTGTTGCTGACCTTTACCATGCAATCTAAAGTCGCTGCGGTACTGACCATACTTGTATGGGGGGCATTTGCGTTTGGTAATGTGCCTGGGCTGCAAGTCTATGTGGTTAAACTTGCCGAAAAGTTTACACCGAATGCTGTCGATGTGGCATCAGGGTTAAACATTGCAGCGTTTAATATCGGGATTGCGCTAGGTTCAGTGTTAGGTGGTGTTGTCGTTGAAAACTACTCATTGCAAGACACTGCTTGGATTGGCGCTATCATCAGTTTAGCGGCGTTAATTGCAACACGATACAGCGGCTATTTAGATAAACGCGAGATCCCAAAGGCACAAACAGCTTAAAACTAAATTGTTGATAGTTCGATGCTTTGTCGTTATTTTAGGTGCGTAGTTTGATTATTAGTCAATAACTAAAACCACAAGGAATAACGATGAAGCACCTTTATTTTCTAGCTATTTGCCTGTTAAGCACATTTAGCAGCCAAGCAAAGCAAGTTAACCCAGAGCTCACAGCATTAGCACAGCAGTACTTTAATACCATGGTTGCAACACAAGCACCCAATGCCACCAACAAAGAGCTAGAAGCCTTTTTAGCTTTATTAACTGACGATGTAGCAAACCAACATTTACCTTATCAAACAGATGATTCAAGGGAGCCAGATGGCAAAGCGATGATGCGTAAAGGCATGACTTTTTACCTTGGGGCGCACACTGAATATCAAGCAAACTTACTCGATACCTTTATATTTAATGATTCTGCCATTGCTTTGCGTTATACCCATCACGCTAAAGGTATACACCCACAAAACCAACAAGAAATTGAATACACGCAAACCATTATGGATGTGCTCGAAATAGAAGATGGCAAGATAGCGGTGATTCGTAAATACCACGAATGAGCCTCGCTTAACTTTTAGCCTAATATGAGCGCTTTTATAAGCGCTTTTTTATTAAAAATACGCCTGCAATAAATTTTCTCTTTTTTCCGTATTTCAGCCTAAATTCATACTTTTTAGGCTTTATTTTGAATAAATTTAAAACTTTTTTATATTTCGGATAATAAACGTAAGAACAGTGGGTTAGCTTAACTAACGAGTGTAGCTTTGCGGTTGTTTACAATTTGTCAACCTTGAATTGCTATGCTCATTACCTTAACCTTTATTTTAATTGAACGTTCAATCAATAAAAAATTATGCCGAAAGTTGGAATGGAACCTGTTCGTCGTCAGCAGTTAATTGACGCCACAATAGAGTCGGTTGCAGAGCTTGGTTTGCAAGGCACCACCATAAATAGCATTAGTAAAAAGGCGGGCTTATCGTCTGGCATTATCAGTCATTATTTTGGTGGTAAGCAGGGCTTAATTGAAGCTACTGTGCGTTATTTATTGACCAGCTTAAAGCAAGCTCTGATGAACCAAGTAACGCCGCAGACCAGCCCAGAGCAACGATTAATGTTTATCGTTGAAGCAAACTTTTCGCGCATTCAGCAGCAAAGCAATAACACCAAAACTTGGTTGAGCTTTTGGGCGCATTCAATGCACGACGCCCAGTTGCATCGCTTACAAAACGTAAATAGTAAACGTTTATTTAGTAACTTATTAAGCTCATTCAAACAGTTAATGAGCGATAGTGATGCCAACTTAGCCGCTGAGTTAAGTGCAGCCATGATCGATGGTTTATGGCTAAGAGCTGTATTAAGTAAGTCAGACCAAGATCAATTCGAACATTGTGAGCAATTAGCTAAAGACTACATTCGTTCACTGATAAAACAGTATGGAGCCTAAAATGACCACACCTGTTTACGAAAATTTTATTAATGGCCATTTTTTAAAGAATCAAACTGGCGATACCTTTGCGGTTAAGAACCCTGCAACGGATGAAGTGATTTATCACGTTGAAATCGCTGATGAGTTTATTCAAAACGCGGCAATCGAAAGCGCAAAACAAGGGTTTGCAGCATGGTCTGCAATGACGCCAATTGAGCGTAGCCGTATTTTATTAAAAGCCGTGGCAATCTTACGCGAACGTAACGATGAACTGGCAAAAGTAGAAGTACTTGATACGGGTAAGCCTTGGCAAGAAGCCGAGTGTGTTGATGTTGAAACGGGCGCCGATGTTATCGAATATTTTGCTGGTCTTGCTCCTGCGCAAGTGGGTCAGCAACAAATGGTTGGCAATGACTTTTACTACACACGTAAAGAGCCTTTAGGTATTTGTGCCGGTATTGGTGCATGGAACTATCCACTACAAATTGCGTGTTGGAAATCAGGCCCAGCACTGGCTGCGGGTAATGCGGTTATTTTCAAGCCTTCTGAAGAAACACCACTTGGTGCAATTAAACTTGCAGAGATTTTCATCGAAGCGGGTGTACCTGCTGGCGTATTCAACGTTGTGCAAGGCGCTGCTGAAGTAGGGCAATGGTTAACAGCAAACCCAAATATTGAAAAAGTGTCGTTTACTGGTGAAGTAGGCACAGGCAAAAAAGTAATGGCAAGCGCTGCTGGTTCACTTAAAGATGTGACCATGGAGCTTGGCGGTAAGTCACCGTTATTAGTATTTGATGATGCCGATGTATCACAAGCTGTTAGTGCGGCAATGTTAGGTAATTTTTATACGCAAGGCGAAATCTGCACTAACTGTACGCGCATTTATGTGCATAAAAATGTTTATCAGCAGTTTATTGATGAGCTGAAAACACGCACAGAGCAAAATATTATCGCTGGCGACCCAATGGATCCGGAGGTGAATTTAGGGGCGCTTATCTCTAAAAAACATCAAGAGCTTGTACTTGGCTATATCGATAAAGGTATTCAAGAAGGCGCAACCTTACTAACCGGTGGCAAGGCTCTGTCACCTGCATCTGCACCAAACGGTTACTTTGTTGAACCGACCGTTTTTGTCGACTGTAAAGACGACATGACCATAGTTAAAGAAGAGATCTTTGGCCCGGTAATGAGCGTGTTGGTGTTTGATGATGAAGATGACGTTATTCAGCGTGCAAACGATACCCACCTTGGCTTAGCCGCAGGCGTGTTCACTAAAGATATTCAGCGTGCACACCGCGTGATCCATCAATTACAAGCCGGTATTTGTTGGATAAACAGCTATGGTAATTCACCTGCAGAAATGCCAGTAGGTGGTTATAAGCAATCAGGAATCGGCCGTGAAAACGGTATCGAAACCTTAGATCACTATACCCAAACTAAATCGATTTATGTGGGTATGAGCAATATAGAGAGTCCATTTTAATGAGTACACAGAACTATGATTACATCATAGTCGGTGCTGGCTCAGCAGGCTGCGTGTTGGCAAACCGACTATCAGCAGACCCTTCTAATAAGGTGTTATTACTTGAAACGGGCGGTAGTGATAAAAGCATTTTTATAAAGATGCCTACCGCGCTATCAATCCCAATGAATACCGACAAATATGCATGGCAATTTCATACCGAGCCAGAGCCATATTTAGATAACCGCCAGATGCACTGCCCGCGAGGTAAGGTGTTAGGTGGTTCATCATCGATTAACGGCATGGTGTATGTACGCGGTCATGCCAAAGATTTTGATGAGTGGCAGCAATACGGCGCTAAGGGCTGGGATTACCAAGCATGCTTACCGTACTTTAAACGTGCTGAATCATTCTACTTAGGTGGTAACAATTACCGTGGCGATAACGGCCCATTAGGGGTTAATAACGGTAATGAAATGGCTAACCCGCTTTATAAAGCCTTTATCAAAGCGGGCCAACAAGCAGGTTATGCGCAAACTGATGACTACAATGCAGCCCAGCAAGAAGGTTTTGGGCCAATGCATATGACAGTTAAAGATGGCGTAAGAAGCTCTGCTAGCCGTGAGTATTTAGACCCAGTTAAGTCACGTAAAAACCTAACGCTAATCACCGGTGCTTTAGCTAAAAAAGTATTGCTCGAAGGCAAAAAAGCCGTTGGTGTTGAGTTTTCAGTGTCTGGCTCTAAGCAGCAGGCATTTGCAGCAAAAGACGTTATTTTAAGTGCGGGCCCAATTGGTTCACCGCATATTCTGCAATTATCAGGTATTGGTGATAAAGACATCCTGAGCGAAGCGGGGGTTGAGGTTAAACATCACTTACCAGGTGTTGGCCAAAACTTACAAGATCACTTGGAGTTTTACTTCCAATATAAGTGTAAGCAACCAATTACTTTAAACGGCAAATTAGGCCTTGTTTCAAAAGGGCTAATTGGTGCTCGTTGGCTATTAAACCGCTCAGGTTTAGGGGCGACGAACCATTTTGAATCATGTGCATTTATTCGCTCAAAACCGGGTGTTGAATGGCCAGATATTCAGTATCACTTTTTACCAGCTGCAATTCGTTATGACGGTAAAAGTGCCTTTGATGGTCATGGTTTCCAAGTTCATGTTGGGCATAACAAACCAAAAAGTCGTGGTGCAGTAACGATTAAGTCGGCGGATCCACAGGTTGCACCTAAGATCCAATTTAACTACTTACAGCATCAAGATGATATTGAAGGCTTTAGAGCTTGCGTACGTCTAACTCGCGAGATTATTGAGCAAAGTGCGTTTGATGAGTATCGCGATGGTGAAATTCAACCCGGTAAAGATGTTCAAAGCGATGAAGAAATCGATGCGTTTGTTCGTCAAGCGGTTGAGAGTGCTTACCATCCGTCATGTTCGTGCAAGATGGGTGAAGACGAGATGGCCGTGGTTAACTCGCAAACTCAAGTACACGGTATCGAAGGTTTACGGGTTGTAGATTCATCTATTTTCCCAACCGTTCCAAACGGTAATTTAAATGCGCCAACCATTATGGTGGCAGAAAAAGCGGCGGACCACATTTTAGGTAAGCCTGTGTTATCGGCATCAACTGCAGATGTTGCTATGGAAAAACAATGGCAATCAACGCAGCGTAGTTCGGAGATCTAATAAGGCCACCCGCAGTTTCGGCTGTGGGGCTTGCAGTGGCGCGCATCACGAGTTGTTTGTGATGCGTTAATGCGAGGAATAAAACTGGAGAAACAATGAAGTATTATTACTTATTTTGGGGGGGTAACTATGACCTTTTGGCTTAGTGCTGGCATCATTTTTACCCTGTTAGCAATTGCGGTTATTTTATTTAAATGGGGTACGGTAAGGTGTGTTGGCGTCACACCGGTTAGAACGTTTACGTTCATTGCAATTTTATTTACATCGGGCCTAGATGTTGGCTTGATTATGTTTCCACTGACAGAGTTTGCAGGTTATGCAGACATAAAAGCAAGCCCAGAGTATGCGTTTGCCAATCCATTAGCCATCGAGTTTGGTTTTTGGGGCTTCTTGATCTGGGGATTTTATTTCCTTACGTGCTTTTATTTCTGCGTAATAGAGCCCAAAGTAAAATTTTTTGAAATTGCTTGGGTAAAACTAATAAATAACATCGTTATTATTGGTACATGCGCATTTACTGCATTTTTACTGCTGTCGAATTTACCTTGGTATTTGCCGTCGCTTGGTGATGGTGAGTCAATTATTCCGACATTCTACTTAATGGTGTTTGCAGCGATTTGTTTTGCTGTGTATTCGAGCACAGACATTAAGTATGTACGCTTTTTAAGTATTTCTACTACTTGGTTGTTTATCGCTTTAATCGCATTTATGTGGTTCGGTGCCTTTGTGGGTTCTGATGCACAAACATCAGCATTTGTTGATAATCTTGCGTTAATTGGCAGCTACTTTGGCAACATCAATGAGTTTGTATTACCACTAAATGATTACCATGCCTTCTACCTGTTTTGGTGGTTTGCTTGGAGCATCATGATTGGTCAATTTACTTCGCGCTTTGTGGGTGGTTTAAAAACTTACCAAGTGCTGGCAGCTATGTTGATTTTCCCGTCTATTCCAATCGCTATCTGGTTTAGTGTTTTGTATCAATACCATGAAGCGGGTATTGCAACAGCAGGCCTGAAAAACATCGCTATGGTGTTTGTTGGTGTGGTGTTTGTGATCAACTCACTTGATTCTTTGATCCGTTTATACACAGATAACCTAAACTTAACGGTGAAACGTTTAGGTAAATTAAATTATATTGCCTTAAATGTGGTGGCGCTTTCATTGTTAACCCTGCTGTTTAAGTTCGACTTTTTACAGATCCAATGGGTTGGTGCGCTCGTTATTGCATTATTTTTCGGCTGTGCTGCGTTTATTGGCTATAGCAAGTTAAAAACAGTGAAAAATATCGAAGGCTCACCAAAAGACAATAAATTAGATTACACAAAAATAGAAACAGTTAGCTAGGGGAAACCAACATGACAACAAGACAAACAGTATTAGCAGCAGCGTTGCCATTGGCATTACTATCGACATCAGCTATGGCTGACTTATCGACTACGGTTACATTGGCATCAGATTACACCTTCAATGGTGTAAGCCAGACTCAGAATGATCCTGCAATTCAAGGTAGTTTAGATTACGCCTTTGCCGATTCAGGCATGTATGTAGGTACTTGGGCTTCAAATGTAGATTTTGGTGAAGGTACTGACATTGAGTGGGATGCTTATTTTGGTAATTATGTTGAGATAAACGATGCCCTTAGTGTTGATTATGGTATTGCTTATTACTCTTACCATGGTGAAGATTACTCAAGCGACGGTAATTATTTTGAGACTTATGCAAAGTTTGGTTACACCAATAGTCTGGGTTTCACAGAACTTAACTTTTGGTACGCTTGGGATTATTTCGGTACCGATGCTGGACATGTAATTTCTATGCTTGCGCATACCTTTGAAATTGCCCCAAATCATGCAATTCGTGCCAGTTTTGATGTATCTAACTCATTAGATGGCAATAAGTTTGCTTGGGATGGTAATCACAAGTCATACAACCATTATCGTTTAGCCTATCAAACAAGCTTTGCAGGTTTTGATTTTGAGCTTGCTGGCGAAAATACCAGCCTAGACTGGGATACCGCAGACGAGCGTATTGTCGCGTCTATTTCACGTAGCTTTGATTTATAAGTAGCGTTTTATAGTACGGCTTTAAAAATGAAACGGCTAACCAAGGTTAGCCGTTTTTTTATGCCTAGAATACTAGAGTATAAGAATTAAATCTCTTCGCCTTCGTGTTGCATCGCTAAATCATCAAGCTCTGCAAGGGTGTAATCAAAGCCACTATTATCGACTTCGTAACGTATTTTCACGCCATAACCACCTTGGCAAAGACTCGCAGTGACCTTAGCCACTGACCAATGCTTAAGCTTGTTTAAAAACCGATTGGCGCTTTGCTGTGAGTCAAAGCGATAACTGACTTGCGATTCCATCTCTTTTCTAGCCTAAAATTTTTTCGAGAGTGTATGAAATTGCTCTGTTTAAATCAATTGCTCATTGAAAAACGCCAATGTGCGTTGCCATGATAGCTCCGCCTGTTTTTCATCATAACGAGAGGTAGAGTCGTTATGAAAACCATGATTTGCTTGTTCATACATATGCATAGTGTAAGGCACTTGATGTGCTTTTAAGTCGCTCTCGTATTCTGGCCACGTTGCATTAACGCGTTTATCAAATTCAGCTAAGTGTACAAGTAGCGGGGCTTTGATATTTTGTCTGAGTTCTTTAACGGCTGGAGTGCCGTAATAGGGCACGCCCGCATTGATTAGTTTGTTATCAACTGCTGCTAGGTAGTTAACCATATAACCACCAAAGCAAAAGCCTACCGCACCGAGTTTGCCATTACTATTTGGGTGTCTTTTTATGTATTCAGCTGCGGCAATAAAGTCTTGTTGGATTTTTTGTTTATCCATAGAGCGCTGCATGGCGCGACCTTCATCGTCATTGCCAGGGTAGCCACCAAGAGGGTGTAATGCATCTGGCGCAAAGGCAATAAATCCAGCTTTGGCAAGGCGGCGAGCAACATCTTTAATATAAGGGTTTAAGCCTCTGTTTTCGTGGATCACTAATACTATTGGGTGCTTACCCGTTAAATTAGCAGGTTCGACTAAATAACCTTTACCTTCGCCGTGACCTTTAAACGAGTCAAAGGTTTTATAGCTGGCTTTGATATCAGGGTCATTAAAGGACACTTGCTCAGCTAATGCGTAGTTTGGCAGTAAAGCGCTACTTAGCATTGCCATTGAATAACCAAGGGCGACTAAGCCACCCAGCTTTTTCAAAAAGGTACGGCGGTCCATTAAGCCATGGGCGTATTCATCGTACCAATCGAAAGCTTCTTGGGGAATGTGGTTATGGCGTTGCTCAGTCATACTTATATCCTTTAAAAGCGAGTTAGGTTTATAACTTTAGTTGAAATATCAGCGATTAACAGCCAGTTGCTTTGTTTGTATTACCATATCCATAAAGCGGCGCTGCCAAATAGCCTTAAAGGCTTTGTTAAATAGGTATAAAAATATTAGCGGCATTAATAACAGCTTTAAAATCAGTAGAGACAAGATATTCAAAAAGTCGATGAATAAGTCTTCGACGGCAGCGACCATGTTGCTAATGCCAGAGGTGACGGTATCAATAATTTTACTCACTTGCGACGATTGGTCTTGATTGAGTGATGCATTTAAGTTTTCTAGTTGTTCGTTTAAGGCGTCTTTGTCTAGGTTCAGCTGTCTTTGCTGGTTTAGTACCGCATTAAACTGCGCTGTTAATTGCTGCTTTTTATCAAGTAATGGCTTGGCTTGTTCAAGCTCAGTAAAGGTCAGTCGCTCAGACAAGCTGCGAGTTGCTTGAATCGCTTCTATTTGGCTATCGACCTCTGTTAGCTTAACTTTGAGTTCTGTCGCTTGCTGGTGGTTCTTAATCTGCTGCTCATTTAATAGCGAGAGCTTGTCGAAGATGGTTTGTTTTTCACTATCGACCTCGGCCTTTAGCTTGGCAGATAAGGCCGAGGTATTATTTGCACTGCTATTCACCGTCTCGACTTTTTCGCTCACCAGCTCACTTTGCTGGTTAATTTGCTCATCTAAGAATATCTGGCTTACGAGGCCTGTTGTAAGCACCACCGCAGGCACTAAAAAGCGAATTAAAATTAAGCTCGCCATAATCTTATGACGCAAGTTAGATAAATAGTTACGCCATTCACAAATAAAGTAAGCGACGACCGAAACAGTAAAAACACCACTAAAAATAACCCCCGAAGAAATGGTGTATAAAATGCGCTGTAAAAATAACGAGCCTATTGCAAGGCGCATAGCATCCGACATGTATTCAGCCAGGTCATTTACTGGGTCGAGTAGTTGTGCAGGTTGAATACTGGCAATACCAATGCCCACTTCGGCTGATTGCAATAGCGATATAGCAGCATTAACTGTACGAGATGAAGCATACACTAGGGTTGATTGTACAAGGGCGCTGTCGATAAAGCGCATAATGAAATGGTTATAATGCTCTAGCCAACAAAGAAGTAGCAGTATTGTAAGAGATAAATACTTGATAATATGTTGTTTAGTTAGCATAACGCCCCCGACAGTTAGTACGCTTCTTCACGCTACACTATTCATAGCCGTTGAAGCAATCTAAAAAAGCCACTCAGTGAGTGGCTTTCGAATGTTATTGAGTAATAAACTTGCTGGGAATATCCCATTTGAGGGTATGCAGTTGGCCTTGCCAAGTTTGTATTGTGATCCACAGTTTATCATCTGCTGAGATGGATTTAGGAGCTATCGCATGGGCGTGCTGACCATGATTGGTGCCATGCATTATGCCTTCTTCATCTTTAGCAAACTCCGTTAGTGCTAAAGGCGCTTGGCCAATATTTAAATACGCCTGACGAACATTACTTATGTCACCTTGATTAAAGGCGATAAAGAAATCTTTCACATACTCATTGTGGTGTGAGTACGGGGCATCTTCATTTAGCGGCATCGGGGCGATTTTAAATTCGCCCGCTTGTTGCTCTTGCCAAAGTGCAGGAAACTGAGGGTTTAATGACTGATAAATAAACCATACAGGTAAAGCCAGTACCACAGCATGTAAAACATACTTTTTACGTTGCCACCAAGTTGCTTGTAAACGAGCCATTAGTTTGCCTCCTGAACGTTATTCACTGGCGCTGATTGGCGCGCTTTTACAGGTTTGTTATTTACTAATTTTGCGGCGTACATCATAAAACCAGTGATCGACATACCACTTAAAATCAAACCAAAGATAAACCAAATAACCTTTGTCCACAGGCCGCCAATATTACCGTAATGCAGGGGATCGGCGATATGCGAAAGGGTGAGTAACCCCGACATGGTTTCTGGGCTTTTACTTGCTGCAATTTCACCCGTCCAAGGATTGATTGAAGTTGAGTAAGCGTAGTTATCGTAGAAAATAGTATCGCCACTGCCCATGATATTAAACATGCCGCGGTTATGCTCTGGCAGCATCACATAACTAGGTTTGAAATCTGGGAATTTCTCTTTGGTAATAGCCAGTGCCGCTTTTAAATCGGTTGGCGGTGTTTGTTTATTCGCAGGCAAAGTTGAAACCGCCACGAGCGGTGCATGCTCTTCTATGTCTATTTCGTTATGCCACATGATGGCTTGCACTAAATACCACAGGCCTGTGAGTGCCATTACTGCCATAAACCAAATTGACCAAACGCCACTTAGGGTATGTAAATCTTTTAGAAAGGTTTTTTTACCTTGATTAAAACGTAGTTTTGGCTGACTAAATGCGCGCCAAAAGTTTTTATAAATCACTAAGCCTGTTACTAGTGCACCTAAAATAACAAAAGCCATGGCGCTGACGAGGTAGTAACCTACGCTGTAACCTTCTTGCCAAGGGAAGAATAGCCAGCCGTGCAGGGTACGCATAAATTCAATGAATGAGATTGTTTCATTAACCGCTTGAACTTCGCCGGTGTATTGATTGACGTAAGCCACAGCATAAGGTTTGTCGGTATCAGTGAAAATAACCGCATTTACCAAGTAAGGCTCATAATTGAGTACACTCATTACATCGGCAGTCGGGTAGGCTTTTTCAACGCTATTAATAACTTGATCAACACCAAGTGCTGGTAAATCATTTGGGTTGTTTGCACGTGCTTCACTGTTGGTCAGCCAAGTAAGCTCATGGCTTATCACAGATACAGTACCTGTGATGCAGATAAAGCAAAATAGCACCCATACTGGGAGCGAAAACCAACCATGTAGTTGGAACCAAAGACGTTTACTCATGGTAAAAATAGCCCGACGTTAATTGATGATAGTAATTGTTATCATTTAAATTGTACTACAATCTTTTAAGTAAACACAATCTCTGTCGACGAGCTGCAAAAAAGGCGCTTTAAGCGCCTTTATCATTAGTTTGATTGAGGGTAACAATTCGTTGTGGGAAAGGAATTTCGATATCCGCCCCTTGAATTACTTTAAATACATTGCGGTTCACCGCTAATTTGGTCTCAATAATCTTGGTGGTTGGCACCCAAAAGCGATAGCTCAAGGTAACACCGCTCTCAGCAAAGCGCTCGATACCGACTTGTGCATGAGGAGAATCACTAACTAGCTCATGATCGTTTAGCACCTTTTCGATAAGCTCAATTGCAAGGTCTGCATTGGCATCATAAGCGATGTCTATTTCACCTTTAACTAACGAATAGCTAAACGAGTTATGTATAATTTCGCCAACAATATGTTTGTTAGGAATGGTGATTTCGACTTTTTCTTCGTTAATCAGAATAGTGTGACCAAGTTCAATGGTTTTAACTTGCCCACTGACGCCTTTTACTTCGATGGTATCGCCAACAACAAATGGCCTTGTTGCAATAATAGCAAGGCCCGCACCGTAGTTTGAAAGCATGCCTTGCATTGCTAAACCAGCACCTAAAGATGCGGCACCAATGGCAGCGACAAATGGGGTCACGCTAATGCCAATTTTGCCAAGGGCAATAACTAAGAACATAATGATCAGCAATACTTTGATGACATTACTGACAAAGTTGGTGAGGGTGATATCGATATTGTGACGTTGCATGAGGCCAGCAACCATGTTCGATACTTTTTGCGCAATCCATAAACCAATAAATAGAATTAAGATGGCACCTAAAATTTGCATACTATAGGTGACCAAATATTCCATGATTAGATTGTAGTATTTTTCGACTTGTTGTATTTCTGAGTCAATCATGTGTTTTCCTAACAAGGTTACTGCGAATTCTGACTATACCAGAACATGCTGTATTACAGGATAGAGTAGCGGCACGATTATAGCACTGAGTAGCGCACTTAATGCCATCGCCACAGAGGCAAAGGCACCCGCTTTTGGCTGATCACTAATCAATGATGCTGTGCCAATGGCATGGCAAGCCGTACCAATGGCAACGCCTTTTGCTTGGGCATTGCGAATATTTATCAGCGAGAAAATCAAATTACCAAATATAGCCCCAAGTACGCCAATAAAAATCACCATGGCTGCCGCCAAAGAAGGTATGCCGCCTAGTGACTCAGTTACTAACAAGGTGATGGGGGTTGTTACAGATAAACTTGCTAAAGATGCGCTTAACTGTGCTGGGGCTGCAAAAAAATAACAAATAAGCGACGCGACAAAGGTGGCATTGATCACCCCTAAACTACAACTTATGAGAATTAGCAGCAGGTTCTTTTTGACATGGATAAATTGCTGATAAAGCGGTAAAGCCAATGCCACAATGGCAGGCTCAAGCAACCAGCTTAGAACTTTACTGTGCTCGGCAAAAGGCTCATAGGGGAGTTTCAGTGCCACTAACAACGCTGCAATTAACACAATTGCCCAGCACACAGGGTTACTAAGCGCTTTAACTGTGGCGTGCTGGGTTTTCGCGTTTAAAAATCGCAGTACTAAGAAAAGTACAATAATAAGCGGGACGCTGAGCCACCATAAACTAACTGTCATTTTCACGGCCCTTAAAATATGCGATAACAGCGCCTATGATTAAAACACTACTCAGCGGCACGACTATAAAAATAGTCAGTAATAAAGGCCAGTTCTGTGAAATTAAACTCAGATGTTCAATAATACCAACCCCTGCAGGGATGAAAAACAACGGCATGTAATTAAGTAAAGGGCTGGCTGTTGGTTTTAAATGCTGTTCTTTAACGAGGCCTGTTAACAGTAGCACGAGCAGTAACACCATACCGAGTAATGGGGCAGGGAAAGAGCTTTCAAGCAAAGCCGTTAAAAACTTGGCAACGGCTAAGCAGGTAAGAATAATAACGCTACTGATAAGGTATTTCATAAGTCAGGATAATTGCGAATAAAGTACAACTACATCATACCCTTGTCAGTTGTACTATGCGACTTTAGCTTACCATGATTTGGCATTATTAAACTTGATATCCTCTGCGCCTTTCGCTTTTGCAATCGCTTTTTTAGTATTAGGGTTCATCAGTAAGCGAATTTGACTCCAGGTTTCTTTAGCGAGAATTTTACGCTGCTGTGAACGGTAGCTTTGCTGAGTAATTCGTTTAATTGCTGCCAGAGTATCTGGCGAGCGCGCCATGAGGGTTTCTAGTACAGCATCGGTTTGTTTATCAACGTCATCAGTAAGTTGTGTAACTAAGCCATATTCTTTAGCGTCTTCAGCCGAGACCGGCCCTGCATGACTTGCCAACCAAAGTGCTTGGTCACGCTTCATTAAACCTGCAAGCACCACGTTAGCCCCCATATCAGGGCATAAGCCCCAACGAGCTTCCATGATCGCTAATTTAGCGTTTTTATCGACGATGCGGTAATCAGCACCAAGTGCGATTTGCATACCGCCACCAAAGCAATGTCCGGTTACTTTTGCAATCACCGGAATACTTAAGTCTTGCCAACCTAACACCACTTTTTGCGCTAGATTTTGGTTTCCTGGTAACCATTTGAATAAAAGTTTAATGATATTACTCGGCTTTTTCATCACCGCAGCAACATCCAGTCCAGAGCAAAAGTGTTCGCCTTCGCCAGAGATAACCACCGCACGTAAGCTGCGATCACGTTTAATTTTTTTGATTACGTCTGCAAGCTCGACAAACATGGCAAAACTGAGCGCATTTTGTTTCTCTGGACGAGAAAGGCTAACCCATGCGACTTGTTGTTTTATTTCTAGTTTTATCATGGTAACTCCTCTGACCTGTTTGCTAGAGCTTACGAGTTAATTACAACTAAGTAAAGAATTGCTGATGTGTCGCAAGGAATCATTATATTTTCCAAAAATGGGTAACCTTGTCATATATTTAGTTACAAATTGGTGTATATTTTTAAAACAAAGATGCTAGTTCATCGCTAGTTTGATTTTGTGATTAGTTAGATACTTTCGCAAAATCCCATGACACGACTAGACTTAGCTTTAAGTCGCGCTACAAGGAGTAAATATATGCTGATGCGCAAAACAGCTCGCATAACAAAACAATCATCTCGTTCTTTGGCTTTTGCTGCAATTTCTGTCGCATTAACAACCACATTAGTTGGCTGTTCAGATGATAAAGCACAACAACAAACTACGCCGCCACCGGCCGTATCAGTATTTAATGTCGTCACACAGGAAGTTGGTAATTACCGAGAGTTTGTCGCGCGTACTGAAGCATTCCAAGAGGTTGCTATTAGAGCCCGAGTTGAGGGTGAACTCATTGAACGCCACTTTAATGAAGGCTCATCGGTTGAGAAAGATCAGCTTTTATTACGTATTGACCCATCTGAGTATCGCTCAACTGTTGCAGAAGTTGAAGCCGATCTAAAAAGTAAAATTGCCGCAGCGGGCGCCGCTGAAAGAGATTTAAAACGTGGTAAAGATGTGGCTGCGCAAGGTTTTATTTCACAATCAGACCTCGATAAACTCACCACAAATTTTGAACAGGCTACAGCAGCTGTAAAAGCCGCGGAAGCTGAGCTTGAAAAAGCAAAACTTAATTTAAGCTATACTGAGATACGCGCACCGTTTGCAGGGCGCATCGGTAAAGTGAACTATGATGTGGGTAATATTGTTGGGCCATCATCTAATGAGCTTGCAGAGCTGACCGATGTTGACCCAATTTATGTAAGTTTTCAGGTTGAAGAAGCTGACTACATCTCTTATCGCCAAAATCATCAAGCACCGTCAGATAAAGACCCTCGCGATGTGCCTATCGATTTAACTTTACGCTTACCGAATAACTCGACCTTCCCTGATAAAGGCGTACTTGATTTTGCAGATACCAAAATTAACCGCAATACAGGCACGGTTGAGCTAAGAGCCGCTTTTGATAACCCAGATGGCATTGTCATGCCGGGCTTATTTGTCACCTTAATCGTTGAAAGCACCAATAAACAAGACTTGGCACTCATTCCTCAAGTAGCGGTACAAGAAAACCAGCAAGGTAAGTTTGTGCTCGTTGTTGATGATGAAAACAAAGTGGCTATGCGGATTGTTAAACTGGGTCGACGTATTAATGCGATGTGGGTGGTTGAGTCAGGCTTAGAAGCTGGTGAAAAAGTCATTATTGAAGGTTTACAAAAGGTACGCCAAGGCGCTGAAGTGAAAGCAGTTGAAAAAAATGTCGATGAAACAACCGGCACTATTTCTAGCAAAGCTAACTCTTAGGAGTGAGATATGATCAGTAAAACTTTTATATCTCGCCCAAAATTTGCCTTGGTAATTTCGATTGTTATTACCATTGCGGGTTTAATTTCAATGGCTTTGCTGCCAGTGAATATGTACCCGCAAATAACCCCTCCGCAAGTACAAATTAGTGCCAGTTACCCTGGTGCAAGTGCACAAATAGTTGAAGAGTCGGTGATCCGGCCCATAGAAGAGCAGGTTAATGGTGTTGAAGATATGATGTATATCGAATCAACATCGTCGAATAACGGCACGGCTAATATAACTGTGTATTTTAAGGTCGGCACAGATACAGATATTGCCCAAGTTAACGTACAAAACCGTGTGGCACTTGCTGAAGCAGGCTTACCTGAAGAGGTTAAACGCCAAGGTGTGTCGGTTAAGAAAAAATCGAGTTCGATGCTTCTCGGTATCAATTTGTACTCGAATCAAGAAAATATCGACGCTATTTTCTTAAGTAACTATGCAACCAATTACTTAACCGAGCCACTTGGCCGTATTAATGGGGTTGCCTCTGCTGAAGTAATGGGGGAGCAAACCTATTCAATGCGCTTGTGGTTACGCCCAGATCGAATGGCATCATTAGGTTTAACTGTGTCAGAAGTTCAAGCGGCACTGCAAGAGCAAAATACCATAGTAGCCGCGGGTAAACTGGGGGCTGCACCCTCAGCACCGAGCCAGCAATTTGAGTATTCGATTCAGGCTAAAGGGCGCTTAAAAACCCCTGAAGAGTTTGGGCAAACCATTATCCGCTCGAGCAAAGACGGTAACTTTGTGCGCTTGAATGATATTGCCCGTATTGAATTAGGTGCAGCAAGCTACAGCACAACAGCAAAGTTAAACCAGCAAGACACTGCATTCATCGTTATTTATCAGCTAACAGAAGCGAATGCGACGCAAGTAGCTGCTGATGTAAAAGCCCGTATGGCAGAGCTGGCTAAACAGCTACCTGATGGTGTTGAGTACTCGATTCCATATGACACCACAGAGTTCATCAATCGCTCGATTGATGAAGTGGTTGTCACCCTTGTCCAAGCGGTTGGCTTGGTTATTTTAGTGGTATTTTTATTCTTACAAAATTGGCGCGCTACACTCATTCCTACGGTGGCTATTCCGGTATCCTTGGTGGGGACTTTCGCGTTTATGATGATGATGGATTACTCCATCAACTTAATCACTTTATTCGGTTTAGTGCTTGCAATAGGTATCGTGGTCGATGATGCCATTATCGTTATTGAAAACGTTGAACGAATACTTAAAGAAGAAAAGCTACCAATAAAAGAAGCGGTTACCAAAGCGATGGAGCAGGTATCGGGGCCAATCGTGGCAACGACCTTAGTTTTGCTTGCGGTGTTTGTGCCAGTAGGCTTTATGCCGGGAATAACTGGGGAGCTTTATAAACAGTTCTCGGTGACGATTTCATTTGCGGTACTCATTTCTTCTTTAAACGCACTGACATTAAGCCCTGCATTGTGTGCTTTATTGTTAAATGAAAAAGCCATGAAGCCGATTAAGTGGTTAGCCCCATTCGAAAATATCATTACTCGTTCGACCAATGGCTACAGTAAAGTTATTAACTTTATCCTCAAACGTACCGCGAGAATGGCATTGTTTGCGGTGGTTATTTTTGCGGCTGCAGGTTGGCTAGTAAAAACAGTGCCTACAGGCTTTGTACCAGCAGAAGATCAAGGCTTTCTTTTTGTTGATGTGCAATTACCAGATGCGGCAGCTAGCGGTCGTACCCAAGATGTAATGCATAAGCTGGGCGAGATTGTAAAAAATGAACCAGCGGCAACTGACTTTATTGCGGTTTCTGGCTTTTCATTACTCGGTGGTGCGGGTTCTAATAATGCGCTTGGTATCGTAGTACTTAAAGACTGGGAAGAGCGTACCAGCCCAGAGCTTGGCTTACGTGCAGTACTAACGCGCCTGATGGGGCAGTTCTGGGCGATGCCAGATGCGCAAATCATGGCCTTTAATCCGCCTTCAATACCTGGACTTGGCACAAGCGCAGGCTTTGAGTTTAGGTTACAAGACAGTGAAGGACGCGAGCCTGCTGAACTTGCACAAGTGTTAAATGGCTTAATTTATGAAGCGAACCAGCGTCCAGAGCTGTCAAATGTTTACAGTACATTTAGAGCAAATGTGCCACAGTATTTCCTTGAAATTGACCGTAATAAGGCAAAAGCTCAAGGGGTGGCGCTTAGCGATATTTTCTTAACCTTGCAGGCGCAACTTGGCTCGTTATACATAAATGACTTTAACCAATTTAGCCGTACTTACCGCGTTATCATGCAGGCGGAAAGCCGTTTTCGTCAAAACCCAGCAGACTTACAGTACTACTATGTACGTAATGATGAGGGAGCAATGGTGCCGCTCACTACATTGGCTAAGCTCGAGCCAATTTTAGGCCCTACAAGCTTAACGCACTTTAACTTATATCGCAGTGCAAGCATTAGCGGACAACCTGCAGCGGGTTATGCCAGTGGTGATGCCATTAAAGCAATGCAAGAGCTAGCTGAGCAATTACCTACAGGCTATGTGTATGAGTGGGCTGGGCAGTCTAAACAAGAGATTGAAGCGGGTAATATGGCGCCAATTTTGTTTGGCTTAGCGGTGGTATTTGTGTATCTATTCTTGGTTGCGCAATACGAAAGCTGGACAATTCCGTTTTCGGTCATTGCAGCGGTACCGTTGGCGTTATTTGGTGCCATGCTTGCGCTGTATGTGATTGGTATGGAAAACAACATCTATGCGCAGGTTGGTTTAGTGCTACTGATTGGCCTATCCACCAAAACAGCTATTTTGATTGTTGAATTTGCTATGGAAGAGCGTGCGGCAGGTAAAGGTATTTTTGAAGCGGCTCTTAATGCGGCAAGATTACGCTTTAGGGCTGTATTGATGACGGCATTGTCGTTTGTACTTGGCGTATTACCGCTGGTGTTTGCAAGTGGCGCAGGGGCTGGCAGTCGAATATCGCTCGGTATTACCGTGTTATTCGGGATGTTAGCTGCAACCATTTTTGGCACCTTACTTGTTCCGCTATTTTATACGCTCGTGCAATCAATGCGCGAAAAGATAAAAGGCACAGCAAGTGCGGAATAAAATCTGTTATTAATTACAAAAAAGTCAGGGCAACCTGGCTTTTTTTTTGGTAAAACTCAAAAGAGGTTTGTTATCATAGCCAGATTCAAAGCGATACACATGTGCAGAGGTTTAAGGAATGGCTGGTCCACGCTTATACAGTGAAGAAGAAGTAACTCATCAGGCTTATGATATCTTTTTAGAATTAGCGCCTGATAATTTAAGCGAGCAAGATATTGCTGATTTTAACGAGCACAGAGAAGAGCTTGGCTTTATTGAAGAAGGTGAGCCTGACGAGCAGTGGCAAGATTTTGTTGCACTAGAAATTGAACCTGAGCTATTTGTGCAAGTCTTAGTAGGACTTGAATTCGACAATCAAGATATCTTGTTTGCGAAAATTTTAATTAGCCGAGACAAAGATGCACCGTTTTGCCACATTCTTTGGAAAGATAGCGAATAACTCTCCAGCCGATGTTTGACTCTACTTTTAGTTGTTTTAATTCAATAAAACGAATTATTTTGCCCGCCCTGCTAGTTTGCAGTTGGCAGGCTTTTGCTGTTGATCCGTTTGAAGACTTTCATGAGTACGGGCAATTATCAGAAGAAGAAATCCATAAAATTCATAAAGGTGAGTTGCTGTACGGAGATATGGAGTTTGGTTTTATGGTAAGCCGTGGTAATACCAACTCAACTAGTTTCAAACTTAAAGGTAACCTTTACCAAGATTTCGAAAAGTGGCGTAACCAATTTAAGCTCGATACTTTATACAAACGTGACCGTAATGAAGAAACCGGTGATGAAGAAGTTTCTGCTGACCGTATTTTTGTATCAGGCCAAGGTAACTATAAGCTAAATGTGAAAAATGAGTCATTTTTCATTTACGGTGACTACGAGCGAGATAAGTTTAGTGGTCTTGAGTTTAAGAGCACCATAGCGACGGGTTACGGTAACCGCATTTACCAAGGTAGCAAGAATAAAGTCGATATCGATGTGGGCCCTGGTTTATACCGCTCGGTGGCTGATCAAGAGACTGCAACAGAAGAAGATGAAACAAAAACCGGTTATCTGCTTCGTCTAGCGCTGCAGTGGGAGCGTACGGTTTCTGCTCGCACTCGCTTTAATCAAGATGTCAGTTATGAACAATCATTGTCAGGGTTAAACTCGCGTTTAAAGTCAGAAACATCCCTGATCAGCAAAATTATGGGTGATGTATCACTCAAATTTACTTACATGTATCGCTATAACTCAAAACCAGAGGAAGATAAGCTCAAGTACGATTCTGAGCTGAGTGCAACCTTTGTTTATAGCTTTTAAGAGAATACTTCAGAATGTATCAACATAAACAGTACGCTATTTTTATTTTTGTTATTTTAGGCTGGATTGGCGCCTTCATTGCCTTAGCTTGGAACTTAATTGGTGCAGATATTCCTCTTATGGTGTTTAGCGCTACCTTAGTGCTGGTGGCCTTTTTGTTTCATGGCTTAACGATTAAGGTGAGCGATAAAACAGTAAGCTGGGCATTCGGTCCGGGTGTATTTGGAAAAACCGTGACTTTTGATGAGATTGAATCTGTTCGAGCGGTAAGTAATTCATTTCGTCATGGTATTGGTCTGCGTATCACCCATGATGGCTGGGTTTACAGTGTATCTGGATTTAGTGCTGTTGAATTGGCAATGAAAGACGGCACGCACTATCGCTTAGGAACCAATGACCAAGAAGGTTTACTGGCTGCGCTTAGAGAACATATTGCTGAACCTGTGACAGACGCTTCTGTGGATACAGAAGAAGTAGTCGAACAGATATAAGAAAAGCGCCAGTGGCGCTTTTTTATAGTAATGGTTTAGTGGCTGTGACCACAACCACCTTCACCGTGCACATGACCATGTGCTAATTCTTCTTCAGTTGCATCGCGTACTTCAAGTACTTCAACATCAAAATGAAGGGTAATACCTGAAAGTGGGTGGTTACCATCTACAATAACGTCTTCGTCTTGAATTTCGATGATCATCACTGATTGGTCGCCAGCGTCAGTCGTAGCGCGGAACTGCATACCCACTTCAATTTCCATACCTTCAAACATTGATTTTGGTACTGCTTGCATTAGGTCATCGTGACGCTCACCATAGCCTTGCTCTGGCTCAACAGTTACGCTGAATGTGTCGCCCGCTTCTTTACCTAATAGCGCATTTTCGAGGCCTGGAATTAAGAAACCCGTGCCAACGATAAACACCAGTGGCTCGCCATCGAAAGAGTTGTCGATGGTGTTTTTGTTATTATCCAATACTGAATAATGCATTTTTACCACTTTGTTTGCTGCTACGATCATAGTCATTCCTATTTATTCATCTTCGAGAGAGTAAGGCAGAGCTTGAATAGATAACTCTACCTGAGGGAGGTGTTTAGCTCGCAAAATTTGGCCTGCTTCATTATCGTTCGGAAGCACAACCAGACCCATTAAGGTTTGCGTTTGTTGATTATAACTTTGGCTAATAAGCTTGCCAGCACGGCGCCAGTTTTCGCCCAGTTGGGTTTCAAGTTCTAGCTCATCAAGCAAGCCTTCAGCTTTGCCCGAAACTATGTACATAGCACGTTTATTTTTGCCTAGGTATTTCATACGGGCGACAGTTTCTTGCCCTGTGTAGCAACCTTTTCTGAAACTGATACCACCAAGCGCTTGCAAGTTAACCATTTGCGGTACGTATTCGCCAATAGCGTCGCTGTTTAATGACGGCTCGCCTGCGGCAATAGCTGCCTGTTGCCATAATGCGTCATCATCAAGAGCTGTGACGTTATCAGGTAAGCTAAATTCTTCGTTGACCATAAGCAATACGCGGTTATCTGCAAGCTTTAACGCTTTACCGCCAGCAAAATCGACAGCGTTGTGCTCACTGTCAAAATTAATTGCTAAGGTTTCTAGTGTCGCTGTTAGATCATCACCTAGTAAGCCAATTAGCGGTTTTTCAGATTGCTGAATTTCTACTTGCGAAAAAACGGCGTATTTTTTTAACTCGACTAGCGATTGCTCTACCTCAGGTTTTGACCCTGCAAGGTAATAGCTATCAAGGTGTGAAAACAACCTAAACACACCCCAAAGCTTGCCTTTTGCATTACAGTGGCCAGCCCAAAGGAAGTTATCATCAGTTAATTTGTTGATATCTTGCGTAATTTGTCCGTGAAGGTAAGACAACTTATCTTTGCCAGTTAGGCTGATAAGTGAATAAGATAAAGGACATGCGTAAACAGTCGACATAAAAACCTTCTTTACGATATGAATGAGCGCTAATGATAACTTAGTTAGGGTAGCAATTTAAATAGCTGTTTATTCGATAGCAATTTGGTAAACTGCAGACAAATAAGTACGAGGTTTAAAATGACTGAAATTCACAGTAAAGAACGTATTCGTTGGGCATGCCGTCGCGGTATGTTAGAACTAGATGTTTTATTTATGCCATTCGTTGAAGAAGCGTTTGACTCACTATCAAAAGAACAGCAAGCCGTTTTTCAACGCTTACTTGAGTGCGATGATCCTGATTTATTTGCATGGTTTATGGGTCATGAAGAGTGTAAAGACCCTGAGCTAAACGGCATGGTTACGTTAATTTTAGACCGAGTTCGTGTATAGATTTACCGTTACAAATAACACCCCCGACCACAAACCCTTTGTGGTCTTTTTTTGCTTAACAGCCATTATTTCATGTTTTGCTTATCAGCATGTTATCGCTCAGCTGTTGGTTTGCTTTGCGTGCTTTTTCTTAGCCATTCTTAGTTTTAAAAAAGTCCAACAAGCACAACCTGAAAAGGGTTTTATAATTTTAGAGCAAGCAGAGCTTAGATTTGCAAACGACAAACTGAAAGTACAAGGCCAAATAACGGCTAAAAGTTATGTGTTTGCTAATTTTGTAGTGCTGAGGTTGGCTGGGTTTTATCAATCACACTGGCTGATTATAAGCTCAGCCAGTGTTGATGAAGAAAGTTTCTCGCGTTTAAAGCGCGCGATTATTGCAGTGCAGCAACCGACTTAGGCGTTAAAATTGTCGGTGTTGGATTTTCGTTTTGCTCTGGGTAATCAATCGTGTAATGAAGACCACGACTTTCTTTACGCTCAAGGGCGCTGCGAATAATAAGCTCTGCAACCTGTACTAGGTTTCGAAGTTCTAATAAGTTATTTGTCACCCTAAAGTTTGCGTAATAGTCGTGAATTTCTTGCTGCAGTAATTCAACGCGGTGAAGCGCACGTTCTAAACGTTTCGTTGAGCGTACAATACCCACGTAATCCCACATAAATAACCTTAGCTCATGCCAGTTGTGGGTAATAACGATTTCTTCGTCTGAGTTAGTTACGCGACTTTCATCCCATAATGGTAAGGCTTCAAGGGCAGGGCTTGCATCGATTTTGCTCAGAATATCTTTCGCGGCAGCATGGGCAAATACAATGCACTCAAGTAAAGAGTTGCTCGCCATACGATTAGCACCGTGTAAGCCTGTGTAAGCTACTTCGCCAACCGCATATAAGTTATCTAAATCTGTACGGCCATTAAAGTCGGTCATAACACCGCCGCAGGTATAGTGTGCAGCAGGCACCACAGGAATGGCTTCTTTGGTAATGTCGAGGCCAACACTTAAGCATTTTGCGTAGATAGTTGGGAAGTGCTCAATGATAAAATCTTTATCTTTGTGGCTAATATCAAGGTACACACAGTTCGCACCAAGGCGTTTCATTTCAAAATCGATGGCACGAGCAACAATATCGCGAGGGGCAAGTTCTTCGCGCTCATCAAAGTCTTTCATAAAGCGAGTGCCATCAGGGCGTTTTAAATACGCACCTTCACCGCGCATAGCTTCTGTGATCAAAAAGTTTTGCAGCTCTGGGTGATACAAACTTGTTGGGTGGAATTGGTTAAATTCCATATTGGCTACACGGCACCCCGCACGCCATGCCATTGCGATACCATCACCACTCGATACATCAGGGTTGGAAGTATATAAATATACTTTACTTGCGCCGCCTGTTGCCAGTGATACGAACTTGGCAGCGATAGTTTCAACTTTTTTATCTACACAATTCCAGACGTATAAGCCGTGAACATGCTTGCCTTTTTTAGCTAAGCTTTTATCTGTGATTAAATCAATGGCATTGTAATTTTCTAACAGGGTGATGTTAGGGTGTGCTTGTACTTGGCTAATTAAGGTTGTTTGCACTGCTCGGCCTGTGGCATCGGCGGCATGTAAAATACGACGATGACTATGACCACCTTCGCGAGTTAAATGAAAACGCTCTTTACCTTTTGAATCGAACTCCATATCAAAAGGTACGCCTTGCTCAATAAGCCATTTTAAACATTTTTTAGCATTGCTCGCTGTGTAGTGAACCGCATCACGGTCACATAATCCGCCACCTGCATCGAGAGTATCTTCAACATGAGATTCAATGCTGTCATTCTTTTTATCAAATACTGCTGCAATACCACCTTGAGCATATAAGGTAGAACCCTCAGTTAATGCGCCTTTACTAAGTACTGTCACCTTACAGTGATTAGCAAGCGATAAGGCAAGAGATAGGCCAGCGGCGCCGCTGCCAATGATAGCGACATCAGTAATGTGATGTTTATTTTGGTTCATGTCTGTGGTCTTTGCGGTTACAATGCTCGGCTAGTAGTGCCAAAAGTTTGAGCAAATAAATTTTTATGTGGTATACGTATATGTACCATATTTGCTTTAACACTATTAGTCATTTTAATACGTTATACCAATCTTATTAGTTTTATCGTCACATAAACAGTTTATTGTTAGCTGTTTTAAATTGTGAGTTTAATTTAGATAACCGTTGATTCTTAAGCAGTTATTGAGGTTGTCGTGTAATAAGATTGGTATGACTCAATTTATTTGCGTGCTATTTTATAAAAAAATCATTTTAAACTGAACTTTTATATTCATGGTGCAGTCAGAGTTTGTGTAAACAATGGCGAGTATATGAATAGCAAGCAAGAATCAAACAGAGGAGTACCGGCTCGAATGAGCGAGCAGGATTTGGATTTAGCGCTAGTTAAAAGGGTCCAGCAAGGAGATAAAAACGCCTTCAACCTATTAGTTAGAAAATATCAGAATAAAATTGCAGGTTTGATTTCACGTTATGTATCGAACCAAGGTGATGTTGCTGATGTCGCACAAGAAGCTTTTATTAAAGCCTACCGTGCTTTACCTAACTTTAGAGGTGATAGCGCCTTTTATACTTGGTTGTACCGTATCGCCGTAAATTGTGCTAAAAATTACTTAGTTGCGCAGGGTCGCAAACCCCCAGCTAACGATGTTGATGCCGAAGAAGCAGAATTTTATGACAGTGCAGATGCAATGCGTTCAAACGCATCGCCAGAAAACCTGTTATTAAGTGACGAAGTACGTGCTGTAATTTTTAATACGATCGATAGTTTGCCTGAAGATCTAAAAACCGCGATTACCCTTCGTGAAATTGAAGGTATGAGCTATGAAGAAATAGCCGTGGTTATGGATTGCCCTGTGGGAACGGTGCGTTCACGTATTTTCCGTGCCCGTGAGGCGATTGATAATAAATTGAATCCATTAATAGGTGAGTCTTAGTATGACAAAAGCAGACGTTAACAAGTTGGATAATGAGCAGTTGTCCGCGTTACTTGACGGCGAGCAGCAGTTAACTGATCAAGCGATCACAAACGACGATGTGTCTACATTTGGTCGTTACGCAATGATTGGTGATGTAATGCGTGCTGAGGCAAATAACAACGCTTTTAATTTTGACATTGCAGATGCAGTGGCTGAATCACTAGAGCAAGAACCTGTTTACGCAGATTTCGCGAATAAAACAACGGCACCAAAAAGCGAAGAAATCGTGGCGGCAACAGGCACTGATAACGTAGTAGCATTTAATTGGCGTCGTCCATTTGCCCAAGTGGCCATTGCTGCTAGTGTTGCCATGTTTGCTATTGTGGGCGTACAAACTTTGCCACAAAACAGTGAAGTGCCACAAAATGACATCCCAACATTACAAACTGTACCATTAACCGGTATGGCCTCTCCTGTTAGTTACTCATCTGAGCAACCTGCATTAGAAAATGCAGAGCAAGGTTTACGTGAGTTACAACAACAGCGTATTGGTGCATTAGTGCTTGAGCACCAACGTCAAGCACGTGTTGCATATTCGCTAGAAAAATCGCAAACTGCAGACGAGGAAAAAAACTAATTAAATGAAAGTTTTTACTTTTATTTTGTCGCTGGTATTAACGGCTCCAGCCATTGCCAGCGACGAAAATCCCGCCAAGACTTTATTAAATGATATGGCTATGGCCGTTCATACTCGCAACTTTGACGCATCATTTGTGGTTGTAAAAGGCCAAGCCATGGAACCCTATCGCTGGTTACATGCAAAACAAGGCGATATTGAGCTTGAGCATTTAAGTTTACTCAACGGCGCTGGCCTAGAAATGGTGCGCGTTGACGATCAAGTGACCTATTTTGAGCCTCATTCTGAGCCTTATTCAGTGAAAACAGACTCTATCGCCGGGCCAATTCCTGAAGTGCTTTTTAAAGATATCAATCGGCTAAGCGCTCACTATGATTTTGTGCTTGGCGGAAAAGGCCGTATTGCAGGGCGCTCAGCACAGTTAGTGCGTATCGAATCAAAAGATGAATACAAATATAACTATTGGATTTGGCTAGATACTGAGTCATCGTTGTTGCTTAAATCTGCCTATGTGAATCACAAAGGTGAAATGCTTGAGCAGTTACAGTTAACTCATATCAGCGTAACAGAGCAGCCAGCACCTATGTTAGTTGAAATGCAAAACCGTGACTTTCCTGCGGTGTTGGCGACTAACGATTTAGCCAGCGATGGTGACGGCGCAGCGAATGATTGGAAAATTGGTTGGCTCCCTGATGGCTTTAAGTTATTAAAGTCAGATCGCCATAAACTTGATTTAAATAATGAACTTGCTGACTATTATTTATATTCAGATGGGTTTGTTGAAGTGTCTGTTTTTATTCAAAGACCGTTACCTGGAAAGCGTGCAAGCGGCGCTTTAACCTCAGGTGCAACGACTGTGTATGTGCACAATGGTGGTAGCTTTGATGTATCGGTTGTTGGTAATATCCCAGCTATGACAGCCAAAGCTATAGCTGAGTCGGTAGCGCGACCTCTTTAAATCATGATTGAACAAACACTCACTGTCGTGTCAGTTAAAGGCACGACAGCGAATTTAGAAGCAGAACAAAAGCAAGCCTGTGCCGGCTGTAATGGTCGTTGTGGTTCGCAAGTTTTTGCAAAGCTGTTTGGAACAGCTAAAAAAACCTTTCCTTATACCTTCGAAAAAGAGCTCCAAGTAGGGCAAAAAGTAACTTTAGCACTCGATGATAGCCACTTAGTTAAACACGCTATGGCTGTTTACATGCTACCCCTTTTGTTTAGTTTAGGGTTTGCTTTAATCGCATTTTCGGCTTTTTCGCTTGCCGAAGGCTGGCAAATTTTAGCCGCCGTGATTGGTGGTTTGACGGGCTATGCGATAGCAAAATCAAGGGTTAAGAGCCTGAAGCATGATATTAAAGTAATAAAAATTCACCCAATTACTATTCCTTTCACTCAAATAGATGGTGATTAAAGCCAATTAAATGTAAAATTGTCGCTTTATACACTTAGTCCATTTTATATAGAAGTTTAGAATCCAGTTTATGAAGCATATCCGTAATTTTTCGATCATCGCCCATATTGACCATGGTAAATCGACTCTCTCTGACCGTCTTATCCAAGTTTGTGGTGGTTTAACAGACCGTGAAATGCAGCAGCAGGTGTTAGACTCAATGGACATAGAGCGTGAGCGTGGTATTACCATCAAAGCGCAAAGTGTAACGCTAAATTATAAAGCTAAAGACGGCGAAACATACCAGTTAAACTTTATCGACACGCCAGGACATGTTGACTTCACATACGAAGTATCACGTTCACTTGCAGCCTGTGAAGGTGCACTTTTAGTTGTTGATGCGGGTCAAGGTGTAGAAGCGCAAACTTTAGCTAACTGCTACACAGCAATCGAAATGGACTTAGAAGTTATTCCAGTTCTAAATAAAATCGACTTACCACAAGCCGATCCACTTCGTGTAGCAGAAGAAATTGAAGACATCATTGGTATCGATGCCCTAGATGCAGTGCAATGTAGTGCTAAAACGGGTATTGGTATTGAAGAAGTACTCGAAATCATTGTTAAAGATATTCCGCCGCCAGAAGGTGACAAAGACAAGCCACTACAAGCGCTTATTATTGATTCATGGTTTGACCCATACCAAGGCGTTGTATCACTAGTACGTATCAAACATGGTGAATTACGCTCGGGCGATAAAATTAAGATCATGTCGAATGATCAAGTTCATATCGCAGATAAAGTGGGTATTTTCACACCAAAACAAACCAACACGGGTATCCTAAAAACCGGTGAGGTAGGCTTTGTTATTGCGGGTATTAAAGAAATCCATGGTGCACCTGTAGGTGATACCATCACTTTACAACGTAACTCTGCGCCAGAGCGTTTACCGGGCTTCCAACGCATTAAACCGCAGGTTTATGCAGGTATGTTCCCAATTTCATCAGATGACTATGAGTCATTCCGTGATGCGCTTGATAAATTAAGCTTGAACGATGCGTCGTTATTCTTCGAGCCAGAAAACTCAACAGCACTAGGCTTTGGTTTCCGTTGTGGCTTCTTAGGCATGCTACACATGGAAATCATTCAAGAGCGTCTTGAGCGTGAATACGACATTGATCTTATTACCACTGCGCCAACAGTAATCTACGAAGTAGAGACTAAAGACGGAACTAAACAGATAGATAACCCGTCTGACTTACCGCCAGTGAATAATATTCTTGAAATCCGTGAGCCAATTGTTGAAGCTAACATATTAGTTCCGCAAGAGTTTTTAGGTAACGTAATTACGCTTTGTGTTGAAAAGCGTGGTATGCAAACTAAAATGAGCTACCATGGTAAGCAAGTTGCGGTGACGTACGAATTACCGATGGCTGAAGTAGTCATGGACTTCTTTGATAAGTTAAAATCAACAAGCCGTGGTTTTGCATCGCTTGATTATAACTTCAAGCATTTCCAAGCTTCAGACATGGTACGTGTTGACGTATTAATTAATGGTGAGCGTGTTGATGCGTTAGCTATTATTGTTCACCGTGATATTGCACAATCACGTGGTCGTCAGTTAGCTGAAGCACTGAAAGACTTAATTCCACGTCAGCAGTTTGATATTGCGATTCAAGCAGCGATTGGTCAGCATGTTATTGCCCGTACAACAGTTAAGCAATTACGTAAAAACGTAATCGCAAAATGTTACGGTGGTGACGTGAGCCGTAAGAAGAAACTGCTACAAAAACAAAAAGAAGGTAAAAAGCGAATGAAGCAACTAGGTAACGTTGAAGTACCTCAAGATGCATTCTTAGCTATCCTTAAAGTTGGTAAATAATTAGAAGTAAATAAAGGAATTAATGCATGGCGGGTTACTTTTCTATTTTCTTAGTGTTGTTAACGCTAGGCTCAGGATTAATTTGGTTAATTGACCACTTTATGTATGCGCCAAAGCGTCAGCAACGCATTGCCCTTGCTCAAAATGCAGCAGGTGGTGAACTAGACGAAGAAACCGCCGCATTAATTGCGCCTGAGCCAAGTATCACTGAAACGGCTAAGTCAATTTTTCCGATGATTGCAGCGATCACGATTTTTCGCTCTTTCATTTTTGAACCGTTTCAAATTCCATCTGGCTCAATGATGCCAACCCTATTAGTGGGTGACTTCATTTTGGTACAGAAGTACTCATATGGCATCAAAGACCCAATTTGGCGTAGCCAGTTAGTTGATGTTGATGAACCTGAACGTGGTGATATTGTGGTATTTAAATACCCATTAGACGAGCGTGTAGATTACATTAAACGTACGATTGGTTTACCGGGCGATAAAATTGTTTATCGCAATAAGCACCTTTATATTCAGCCAAAATGTGCCGAAGGTGAAACGCAGCAAGGTGATTTGCTGTGTAATGAATACAACAAAATTGATATGGAAATCCTCAATAGTGACGAGTTCAAGCAGGGTTCGATGAATTTAGTGCGCTTAGAAGAAAACCTAAGCACATTGAATCATAATATTTTAATTAACCCGCAAGCTCCTGAAATGAAAGGCCGTTATTATCAACAACCAGGTACACGCTCTGATGAGTGGGTTGTTCCTGCCGATCATTATTTCATGATGGGTGATAACCGTGATAATAGCCAAGACAGTCGCTTTTGGGGCTTTGTACCTAAAGAAAACTTGGTAGGTAAAGCCGTCTTTATATGGATGAGTTTTGAATTTGAGAATGGCCCAGATGACTTTTTACCAGGCTGGGTTCCAACTGGTGTTCGTTTTGAACGCCTAGGTAATATTCAGTAACGATGAAAAAAAACGTAACAGAGTTATACAACAAAATAGGTTATACATTTACTGATCAAGCTTTGCTTGAGCAGGCAATGACGCACCGCAGTCATAAAGGCCAACATAACGAGCGCTTAGAGTTTTTGGGCGATTCGATTTTGAGCTTTGTGATTGCGAATGCGCTTTACACTAAATTTCCAAAAGCACGCGAAGGTGATTTAAGCCGCATGCGTTCGACCCTAGTTCGTGGTCAAACGTTGGCTGAATTTGGCCTAGAGTTTGGCTTAGGCGATTACTTACGCTTAGGTCCAGGCGAGCTTAAAAGCGGTGGTTTTCGCCGTGAATCAACCCTTGCTGATGCCGTTGAGGCGATTATTGGTGCGGTGTTCTTAGACTCAAACATTGAGCAATGTGGTGAGTTAATTTTAAGCTGGTACGAGTCGCGTCTTGATGCAATTTCGCCGGGCTTAAATCAAAAAGATCCAAAAACATTACTTCAAGAATACTTACAAGCGCGCAAATTATCGTTACCTGGCTACACTGTAATTGATACAAAAGGCCAAGCGCACAATCAAACATTCACGGTTGAATGTATTGTTGAAGGGATGGATAGCATTATCTCAGTAGGTAGCTCACGTCGTAAAGCTGAGCAAAAAGCCGCTGAAAAAGCCTTAAAGATACTTAAAAATGAATCTTGATGATTTAATTAGCAAAGAACCTGCAGAGCTAGACACGCACTGCGGTATGGTTGCCATTGTTGGCCGCCCAAATGTAGGTAAATCAACCTTACTTAACTATATTGTTGAGCAAAAGGTGTCTATTACCTCGCGTAAGCCACAAACCACACGACACCGTATCATGGGTATTCATACCGAAGGTAAATACCAGGCTGTTTATGTGGATACACCAGGCTTACACGTAGAAGAAAAACGCGCTATTAACCGTTTAATGAACCGTGCTGCATCAAGCTCAATTGGCGATGTCGAACTGATCATCTTTGTGGTTGAAGGCACACACTGGAACGAAGACGATGAGATGGTACTAAATAAAGTACGTCAGAGCGGTCGCCCAGTGTTATTAGTTATGAATAAAATTGACCAAGTTAAAGACCGTGATTTAGTGCTTCCGCACATGCAGTTTTTAGGTGGTAAATTTGATTTTGTGGCTATTATGCCGGTCTCTGCGAAGCAGGGTAAAAATATTGATTTAATCAAAGATGAAGTGAAAAAGCGTTTACCGCTTTGTGAGTTTTACTTCCCTGAAGACTACGTAACAGACCGTTCAATGCGCTTTATGGCAGCTGAAGTGATCCGTGAAAAGCTGATGCGCTTTATGGGTGATGAGTTACCATATTCAGTCACTGTAGAGATTGAACAGTTTAAATGGCAAGAAAACGGTGTTTGGCAAATTAATGGTTTGATCCTCGTTGAGCGTGAAACGCAAAAGCGTATGGTGATCGGCAATAAAGGCGAAAAGCTGAAAGTTATTGGCCGTGAAGCTCGTAAAGACCTTGAAGATATGCTTGATAACAAAGTGTTTTTAGAACTTTGGGTAAAAGTGAAGTCTGGCTGGGCCGACGATGAGCGTGCGCTACGTAGCCTTGGCTATGGTGAAGACTAAGTAAAGTCTTACACGCCATGGATAGCGAATTCTACACAGCATACTTGCTGCACCGACGTCCATTTAGCGACTCGCAAGTCATGCTCGATATGCTGGTAGAAGGCGTTGGTCAGCTGAGAATGCTGGCCCGTGTTAGTGGTCGCCAGGCCACTAAACATAAAGCACAATTACAACCTTTCCAATCTCTGCTCGTACAATATAACGGCAAGTCTGATTTAAAATACATTAATCGTTTTGAACCCCATGGCCGGCAAACTATGTTGCAGGGTACCGAGCTTTATTGCGGCTTCTATATGAACGAATTAACCAATCGTATCGTACCTATCAATGAGCCGATGGAAAGTGTTTATCATCTTTATAAACAGCATCTAGGTGAATTATCAACCACTAAAAACCTGCAAGCGGTGCTTCGCTCTTATGAGTTTCAGTTACTTGAAATGCTTGGTTATGGCGTTGATTTTAGTGTTGATGCCGAAGGTGATGAAATTAACGATGCAGCAAATTACCAGTACTTTGCTGAATACGGTTTTTTACTGCATGACGACCCCCATAGTGGTTTTTCAGGAAAGCAATTAAATGCCATAGCAGCTCATGACTTTAGCGCCCCTGATGTGTTATATATGGCAAAGCAATTAAGTCGATACCTACTCAAGCCTTTACTTGGTAAAAAGCCATTAAAAAGCCGTGAGTTATTTATTAAGTAGGCTGATGTTCAGCCTTGAATCGTTGTTTTAAACAGGTAAAAAAATGAAAGATATTCTTCTTGGTGTAAACGTTGATCACATTGCCACTTTACGCCAAGCGCGTGGCACGAGTTACCCAGATCCTGCGCATGCTGCAGCTGTTGCAGAGCATGCTGGTGCAGATGGTATCACCATTCATTTGCGTGAAGACCGTCGTCATATTCAAGATCGCGACGTATATGTGATGGCAAAAACGATTCAAACACGTATGAATCTTGAAATTGCAGTGACCGATGAAATGATCGACATCGCCCTTGAAGTGAAACCTGCTTATGTTTGTTTAGTGCCTGAAAAGCGTGAAGAGCTTACCACAGAGGGTGGTCTTGATGTTGTGGGTAATTTTGAAAAAGTAAAAGCAGCAACAGAAAAGCTAACAGCAGCAGGAATTAAGGTTTCGTTATTCATTGATGCCGACAACGCACAACTTGACGCTGCAAAAGCGTGTAATGCTCCATACGTTGAAATTCACACCGGTGCTTATGCTGATGCTGAAAATGACGAAGAACTTCACACTGAGCTTGAGCGTATTCGTAGCGGCGTACAATATGCCGATAGCCTAGGTTTAATCGTAAATGCCGGCCATGGTCTTCATTACCACAATGTAAAACCCATTGCGGCAATGCCAGAAATTTATGAGTTAAACATTGGTCATGCGATTATTGCCCGTGCAGCGATTGATGGTTTAGAAAAAGCAGTCAGCGATATGAAACGTTTAATGATTGAAGCAAGACTTTAAGCTGACGCCTTTAATAAGAGCCAGCAAATTTGAATACTGAGCGCGGTGGATGTGATATCCACCGCGTTTTTTATTTACTCAGATAAACAATAAATTGTGCAAGCAATGAAGATAGCCAAGGGGAAAGGCAGAGTAGGACCACTAAATATTGATGCTTTTTCTTAAAGCTTTTCAAAACATCATCATCTATTGCCGACAATTCACCTTTCTTAATTGAATGAATAACCATTGAGTCAGGTTTTGCTTTCATTAAGCGGGCTTTACTCTCGTATGCTTGCCACTGTTCAGTGTAATTAGTTTTTACGTATTCGTTTGCCATCACACACAGCTTTTTAGAACTGAGTATGAACCAAAAGAACGATAATGATGTAAAAACCAAAAATAAAATAAAAAACATTAATCTTCCTTGATATCCTTCATAACTTTTAACGTTGCTGCTCAAGCATTCCAGCATCGCTCAACAAATTATTTAGCTCATCAACAAGCTCAAACAATTCAGGCTCAATGTAATTTAAATCGCAATCACCTTTTAGTGCTGTCTCGAGTGTTTCGGCGAGGGATTTAAGTTTTGGCACACCAGTGTAACAACATGCGCCATGGAACTTGTGCACAATGCTAAGCACATGTTCACAATCTTCTTTTTCTATAGCTTCATTGAGCAGACGCAAGGTTTCCGGCACGCTGAGTAATAACATATTGAGCATTTCTAGTGCTAGCTCTTCTTTACCGCCAGCACGTTGTAGTGCTAACTGCCAATCTAAGCGGGCACTTTCAAATGGAGGCTCTGAGTTAATTGCTGCAACTTTGTTGCGTTCACGGTTAATCGGTGATTGTGGACTATGATCGCTAATTATTTGTTTTAGCATGTCCTCATCAATAGGTTTGGTTAAATAGCCTTTAAAACCATCCTTAAGTAGCTGTTCTTTTTCACCCGCTAGGGCGTGAGCGGTTACAGCAATGATAGGGGTATCTTCATTAAGAGATGACTCGCGAATAAGTTTACATGCAGTAATACCATCCATAATTGGCATTTGGATGTCCATGAAGATTAAGTCATATTTGTGGCTTTTACTTAAGCTGTAAGCTTGTGAACCGTTGTGTGCGGTATCTATCAGTTCTATTTGTTCATCAAGCAAGGTGCAAATAAGTTTAAGGTTGGCATCGTTATCGTCTACAACCAGTACTTTTAGCGGTAATAGTTTTTCATCGCCTTGTTCAATGTTATGTACAGGGTGATCAAGGCGATAAGGTGCAGCAAGCACTTCGCATAATTTACGGTGGTTAAGTGGTTTGCTTAAGCACGCATCTGCTCCGCTGCCAATAAAGGCTTCGCGCATATTATGCGAAACTGTATTGAGCATAAGGTAAAGATAGTCAGTGACAGGGCGAACGGCTTTTACATAACTCTTGAGCTGTTGCATATCATCAATTGCAGCTGTATGACCGATAATACAAATATCGTAACTGAAGTCTTTGTTAATCTCAGCTAAGAAACTTTCTTCATCTAAGCAGGCAGTTACTCGTGCTTGCCACTCATTGAGCAATGACAGAGTCGCTTGGTGTGTATGCTCGTGAGGTTCAAGGTAAAGAATACGCTTATTAATTAGTGACTGAGTCGGTAAGTCACTGGTAATTGAGTTACTTGGCGTTCTGAATACGGCATTGAATGTAAAGCAGGTACCATTACCAGGTGCTGAGTTTAGGGTGATGCGGCCATTCATCGCTTCAACAATATGTTTAGTGATGATTAAGCCAAGACCTGTGCCACCAAATTTACGGGTGATACTAGAGTCTGCCTGGCCAAATGGGGTAAATAACGCATCTTGTTTATCCATTGGGATGCCTACACCAGTGTCGGTGACAGACACTAAAATAGAGGCGCGTTCTTCATCTAATAAGCGATAGCCAACATCAACTTTGATTGAGCCTTTTTCAGTAAACTTAATGGCATTACTTAACAGGTTGATTAAAATTTGTTTAAAGCGGGTCGGGTCGCCAGTTAAGTTGTCGGGTACTTGTGGGTGGATAAATATCGATAGCTCAAGTTGTTTTTCGTGAGCACTTGGTGCCAACAAGGTCATAACTTCATTAATATTGTCACGGAGCTGGAATTGCATTGACTCAAGTTCCATGGCTCCGGCTTCTAATTTCGAAAAGTCTAAAATATCGCTGATAATGGTAAGTAAACTATTTGCCGACAGTTCAATGGTATCAAGATAATCTTTTTGATGTTTATTCAGCGGAGTCTTATAAAGCTGGCGTGTAAAACCAATTACACCATTCAAAGGTGTGCGTAATTCGTGACTCATTTTAGCTAAAAAGTCTGATTTTACTCGGTTCGCGTCTTGCGCGTCTTTTTTAGCAATACTTAACTGAATATTTTGGGTTTCGTATTGTTCGAGTGTTTCGCGGTAATCAGAGGTTGCTTGGTCAATGTGCTTTTGCATCTCATCACGTTGCACGACCATAGTTTCTGCAATGGTATTTAAACCTGTGCGTAATAACTCAAACTCACCAAACATTTTTTGATCAAGTCCAGTGTCTACTTTACCTTCAATAAGCTTGTCGGTAGCTAGTACTAACTTATTAAGAGGCTGAATAAACATGCGAGTTAGTCTAAACGCTAATACGATAGCAAGTATGAGCGCGAGTAATATCACTACGCCACTGACCAATAATGCTCGTTGCTGGCCAATAATGGCTTGTTGTTTGTTAAGCATGATCACCACAGTACCAAGTGATGCTTGATAGCTGTGATGATTCCAAATCGTGTCTTGGCGGCTATGATTAATTATGGCAGTGGAGAATGTTAAATAGTGCTCAGAATTTTTTACTTGGATGCCATCCATGTTGTTTGCATTGCTGCTAACAATTTCTTTGAACTCACTTTGGTATTTACTAAAAATCACTAACTCATTGTTTTCATCAAAAATAGCAATTGATTGGATAGCAGGGGAGTGTTTGTTGTGCGTATGACTAATTAAGCGAGTTAATAAGGCTTTATCACGCTTTAATAGCGGTTGCTCAACAGCAATGGCGAGGGGCTCAATAATAGTCACGCCCTGTTGATACAAAATTTCATCGAGCTCAATGTAACGATTTATTGTAAAATAACCGCCCAGCAACAAGCCTATGATCACAGTCGGTATAAGTGTAAGGGTTAAGACTGAGTCACGTAAGCCAAATTTAGTCATAAAGAATGTTGTTATCATTATTATCGTTGTTTAAGAGTATATACTTACTCCCGCTTTATCAATAATTAAGGTGTTGCCCAATGGCACAGATTTTCAAAGCCAAAAAGAAATCCGTTTCGCAAAAAATGCTAACCCTGAATGTCACTGCTATGGATCACCAAGGGCGGGGCGTTGCTAAGCAGGGAAATAAAGTCTGTTTTGTTAATGGTGCTTTGCCGGGTGAAGAAGTAAAAGCATTATTGATTGAAGATAAGGCACGCTTTGCCAGTGCTGATTGTAAAAAAGTGCTATCAGCCTCAGCGCATAGGGTTACTCCTTTTTGCCAGCATTATCAGGTTTGTGGTGGTTGTCAGCTACAGCACCTTGATGCAGAGCAGCAATTGGTTGAGAAGCAAGCGGCGGTAAGTCAGCTGTTTAGCAAGTTTGCCAAAGCTGATAACTTAAATTGGCAAGCACCTCTGCTTAGTGAAGAGCGCCATTATCGTCGCTCTGCGCGCATTGCCGTAATGCACGACAAAGCCGCAAAGAAAATGCGAGTAGGGTATCGGGCTCAAGGTTCTAAACTATTAGTGAGCATAGAAAACTGTGATGTGCTGAGCGGCACTTTTAAAGACGTTTTTTCAGTTTTTGATGTTCTTATCAACAGCCATTCAGGTCTGAGTAGCATTAGTCACTTACAATTATGTGAAGCTGATAACGCGGCCTTTGTGGTTATTAGGCATACCAAAGCCATTAACGCAGAGTTAAAAGCTATTGTAGTCGCAGCGTGTGATGAATATAGCTGGCGTGTTGTGTGGCAGTCACACAGTGGCGAAATTGATCACAGTGACCATCCAATGCCGTACTACCATATACCGGCTTATGATTTACGCTTTGAGTTTGGCCTTGAAAACTTTATTCAAGTTAACCCGCAAGTAAACCAAGCTATGCTGCATCAAGCAAAACAGTGGCTTGATTTACAAGGTCATGAGCAGGTATTGGATTTGTTTTGTGGCATTGGTAACTTTTCATTATTGATTGCAAAGTATGCTAAATATGTTATTGGTGTTGAAGGGGTCGATTCTGCGGTTGCATTAGCAAAACAAAATGCGCAAACTAACTCATTGTCGAATACCGATTTTTATTGTTTTGATTTAACAAAATCACTGCAATCAGCTGCTTGGTTTAGTGCCGAACTTGACGTGCTAGTACTTGACCCATCACGTACTGGTGCAATGGCTATTTTAGAGCAGTTACCACTTACTCAGTTTAAAACGATTTTATACGTCTCTTGTGATCCTGTTACTTTAGCCCGTGACAGTGCAATTATTTTACAAGCAGGCTTTAGCATTGAAAAAATTGGGCTTATGAATATGTTCCCGCATACCGGGCATATTGAAACGATGGCGTTATTTCACAGGAGGTAAAGCGCACATGGTAGCCACTAGACAGTCACATCAGCTAACTAAGCCGAGTGATTTTGCCAGCCGTATCGAGCTGTTAGCGCTAACAGAAGACAAACATACCTTATTAGAGCAGGCTCACCAACTGTGCCTGCATTGCGATGATGCAAAACGTGAAAACACAGCCATTGAAATGGTGGAGATTTTAGCTGAGCTAAATTTAGACGCAGATTCCCTTGCTACTGCTTTTTTAACGCCTTATTTTTTAGCTGAAAAAATCTCGATAGAGACAGTCACTGAAAAGCTGGGTAACCACGTTGCATTATTACTAACTGGCGTAAGCCAAATGGCGACCATCAGTACCTTAGCCCACCAAGGGAAAGGCACTGTACAAATTGATAATATCCGCCGCATGTTATTAGCCATGGTTGAAGATGTGCGGGCTGTAGTGATTAAACTGGCAGAGCAAGTGTGCCACTTGCGTGATGTTAAAGACGCCAGTGAAGAAGAGCGCGTTATTGCCGCTAAAGAAACTCGCGACATTTTTGCCCCCCTTGCTAACCGTTTAGGGATTGGCCAGCTTAAGTGGGAACTTGAAGACCTGTCGTTCCGTTATCTGCATCCAGATACCTATAAAAATATCGCTAAACAGCTAGATGATAAGCGCCTTGCCCGTGAAGCTTACATGGAGAACATGGTTGCTTTAGTTAAAGCACGCTTGGCTGAGGCGGGTATTGAAGGTGAGGTGTATGGTCGCCCTAAGCATATCTACAGCATCTACAAAAAAATGGCACAGAAGAACTATGAGTTCGACCAGCTTTTTGACATTCGCGCTATGCGCATAGTGGTAGAGCGTCTGCAAGATTGTTACGCGGCGTTAGGTATCGTTCATACTAACTGGCGCCATTTAAATAAAGAATTTGATGATTACATCGCAACACCTAAACAAAACGGTTATCAGTCAATCCATACCGTGGTATTTGGCCCTGAAGGTAAAACCGTTGAAATTCAAATTCGTACGAGCGAAATGCATCAAGATGCTGAGTTAGGTGTTGCTGCGCATTGGATGTACAAAGAAGGTGCATTGCCAGGGCGTGGGTCGGGCTACGAGCAAAAAATTAGTTGGTTACGTAAGTTACTGCAATGGCAAGAAGAAGTTGTTGATGGTAGTGATCTTGCGGAAGAGCTTAAAAACCAAGTAGTAGAAGACCGCGTTTATGTGTTTACGCCTAAGGGTGATATTTTCGATTTACCGCTGGGTGCAACACCACTTGATTTTGCTTATTACATTCACTCAAACGTAGGGCATCGCTGTATTGGTGCAAAAGTGTTCGGCAAAATCGTACCCTTTACTCATCAATTAAGTACCGGTGATCAGGTTGAAATTTTAACTCAAAAGCAGCCTAATCCAAGCCGTGATTGGTTAAACCCATCGCTTGGTTATATTAAGTCATCACGAGCTCGTTCTAAAATCCATCATTGGTTTAAGCAGCTTGATCGCGATAAAAACTTAAGTGCCGGTAAAGAGATTCTTGAAACTGAGCTGCAAAAGCTGGATTTATCGACCAAAGATCTAGCGCCAGCAATTGAGCGTTTTAACCTTAAAGGCCTTGACGACCTTATGGTTGCGGTAGGTGCTGGGGATGTTCGCTTAAACCAGTTATTAAACTTTATTAGTGACCGTGAGCATGACGAACCACAAATTAAGTTTAAAAAACCAAAAAGTGTCACTGGCGATAAGAACGGTATTGTTGTTGATGGGGTAGGTAGCTTAATGAGCCATGTTGCTAAATGCTGCCGACCCGTGCCGGGTGATGAAATCATCGGCTACATTACGCAAGGCCGAGGGATTGCAGTTCACCGAGAGGATTGTGATTCGTTTGAGAAACTTCGCCAGAAGCATCCTGAGCGGGTGATATCAGTAAGTTGGTCAGACGACATTAATGGCTCTTACTCATTAACGATTAAAGTTGAAGCCACTGACCGCTCAGGTCTTATTCGAGATATCAGCTCAGTGCTTGCAAACGAAAAAGTGAATGTGCTGAACATGAACGTCAACACAATTGAAGATAAGCAACTTGCGCTGTTTTCAATGCAGGTTGAAGTGCATGACCTATCGAGTACTAACCGCTTATTGTCTAAGCTACACCAAATCGAAGGTGTGCATGATGCAAAGCGTGGTCATTCGTAATGAGTAATAAACAGGCAATTGAGCAATCGCTTGCAATTATGGCCAAACTTCGGGACCCAGAATCTGGGTGCCCGTGGGATTTAAAACAAGACTTTAAATCGATTGTGCCGCATACCCTTGAAGAAGCTTATGAAGTAGCAGACTGCATTGAAAAAGGTGAATTCACTGAGCTTAAAAGTGAGCTTGGCGATTTACTTTTTCAAGTCATCTTTTATGCTCAACTTGCTAAAGAGCAGGGCTTATTTGATTTTGCCGATGTGGCTAATACGCTTAATGATAAATTAGTTCGTCGTCATCCCCATGTCTTTGCAAAGCAAAGTGAGCTGTCGGACGCTGAGCTTTCAGCGCAGTGGCAAGCTATTAAAGCACAAGAGCGAGCAGAAAAAACCGCCTCTCCACAAATGAGTTTATGGCAAGATATTCCTGATGCGATGCCGGGCTTATCAAAAGCGAAGAAGATTCAACAGCGTGTAGCAAGCCTAGGGTTTGATTGGCCAAGTTATCATGGGGCACTCGATAAAGTTGCTGAAGAAGTAGACGAAGTTAAAGAAGCACTGGCTCATGATCCTAACTCTGATCATAGTGCAGAGGAGTTGGGTGATTTACTTTTTGCAACGGTAAATGTAGCCCGTCATATTAAACGTGACCCTGAGCAATTATTACGAAGTGCCAATGCTAAGTTCGCGTCACGCTTTGAAAAAGTGGCTGCTTACTTAGGTGAACGTGGTCAAAGTTTAGAGACGGCTAGCCTCGAAGAAATGGACAACGCATGGGAAGCCATTAAAAAGCAGGCAAACTAAGTAAGTTATGATACGGCTTGGGTACAGCGTAACCAAGCTCGTTTTTTGTTCACTTATTTGCTAATTTTATCTGGATTGATAGCAGTCCCTTTGCTACAATATCGCCCCGTCTTGATTCTATATTATTCCTTTTAATTCCTGATATTCTAGGGTTCGCATGAGTACAAAATTTATCTTCGTAACTGGCGGGGTTGTTTCTTCGTTGGGTAAGGGTATTGCAGCAGCGTCATTAGCCGCTATTTTAGAAGCACGTGGTCTTAACGTGACTATTTTAAAGCTGGATCCTTACATTAACGTTGACCCAGGCACTATGAGCCCAATTCAGCACGGTGAAGTATTTGTAACTGAAGACGGTGCAGAGACTGACCTTGACTTAGGTCACTATGAGCGTTTCATCCGTACCAAGATGACTAGCCGCAACAACTTCACACAAGGTCGTGTTTATGAAGATGTATTACGACGTGAGCGTCGTGGTGAGTACCTTGGTGCAACAATTCAGGTTATTCCACACATCACAAACGACATTAAGCAACGTGTATACGACGGTGCTGAAGGTCGCGATGTAGCAATCGTTGAAATTGGCGGTACAGTTGGTGACATCGAGTCACAACCATTCTTAGAAGCAATTCGTCAGCTTGGCACTGAAATTGGCCGTGAGCGCGCATTGTTTATCCACCTAACGTTAGTGCCATTCTTAGGCCCTGCAGGTGAAGTTAAAACTAAGCCAACACAACATTCAGTAAAAGAATTACGTTCGATTGGTATCCAACCTGATATCTTGATCTGTCGTTCTGATCGTAAATTACCAAATAACGAGCGTGCGAAGATTGCACTTTTCACTAACGTTGAAGAGAAAGCCGTTATTTCATTACCAGACGTAGAAAGCATCTATAAGATCCCTGCGTTACTTAAGTCACAAGAATTAGATAACTTCGTATGTCGTCGTTTCTACCTTGAGTGCCCAGAAGCAGATTTATCTGAATGGGAACAAGTGTTATATCAAGAGTCTAACCCGACAGGTGAAGTGACAATTGGTATGGTTGGTAAGTACATAGAACTACCAGATGCATATAAATCAGTAAACGAAGCATTAAAGCATGCGGGTCTGAAAAACCGTTTAACTGTGAACATCGAATATGTTGATTCACAAGACTTAGAAAGCAAAGGTACTGAGTTACTGTCTCACCTTGATGCTATCTTAGTACCAGGTGGCTTCGGCGGCCGTGGTGTTGAAGGTAAGATCTTAGCGGCTAAATATGCACGTGAAAACAAAGTTCCTTACTTAGGCATTTGTTTAGGTATGCAAGTAGCGCTTATTGAATATGCGCGTAACGTTGCAGGCCTTGAAGATGCAAACTCAACTGAGTTTAACGCAAACTCTGCGCACCCAGTTGTTGGTTTAATCACAGAGTGGCAAGATGCTGACGGTAACGTTGAAATCCGTGATGAGCAATCTGACCTAGGTGGCACTATGCGTTTAGGTGCACAGAAGTGTCACTTAACACCAGGTTCAAAAGTAAGCGAAGTATACGGAAGTGACGAAATAGTTGAACGTCACCGTCACCGTTATGAAGTGAATAACCACTTTGTAGAGCAGCTTGAAAAAGCTGGCTTAAGTTTCACTGGTTTATCTGAAGATAAGAAACTAGTCGAAATCATCGAGAATAAAGATCACCCTTGGTTTATTGCCGCGCAATTCCATCCGGAATTTACGTCAACGCCACGTGATGGTCACCCGCTGTTTGAAGGGTTTGTTGCAGCTGCACACACTCACCAAAAAGCGTCATCGTAATTTAAATAGGCCGTGCTATATGCACGGCTTATTTGTTTTAAAAAGCCAGCAACAATAAAGCTGGCACTAACTCACCATTTTCGGGAAAAGAGGAATCAAGATGTCAGAAATCGTAAAAGTGATTGGTCGCGAAATCATGGACTCGCGTGGTAACCCAACTGTTGAAGCTGATGTACATTTAGCTGATGGTTCATGGGGCCGTGCTGCAGCACCTTCTGGTGCATCAACAGGTACTCGCGAAGCGCTTGAATTACGTGATGGTGATAAAGCACGTTACCTAGGTAAAGGTGTTTTAAAAGCAGTAGGCTATATCAATAACGAAATCGCTGAAGCGCTTAAAGGTCAAAACGCAGTGGATCAAAAAGCGGTTGACCAAGTAATGCTTGACTTAGATGGTACTGAAAACAAAGAAAAATTAGGTGCAAATGCTATCTTAGCTGTGTCTTTAGCAACAGCTAAAGCGGCTGCTAACTCTAAAGGCGTAGAGCTTTATGAGCACATTGCAGACTTAAACGGCACACCAGGTGTTTACTCAATGCCATTACCTATGATGAACATCATCAACGGTGGTGAGCACGCTGATAACTCTGTTGATATTCAAGAGTTCATGATCCAGCCAGTTGGCGCTACAAACTTCCGTGAAGCGCTGCGCATGGGCGCTGAAGTTTTCCACAGCCTAGCAAAAGTACTTAAAGCTGAAGGTCACTCTACATCAGTAGGTGATGAAGGTGGTTTTGCTCCTAACCTTGAATCAAACGAAGCGGCACTTGCTGCAATCAAGGTCGCTGTTGCAAATGCAGGTTATGAGCTTGGTAAAGATATCACTCTAGCTCTAGACTGTGCGGCATCTGAGTTCTACGACAAAGAAGCAAATATCTACGACCTTAAAGGCGAAGGTAAAAAATTCACTTCTGAAGAATTCAACCACTTCTTAAAAGGCCTTACAGAGCAATACCCAATTGTTTCAATTGAAGACGGCTTAGATGAGTCTGATTGGGATGGTTTCGCACACCAAACACAACTAATTGGCGACAGAGTACAATTAGTAGGTGATGATCTTTTCGTAACTAACACAAAGATCTTAAAGCGTGGTATTGATAACGGTATTGCTAACTCAATCCTAATCAAGTTCAACCAAATCGGTTCATTAACTGAAACGCTTGCTGCTATCAAAATGGCTAAAGACGCTGGCTTCACAGCTGTTATCTCACACCGTTCAGGTGAAACTGAAGATGCGACAATTGCTGATTTAGCAGTAGGTACTGCAGCGGGTCAAATCAAAACGGGTTCATTAAGCCGTTCTGACCGTATTGCTAAGTACAACCAATTACTTCGCATTGAAGAAGTATTAGGTGAGAAAGCACCTTACAATGGTCTTAAAGAGGTTAAAGGTCAGTAATCTGGCTTATAGCTCATCAAGACCTTAAAAACCTCCTTCGGGAGGTTTTTTTATAGCTGAAATTGTTGTTTTAGGATCTCGCCGGTAAAGCTGGTTTTTAGATAAAAGCCGCGAGGTAAGGTTTGTACTATCTGGCCATTCGGGCCAATTGCATCAGTCAGCGCTTTGCTATTGGCAGCTTTTGGCCTTATTTGCATTACATCGCCTAAATGACCCGAAATTTCATCTACGCGACCAAGGGCGATTAGCTCCATTTGTTCTTCCCAATCACGTTGTAAAAGGGCATCTTGCTCTGCACTTGGCTGCCATAAAAAGCCACTGCCTATGGTACGGTGAAAAGGCAGTATCTCACGTTCGCCTAAAATCGGTAGCCATAAAACATGATTCAACTTTTTACGAACCGTGCTTTGCTGCCAAGTCATTCCTGTCACATTTAATAGCGGCGTTACCGAAACAAAGGTTGTTTCGAGAGGTTTGCCTTTAAATGAAATAGGTAAGGTTTTTAGCTCAATACCTAACTCTTCAAAATCAGGTGTTGGTTTTGAACCCGCTGTTGCGCCAAGTACATATTCAATAAGTTGCCCGGTCCAGCCTTTTTCACGTAGTAAATCGTCAGGGGTTTTAAATTGATATTGCTCAGCTAATTGCCCTAAGGTGAGGCCGGCTATAGCATCAACACGTTGCATTAATTCGTTTACTGAGGCTGGTTTTATAGGTCGCATAAGGCGTTTATTTGATTGTCTATTTATCCGGTTCATGATAGCAAATGCGCGCCTTAGTGGATATCTTTGTGTTTGGGTGTTTTTTGCGCACGTTAAGTGTGGGCTAAAAATAATCAGTATTATTTTTCGGTGTCATAATCTAACTAATTGATATTTATATATTTTGCTGTTTTTGTACGGTGTTTCCATTTCATTAATTAATCAGTTGTTTGTATAAATACAGATATATAAACATGTTTATCCACAGTTTCTGTGGAGAAAGTGGATATTTAAACTGTGGATTGTGGATTTGTTTGCAATTTAGGCATGATTTACAAAAGTTATGCACAAGCTGTGGGTAAGGTGATGAAAATACGGTTGTAAATGGTTATTTTAATCAAACGGCACATTTTTATGATAATTACTTCGTAACACCTTGATTAAACATGTTTGTTAAAAAATAATTTTTCAATCTAATTTAGGCTTAGGTGTAAAGTGTTTGCTGTATCGCAGGTTATGTGGAACAATCAATAAAAATCGACTTACAAATGAGGCACTAAGGTGATTGATGCCGAAGGTTTTCGTGCCAATGTCGGAATTGTAATTTGCAATAATCAGGGACAAGTATTTTGGGCTCGTCGCTATGGTCAACACTCTTGGCAATTTCCCCAAGGTGGTGTGGATGACGGCGAAACTGCTGAGCAAACCATGTACAGAGAATTACACGAAGAAGTGGGCTTGCTTCCTGAAGACGTTGAGATCGTCGCAAGTTCTAAACATTGGTTACGCTATAAATTACCCAAGCGTTTAATTCGCAGAGACTCAAGTCCTGTGTGCATTGGGCAAAAACAAAAATGGTTTTTACTGAAACTTCGTTGTAAAGATGAAGATGTAAATTTACTTAAAACTCATCACCCCGAGTTTGATGATTGGCGATGGGTGAGTTATTGGTATCCGGTTAGGCAAGTTGTTTCGTTTAAGCGCGATGTATATCGTCGAGTAATGAAAGAGTTTGCTCCGTTTGCAATGCCGTTTAATAAACGAGAGCAACACAAAGATCATTGGCGACATAAACGATAAGGGCAACCTTATTTAAATCAAAGGAGCAGCATCATGTTAGCCACGCTCAGATCAATTGCTGAGGCAGTGTCGCAACAGGCGGACTTAAACAGTGCGCTGGGGTGTTTTGTGCAAATGGTAAAAGATGCCATGCAAACACAGTGCTGCTCGATTTATTTTGCCGATTATAGCCAAGATAACTTTGTATTGATGGCCACCCAAGGCCTCAACCCAGATGCGGTCGGCAAGTTTCGTATAGGCTTTACCGAAGGTCTCGTTGGCCTTGTTGCTCAGCGTGAAGAGCCCATTAATATAGCTTTTGCTAAATCTCACCCTCGTTTTAAACTCTCACCTGAAGTTAATGAAGAAGGCTATAACGCATTTTTGTCAGTGCCAGTCGTGCACCAGAAAAAGGTTTTAGGCGTTATTGTTGTTCAACAAAAACTAGCCCGTGTTTTTAGCCCTGACGAGGAATCATTCTTAATTACGCTCTCGGCCCAGCTAGCTTCTCAGTTAGCGCATGCAGAAATAAAAGAAATATTACGCGTCGATGAGTTTTCACACCAAACCTCAGTATTAAAAGGGGTATCAAGTGCACCAGGTATTGCCATAGGTGAAGCCTTTGTGGTGATCCCTAAGCTCGACTTTAGCTCTATTGAGCTGCAAAAAGACGACGATGTGAGCACCCAGCGTAAGCTATTTACCCAAGCAGTGGCTGCGACGCGGAACGAGTTTAATACCTTATCGATGACACTGAGTGACTCTATTCCGCAAGAGGCACTGGCGGTATTTGATGTTTATCAGCAGTTACTTGATGCCAAAAGTCTTGGTCAAAATGTTGAAGCGCAATTACAACAAGGCTGGAATGCTAAAAGCGCCCTAAAAATTGTAATTGAGAAATTGGTGACTCAATTCAATGCCATGCAAGATCCTTATATTAAAGAGCGTGCTGTTGATGTTAAAGATATTGGTTTACGGGTTTTACATCACTTAGTTAATACTGAGCATGCGGCAAAACCTTACCCTAAAGACACGATTTTAATTGCCGGTACATTAACCCCCGCAATGCTTGCTGAAGTACCTAAAGGGCACCTTGCTGGGGTTGTGAGTGTTAATGGTGCGGCAAATAGCCATGCTTCTATATTAACTCGTGCTATGGGGATCCCTGCTATTTGGGGCATTGAAGATGTGCCGTTATTGCAGTTTGAAGGCAAGCAAATGATTTTAGACGCCTATGCAGGGCGTTTATATATTTCTCCTTCACAAATGCTGCAAGAGGAATACAGCCAGCTTAAATATCAAGAAGCCTTATTGAACGATCGTTTTGTTGCAGAGCAAAACCTAGATGCCGTCACTAAAGATAGCGAACACATTAGCTTGTTACTAAACGCGGGTCTTGAATTAAATACCGAGCATGACAATAAGCCATTTTGCGATGGGGTAGGTCTTTATCGCACCGAAGCCTGGTTTATGCAAAAAGGCCAGTTTCCTTCACAGTCAGAACAAGAAAACTGGTATCGCGAAGTGCTAACGAGTTACCACCCTAATCCTGTGGTGATGCGTACACTCGATATTGGTGGTGATAAAGTTTTAGATTACTTCAATATAACCGAAGAAAACCCGTTTTTAGGTTGGCGTGGTATTCGCGTGACCTTAGATCATCCTGAGCTATTTTTAGATCAACTTAAGGCGATGTTAAAAGCCAACATTGGTTTGGGGAATTTAAAAATTATGCTGCCGATGATCAGTGGCTCAGAAGAAGTCGATGAATCTTTAAAGCTGCTCGAACAAGCCTATTTTGAGTTAAGTGAGCAATACCCCGAACAAGCCATTGAGCGCCCTGAAATCGGGGTGATGTTAGAAGTACCTTCGAGTGTATTTATGCTTGAAGAGTGGTCGCAAAAAGTCGATTTTTGCTCTGTAGGTAGCAACGATTTAACCCAGTATATGCTGGCAGTTGACCGCTCTAATGCCCGCGTTGCTGAGCTATTTAATCCTTATCACCCAAGTGTTCTTAGAGTGTTGTTAAAAATAGCACAGGAGTGTCAGCAACATGAGCTGCCATTTAGCTTGTGTGGTGAGTTAGGCGGCGATCCAGAAGGCGCATTACTGCTTATTGCAATGGGTTATCGAAGCTTGAGTATGAACTTTGCTTCGATTAGTAAAATTAAGTTTGTGCTTAGGCGATTAAATGTCAGTGATATGGAAAAGTTACTTGCAGAATGCTTATTACAACCCACTGCAAAACATGTACTTAGGTTAACGCGTAACTTTATGATTGAACATCAACTCGGTGAGCTATTTTACACCCCAAGCCAAGGTCAATCATGAGGGAAAATTGTGCTGTGAAGCACTTATACCCAAGCCACCTCAAGATGTAGAATTCAGCGTTTCACAGGTGCTTAATATCAAGGCGTTACTTTGCAACAATGGCAGTCCCTTTTAAGAAGTCACAACGATGAGAGTAAGTGCCTGTGAAACGCCCAAAGGGTTGGTTTAAAAGCGATTTATACTGCGTTATTGATTTTAACAATAGAACCACTATTACTTGCAATCAATGCCTTGCCTAAATCGCTTTTAATTCCAACTGAAACTCGCATCTTGAGGTGGTTTGGGTATATATATTAGTTTAGTATATGTATATAACAAATTGAATATATGAGTGTGCTATGCATGATGTAATACTTTTAATGGTGTACTGCGCAATTTTGGGCAGCGTGGTTGGATTTTTAGCAGGCTTATTAGGCATTGGTGGCGGTCTTATAATCGTGCCAGTACTTAGTGCGCTATTAGTGTCGTTTAATGTTGCCGACCCAAGCCATGTATTAGTTATCGCGATAGCAACCTCGTTAGCATCCATTATTTTTACCTCGACGTCTTCAGCCCTTGCTCATCATCGTAATGCTAACGTGCCATGGGAAATTGCTCCTTGGGTTATGACTGGCGTTGGCCTAGGCGCATTGATCAGTGGCTTTGCAGCAAGCTTTATTCCTGAGCAGCTGCTGCGCTTTGTTTTTGCCGGTAGCGTGGTGTTTATCGCACTTAGAATGGTGTTATCGACACGTAAAAAAGCCGCCAGTGAAAAGCCGCTTCCATCAGGGCCTATTCTTGGCTTTTTATGTGCCATAATGGGGGCACTTTCAGGACTAATTGGTATTGGTGGTGGGGCGCTTATTGTGCCGCTACTGCATTATTTTTCCGTTGATATTAAAAAGGCCATTGGTTGTGCTGCTGCTTGTGGTATTGTCATTGCGCTGTTTGGCTCGGTGGGTTACGTATCTGCCGGCTGGCAATTAACATCTTTCAGTGATGGATTTGCCGGATTTGTGTATTTACCTGCGTTAGTCGGGATTGTGGTTACCTCGTCGCTCATTGCGCCTATAGGTGCCAAAGCCACGCATTACTTGCCTGTGGCAACAATAAAAAAAGTATTCGCGCTATTACTTGTCATAATTGCGCTTAAAATGGTGTTTAGTTAAAGGTTTTAATTTTTATGGCTCTTCAATTTCCAGATATCGATCCGGTTATTTTTTCGGTAGGCCCGCTCAGCGTACGTTGGTACGGTTTAATGTATTTAATTGGTTTTGCTTTGGCGATGTGGCTTGCTAATCGCCAAGCAGCAAAACCAAACTCAGGTTGGACAAAAGAACAAGTCAGTGACTTATTATTTTACGGCATGCTCGGGGTTATACTCGGTGGCCGTATTGGTTATGTATTGTTTTATCAGTTCAGCTACTTTATCGAAAACCCACTGTATTTATTCAGAATTGACCAAGGTGGTATGTCGTTCCATGGTGGCACCCTGGGTGTCATTACAGCTATTGCAATCTTTGCTTGGACCCGTAAAAAATCATTGTTTGAGGTAGGTGACTTTGTAGTGCCACTTGTGCCGCTTGGTTTATTAGCCGGACGTATTGGTAACTTTATTAATGGCGAACTATGGGGCCGAGTGACAGATGTACCTTGGGCATTTGTTTTTCCTACAGGTGGCCCAGAGCCACGTCATCCATCCCAATTATACGAAGCCTTTTTAGAAGGCCTAGTACTGTTCTTAATCTTACAATGGTTTATCAAAAAGCCTCGTCCAGCGGGAAGTGTTGCTGGGGTGTTCTTACTTGGCTATGGTACGTTTAGGTTTATTGTTGAATACTTCCGTGAACCAGATGCTCATTTAGGTTTATTTGCAGGCGTTATCTCTATGGGTCAAATACTGTCATTGCCGATGGTAATTGGTGGCCTTGGTTTGTTAATATGGGCCTATAAAAAGCCGCAGCAAAGCGTGGCAAGCAAAGCATAACAAGAGCAAATCAATGAAACAGTATTTAGATTTATGTCAGCGTATTGTTGACGAAGGTGTGTGGGTTGAGAACAAACGCACAGGAACCAAATGTTTAACAGTAATTAATGCCGATCTTGAATATGATGTGGCAAATAACAAGTTTCCGCTCATCACCACGCGAAAGAGCTTTTACAAAGCGGCGATAGCGGAGTTACTGGGTTATTTACGTGGTTACGACAGCGCTGCACAGTTTCGTGATATCGGCTGTATGACTTGGAATGCCAACGCGAACGAGAACAAAGCGTGGCTTGAAAATCCGCATCGTCGTGGTGAGGATGATATGGGCCGTGTGTATGGTGTTCAAGGCCGCAGTTGGCAACGCCCTGATGGTAGCCACCTTGATCAGCTTAAAAAAGTTATCGATAACTTATCGAAAGGAATTGATGATCGCGGTGAAATCGTCACTTTTTATAATCCAGGTGAATTTGAGCTAGGTTGTTTGCGCCCTTGTATGCACACACATACCTTTTCTCTGTTAGGCGATACTCTATACTTAACATCATACCAACGTAGCTGTGATGTGCCGCTGGGTCTGAACTTTAATCAAATTCAATGTTTTGTGTTACTTGCTTTAGTTGCACAAATAACCGGACACAAACCGGGTAAGGCGTATCATAAAATAGCGAATGCGCATATTTATGAAAACCAACTTGAGTTGATGCGTGATGTACAACTTAAGCGTGAGCCTTTCGCGTCGCCAGAATTAAAAATAAACCCAAATATTAAATCATTAGAAGACATTGAAAGCTGGGTTACAAAAGATGATTTTGAAGTAGTAGGTTATCAGTGTCACGATGCAATTAAGTATCCGTTTTCAGTTTAAGAACAATAAAATTTAAGGAGAAATCAATGAAAGCAGTGATCCCAGTTGCTGGTCTTGGCACGCGTATGTTACCTGCAACAAAAGCAATCCCTAAAGAAATGCTTCCTATTGTTGATCGCCCGTTGATTCAGTACGTTGTAAATGAAGCAATATCAGCAGGAATTAAAGAAATTGTTTTAGTAACGCATTCAAGTAAAAACTCAATTGAAAACCACTTTGATACCAGTTTTGAGTTAGAAGCCACACTTGAAAAGCGTGTGAAACGTCAGTTACTTGCTGAAGTACAGTCAATCTGCCCGAAAGATGTGACTATTATCCACGTTCGTCAAGGTGAAGCGAAAGGCCTTGGTCATGCGATAAATTGTGCGGCGCCTATTATAGGTAATGAACCGTTTGTTGTTATCTTACCGGATGTGATCATCGATGATGTTGCGAGCGATCTTAAAAAAGATAACTTAGCTGAAATGATCCAGCGTTTTGAAACCACCGGTGAGAGCCAAATTATGGTTGAGCCTGTGCCGCAAAACGAAGTAGACAAGTTCGGTGTAGTAGACTTAGGTGATGTAACAATCAATCAAGGTGAAAGCGCCGCAATTTTGAATATGGTTGAAAAGCCTCCTATTGATCAAGCTCCATCAAATCTTGCTGTTGTGGGTCGCTATGTACTGAGCAAAAATATTTGGCCATTACTTGCAAAAACTCCAGCTGGGGCAGGTGATGAAATTCAATTAACAGATGCCATAGCCATGCTAATGGAAAAAGAAACGGTTGATGCATACTCTATGAAAGGTAAAAGCCATGACTGTGGTAGCAAAATTGGTTATTTAAAAGCCATCGTTGAATTTGCTTTACGACGTGAGGAATTCAAAGATGAATTGAGCGACTTCATAAAGTCGTTGGTTAAATAACCAATTCTATTTACTTAGTAATAAATTATGTTAAAAAAGTGCCTATATGGCACTTTTTTGTTATTTACAAGCAGCTGACAATTGTTGATTATTAACAAATTAGGGACTTTTCTGATATACCTTTGTCTTATAGGGTTGTTAAGATGAGTATGGTGATTAATTGCTCTAATTCAGTTAGTTAACTGAGTAATGAAAAGCATTAATAATTTTGCTGCAAATTGTTTATGTTATAAAGCTACTTTTTACTAACAACATGATTTGCAGCGAATTAAAGCACTAAACTGAAATTATAATAAAAACATAATGTTAGTGTTTATTTTCAATATCTTAAATTATCTTTTAGCTTTTGATGTACAGGTAAGTACTAACAGATAGTCTTCTTCAAAGTAAGAAGCAATTTTTTAACGGTACGTTTAAGAATCCTGATTATGAAAGATTACTTCAAGCCTTTTCGCTGCAGTATATACCTAATGGTGTTATTAACTGTTTCTGGTTGCAGTAATGAGCTGCTGCTAAGCTCTACCGTTAATTCTATGCAAAGTTTTGCATTTCGCTTAATCGATCCTATTTTTCAAATTAATGTAAAAACTAGTTCTGAGCTTCAATCAACGGCTACACAAAAAAATACCCTAGCCACTGCTGCTATATTAGCACCTACAAAACCTAATTATACTTTTGCGTTACAGTTAGCATCAGTTAGCTCTGAGACCGCAATAGAAGTCACCTTTCATAAAATGGCAAAACAAGCGCCTAGTATTTTTCAAGGTAAACCAATTTTGAATGTTGAAGTTGCAGACGTGCATGATAGAACTTTCTACCGCTTAAAGTTTGGAGGCTATAAGTATTTAAAAAATGCGAAAGCTGACTGCGCGGCTATTAAGCGACAAGGTATTGATTGTTGGGTTAGTAAATACACAGATAATCGAATTTATTTTTAGCGTCAAATATTCACTCTAAAGGTGGCATTTTTATTGCTAAGATTTAAGTCTGTTTTTTAGAATTGACGTCACCATGCATTTTTCTATTTTCTCTAAATATTTATTGTTAACCATCTGCTTAACTGCTTTAACAGCATGTATGATGAGCCAAGAACAAAGCCAGCCTGTTTATACTGAACAGCAGGTACAGCAATTTGCTGCCGAGTGGCAAAATCAACAGCCTAGCATTGAACGTCTTGCTGCAATGGAAAAAGACCTTGCGTTGTTAATCGAGGTACTTTCGGCTAATAGTGATTTAACTGCACAACCATCGGCATTTGAGCCGCAAAATGATGTGATCTATCACCAAAGTGAGCAAATACAATCTCAGCAATCATCATCAATCGACTCATTAGAAACGATTATTGCTGCAAACAAAGCAGCAGAAGCAGGTGTGCAATTAGGTTTATATTTAACGCCGAAAAAGGTCAGACATCAGGTCTTGAACCTTAAACGTGATTATCCTGCTGTTTTAAATGACCTAGATTTTCGCTTTAAAACTCGTGAGCAAAAAGGGGTAACCTTGTATGGATTACGAGCAGGTCCATTTGCAAATTATACTCAGGCGACAGCTTTTTGTGAGATAGCCAAAAGAATGGGGCAAACCTGTGTGACGGCACCGTTTCTTGGGCAGATGCTATAACCGCTTATTTAACAACAGAAGGGAATTGACCCTTCTGATAAACCATTCGCCTCCTCAAAAAATTAGCTACATCAGCCTACACAATTAAATCATTGTCTGAATGCAACGCTAGCTTATTGGTATTTTAGAAGTGACGTGTTCTTGTTACCACGCTTCGGCTTTTCATAATAATCCCATCAACAATAATACTTAGGCATAATTATTGCTTTGAACTTACTAAGTTTAGTGAGGATGGCAATTATGCGCCTGTTATTTTATTCAGTTTTTTTAGTGTTGGTGGGTTGTAGCTTAACTGAAGAGCCACAAAAAGCGCCCCCTAGAGAAACCCCAAAATCGCCGATGGCACCTTATACGGTGCATCAATACGTTGCTGATCTAAGTAGTCAGCTGAGCCGTATTCAAGGCCCTTACAAAGGCAATGCACGTATTGCTGTGACCAGTTTTTATATGGCTGATGGCTTAGGCACTGATTTGGCAGAAGATCAGGGCAGTGGCTTGAGTCAGCAAATTCAAGAAAGTTTATTAACGCAATTTACTCAGCTTGGTTTTCATACCATAGAGTATCGATTAGAAAATACTTTAAATTTGCAGCAATCGGCCGATAGTGTACTTAGTCGTGATGTAAATACCTTACGTCAACGTCAGAATATTGACTTTGTTATTACCGGCACACTGACGCGGCAACAACATGCCTATATAGTTAACGCCCGATTGGTAAATACCAAAGATCTGCGAATAGTCTCAGCAGCAAGCACCGAGATCCCTATCAATGTAATGTGGGGCGCTGAAAAAGTTCAGCAACGTGATGGCCAGTTGTATCGAAGCGAATATTAAGAGGAACTCATTTAATGAAACGTTTAATTTTAACTTTATGTTTGCCTTTTGGCTTTGGTTGCTCGTCAATGTTAACTGGTGATACAACTCAGCAAGATAATGAGCCTCAATTAGCTGCGCAAAGAGAAGTTGCCGCGCCGCATAGTAACGACAGTGTGTTTCAAACCAATCAGGCGGTGATGAATAACAGCACCTTTACCGCTGCACCAACGCGCAAAAATATTAATCACTATGTGCGTGGCATCATGCAGGACTTAGTTGAAAACTTGCAATATGTTAGCGATAACACGCCGGTTGCTGTTTCAAGCTTTGTATACCTTGATGCAGATTACAACTCAACGAATTTGCTAGGTAATCAAATTGCCGAAAGTTTCATTCATGAGCTTCACGCATTTGGTGTACCTGTCATTGATTTTAAAACCACTGATTACATGCGTGTCACACCAAGTGGTGACTATGTTTTCAGTCGTGATTATTTAGAGCTAAGCCAAGATCAAAACTTCAATTATGTATTGGCAGGTACTTTGGTTAATCATCAAAGTGGTGTGCTCGTTAATGCCCGCATTGTTGGTTTAGCAAGCAAAGCAGTTGTAGGGTCAGCGCAAGGTTTTATACCACAATCAGTGGTTGATGCCCTTGATAGCACCAACCGTAGTGATGGTATTACACTTAAACAAGCAAGTGAGTAAGCTATGAAAGGTTTTGTCTTAGCATCGTTAACGCTCGCGCTTTCTGGCTGCCAATTGCTGCCAGAGCAATCAGCAGAGCCGCAAAATACAGCCCAACATGCAACTGCATCAGCAAGTACTCAAGTCGATTATGTTGCTATGCTGCAAGCGCTTGAGCAAAAAGATATGCAGCAGGATAACGCTAACCATAGTTTATTTGTGCCTTATCAACATCATAAAACCGTTGTTAATTATGTCGAGCAAATGGCCCTTGAATTAGTGGATACCATGCAACAAGAAAGCGAGTTAGGAATAGCCATTACTAGCTTTGTTGATTTAGATGCGAGCCTAAAAAACAGCTCTCAACTTGGTAATCAACTCTCTGAAACAATGATGCACCAGCTGCAAAAATTCGGCTTTGGCGTTGTTGATTTTAAAGCGATGGATATCATTAGTGTGACCTCGCGTGGTGATTTTGTGATGTCGCGTGATATAGAAGAGTTAGCCGAGCGTCGCATCGCCAGCCATGTACTTACTGGCACGTTGATATATCGCCCTAATGGTGTTGAAGTGAATGCGCGAGTAATTAATTTAAACTCAAAGCTGGTTATTGCTAGCGCACAAAAAGTGATCCCATATTTTGTGCTGAAGAATGAGTCAATCAAATCAGCAACTGCTCGCGTTAACTAGCCTCATTATTTTACCGATCGGCTTGCTCTAAAGCCGGTTGGATTAATTTCTTGATTACCAAAGCCTTAGACCGTTATAATTTTCTGTAGCTTTACCTCAGCTTTTGAGTGGCCTCTTAGTTAAATGGATATAACGGCCCCCTCCTAAGGGGCAGTTACAGGTTCGATTCCTGTAGGGGCTACCAATAAAATCAATGGTTAGTCATGTTCTTCTTTGAAGCAGATTTGTAGCATTAAAGTTCCAAATCGATTGCCTAAATCAATATCCGATAAATTTGAGTGTTCTATTAAATAATACAGATTTCTTCATTCGAACAGTCTTCTTATCAAGTCGTTTTTTAGTGCTGCCAGCATTTCACTTACTCAACACTATGTCTATTTTCAATATTTAAAAACAATACGTTTGTCGTGTTCTTTACTGTTTTTCTTGCTGTTTGATTGAAATCTAAACTAATCATTATTTTGCAGATTAGTTTTAACCCCGCCTATAAAAGTGACAGGTTCTAACTATTTACTATGGCTAAAAACAGAATAAGGATATTGATATGTTGATTATTACGAATAGAAACATAAATAAATCAAACTTTAAAAATGGCGTAGGCGATCACAATGCTTTTGGTGACTACGCAAACGCTAAAGGACCTAATGAAGTTAGGCTCGCTCATGCAGATAAAGTAGAGGGAGTATGGCAAGTGCGACTAGTCACTGAGCCATCTAAAATCACAGAGAATAATATTCCCTCTAAAAAAGCATTTGCAGAAGTTCGTGAACGGCTCACTTCTTCAGGTAAAAACTGCGTTTTTTTTGTTCATGGCTTTAATCAAAGCTTTTATAAGAACTTAGAAAAGTCATTAGCATTAGAAAAAGAGCATGGGGTTGAGGTTGTTGTTTTTTCTTGGCCCTCTAATCCTGGAGGTTTTAAGACAAAAGAATACCGAAGCGCTAAGAGAAATGCACAGGCGTCAGTTGGTGCTTTGGATGCTACGTTGGAAAAGCTAGGTCATTACATGAAAGAGCCGTTTAATAAAGAGGCCCTTGAGGCATGTGATATTAAATTTACCTTTATGACATACAGTTTGGGGAATTACTTGTTTCAGAATTACGTTATCAACGCTTTATACGAAGCTGAAACAAGAATGTTTGATAACGTTGTATTGTGCCAAGCTGATGTTGATAACGCAGGTCATCAACATTGGGTAAATAATATAGAAGCTGGAAAACGAGTTTATATTACGATCAATGAAAATGATTGGGTCCTAAAATGGTCTGATGCGAATTTTCAAAAAGATCGGTTAGGAAGAACTGCTAGGAATTTGGTCGCTTCAAATGCTTTTTATTTTGACTTTACTGGCGGCCCAAATGTAGGAAAAACCCATGGCCTGTTCTATGAAAAGACAAATGATGTAGTTAAATCATTTTTTACAACTGTTTTAAATGGCGGTAGAGGTGAGGAGACTGATGGCTTAGTTTTTGATAGTAGGTTGAACGCTTATAGATTTTAGCTCTAAAATGAGGCTATTAATTTTTTAATAGCCTCATTAAAATTAACCCGTTACTTTTTCAAGCTCGCCTGTGCGCCATGGTTCAATGATGATTTTGATATGGTCGTTTGGTTTAAATAAGGTATCAAATGCACCTTGTACGCCGTCGATGCCGACTTTACCAGTACGCATTTTTTGCCATGCAATTTTGCCTGACGCGATGTTCTCAAGTGATTGTGCAAACTCTTCTGGTTGGTAGTAATAAGAGAAAATAAGGTCTAACTCTTTCACTGTGGCATAAGCAAAGTTAACGTTTAGTGGCGCGGTATGTACACCAGTTACAATGATTTTTGCTTTTGCTGGCGCACGTAAAATGTAATCGTTTAATAGGCGGCTTACACCAGCACATTCAAAAATAACCACCTTGTTGTTACCCGCAAGTGCTGCGGCTTTAGCAACTTCATCATCCTCCATCGGGTTAACATATTCTGTGGCGCCAAATTCAAGGGCAATTTGTTTTTTGCTCTCTTGTGGATCAGAGGCAACGATGTGTTTTACGCCTTGAAGCTTTAACGCGGCAATCGCGGCAAGGCCAATTGGGCCACAGCCAACCACAATGGCAACATCATCATTATTCATTTGTGCACGGTTCACTGCGTGCAGGCCAACAGCAAGTGGTTCTGTAATGGCTGCTGCTTCTGATGGAACAGCATCAGGAATAGGTAATAGCAAGGCTTCATCAACAATAAAGTATTCAGAGTAGGCACCATATAGCCCAGGGGTTACACCTACGCCAGCGCCGCCCGCAGAAAGTAAAATTGGCACTGAGGTTACGCGGGTGCCTTTAGCTAATTCGCCTTTAGTATTTGGGCCATAGCTAACGATTTCTGCCGCGTACTCATGGCCTAATAATACTTCTTGGTCATTGCCTGCCTCTTTAGCCATGATGCCAAGGTTTTTATAGATATCGAATACATCGCTTGTGTGGCGGGTTATATGAATATCAGAACCGCAAATACCGCAAGCTAGGCTTTTTACAAGTACTTGGCCGGGTCCGGGAGTAGGAATATCAATTTTTTTTACATGCAACTTGCCATTTTGCATGGCAACAGAATTCATTTGGCTCATATGTGTGTCCTCAATTCACCTTATTTGTGAATTATTAGACTAAAGTAAAGTGCCTGCCTTAATCTTGACTTTTTACGACAAAAACACAGCTTATTACGACGCTGTTGTTTATAAACTGCTCATTGTGAAATGTTTAAAGTAAAAACCCTCAAAGTGATAAGGGTTTTAACTTTGACATTACAGAAGTTTAGCCGAAGTAGGCAGTATTGAGGTACAAGTGAGTTAATACACCAGCAAAGTAACCGAGTAAAATGACCGGTGACCATTTTAAGTGGCTATTAAAGGTGTAGATCCCTCGCGCTTGACCCATGAGTGCAACCCCAGCCGCGGAGCCAATTGATAACAGGCTACCACCAATTCCGGCTGTTAGCGTGATAAGCAACCATTGACCGTGCGACATATCAGGCATCATTTGCAGCACTGCAAACATCACTGGAATGTTATCTACTACCGCTGACATTAAACCAAGAATAATGTTCGCACCGGTGGCAGACCAGTTGTTATAAAGTAAATCAGAAAGTAGCGCTAAGTAGCCGATAAACCCTAAACCACCAACACAAATAACGATGCCATAAAAGAACAAGAGCGTGTCCCACTCTGCTCTCGATACACGGCTAAATACATCAAAAGGAACAACGTTACCTAAGCGAGATAAGCGTTCTTTATCACCTTCACGCTCTGCCATCGCACGCTTTCTGGCAAGAGAGCCAGGGAGTGTCACGCGTAAGAAGTAACCAAAAAACTGTAAATAGCCAAGGCCCATCATCATGCCCACAACTGGCGGTAGACCAAAGGCGGTTTTTAGCACCACGGCGGTTAAAATTGTCAGTAAGAATAAGCACAATATGCGAAGCGCACCGCGTTTAAGTTCAATATCTTCATCGGCCGTATCAGGGTGACGGTTATTGATAAATAAAGACATAACAAAGGCAGGAATAATATAGCTGACTAAAGCTGGCAGAAATAAAACAAAGAACTCGGTAAAGGCAACAACATCGGCTTGCCAAACCATCAGTGTCGTGATGTCACCAAATGGGCTGAATGCGCCGCCGGCATTAGCGGCAATCACTATATTTACGCATGACATAGCAATAAAGCGGTTATCATTTGCTGCAACTTTCATTACCACAGCACATAAAAGTAGGGCGGTTGTTAAGTTATCGGCTACAGGTGAAATACAAAATGCCAGTACACCGCTTATCCAAAATAATTGTTTGTAACTAAAGCCCCTCGCAACTAGCCAGCTTCTTAGACCATCAAATAAACGGCGTTCTTCTAGGGCGTTAATGTAGGTCATCGCAACGAGCAAAAATAGCATTAACTCTGAAAATTCTAACAAGGCATGACGAAATGCGTCGGTGCTAAGATCAGATAAGTTTTGTGCACTGTATTGCCAAGCAATAAGGGTCCAAATAATCCCGGCTGCAACTAATACGGGTTTTGATTTGCGTAAGTGAATTTTTTCTTCGAGTATGACGAGCACATAAGCAAAGATAAAAATAACAAGGCAGATAATGCCAACAGGATGGGTGAGTAAATCGATAGTACCAGTTGACGCAGCATGAGCTTGGCCACCGAAACAGAGCAAGGATAGGATCAGTCCTTGTAATAGTTTTTTCATTGTATATTCCACTTAATTCATCTTAAATTCGTTACGGTTTGAGTAAATGTAGCTGCAGACATTTTAAGTTTATTCTTGGCTTTATGTAACAATTTGGTAACTAAGGTGTTGGTATTTTGAATATAAATATGGGTGATGGCGAGAGCAGACCAGTTGTATAATTTGTAATTTAATCAATGGGTTGAGGTTTTAAAATAATAAAGGGCTGCAACGAGCAGCCCCAACTTGAAAATTATGCAAAGTGTTTTTCTAAATCGTCAGAGCCACCAATGTGCTCACCGCCTATAAATACTTGCGGCACTGTCTCACGACCTGAAATTGCTTTTAAACTCGTTAGTGAAGCGTGTTGACCTAATACAATTTCTTCGTACACATAACCTTTCGCCTCTAGTAGCGCTTTAGCTTTGGTACAGAACGGGCAGTTAGGTTTAGTAATAATGCTCACTGATTCTGGTTTTACCTGTGCTGGGTTAATGTATTCAAGCATGGTATCTGCATCAGATACTTCAAACGGGTCACCTGGCTTTTGTGGCTCAATAAACATTTTTTCGATAACGCCATCTTTTACCAGCATAGAATAACGCCAGCTGCGTTTACCAAAACCTAAGTCGTTTTTATCAACGAGCATACCCATACCGTCGGTAAATTCGCCGTTACCATCTGGTAATAGAGTAATGTTTTGCGCTTCTTGGTTTTGCGCCCATGCATTCATTACGAATGTATCGTTTACAGAAATACAAACAATGTCATCAACGCCGTTTTGTTTAAATACAGCTGCAAGCTCGTTATAACGTGGTAAGTGAGTTGATGAGCATGTTGGTGTAAATGCACCAGGTAATGCAAATAACACAACCGTTTTACCTTTAAAAATTTCGTCAGTGGTTATTGATTTCCACTGCTCGTCTACACGTGTTGCGAATGTAACGTTTGGTACTTTTTGGCCTTCGATATTGTTTAACATTGTTTTGATTCCTCTTGATTTGTTGAGTGCCATTATGCAATTTAATTTATGATAGCTCCAATCGTTTGTTTGTATTAGTATGATAGGTAAAAGCTATTGGTGGTGTGATATGAATTTAAAAGACTTCGAATATGTAAAAGCAGTTGCTCGATATAAGCACTTTAGAAAAGCAGCTGATGCGTGCTATGTCAGCCAACCGACATTGAGTGGTCAGGTCAAAAAGCTTGAACAAGAATTGGGGGTTGTTATTTTTGACCGTTCAACAAAACAGGTCACGTTGACTGCGCAAGGTGAGCAACTACTTAAGCAGATCACACTGATCCTAGATCAAATCCAAGTGCTTAAAGAAATAGCCGCCAGCTCACATGACCCATTAAAGGGTAAAATCAATGTAGGTATTATTCCTACCATTGCGCCTTATTTACTGCCAACGCTGCTAACGTCGATGAAGCAAGCCTTTAGTGAAACTCAGTTTTCATTTATAGAAATGCAAACAGCACAAACGCTTGTAGCGCTTGATAATGGTGAGATTGATATTGCCATTGTTGCTGATGTGGCTGATTTAGCGCCTTATCATGTGTCACCGCTTTATAAAGAAGATTTTTTAGTAGCGGTTTCTGAACAACATGCATTAGTAAAACACCCTGAGGTTGCGCTGGCTCAATTACAAGGTTGTGATTTATTGATGCTAAATGAAGGGCATTGCTTTAAAGATCAAGCAGAACAATTTTGCTTTTCAGCAGGGGTTGAGGTGTCAAATCAATATAAAGGCAATAGTATTGAAACCTTACTCGCGCTGGTGGCAATGGATGATGGGTTAACTTTTGTTCCTAAGCTTGCTTGTACACCACGTGAGGGAGTAAAGTACTTAGCAATTACACCAAATCAGCAGCGCCAAGTTGTTATTGCAACCCGTAAGCATTACCCACATATAGCAGGCGTTGAGCAATTAGCCGACTGGCTAAATGCTCATAAGGGACTACAAGCTCATTTACTCGCTAGTAGCTAATTCAACAATATCGTTTATTTGAATGTTTGGTAGTGGTTGCTGATCAATACTTATGGCTACCGCTGATTGCTGATAAAGCTGAGTTACTTTTACCTGGTTAAGTGTGGTGATTTTATGCGGAAGCTTATTACCCTGAGCATCCGTTAGGTAATTATGATGGGCAATATTTAAAATTTGCCCTTGCTCAATCCCGTGCGCCTTACCCAAGTTGATGATTAGCCTATCGTTTTCGATATGCAGTATTTTTCCTTGCGTGGGTAAGCAGGCCATGGCTGCTTGTAAGTCATAGGTTAGGGTTTGGTTTATATCGCTGATAGCTTGGCCATAGTCAGTTGCCCAAAATCGGTCGCTATATACATCGATGATCTCAGTCTTTTTATACGGCCAAATGCCTTCTGTTTGGTAGCTTTTTTGCCAGAGCTTTTCGTAAGTGGTGCCATCAAATAATACGTAATCTACTTTGTATGCACGCTTGAAACTATCATCTTGCCAAAATGCATAATCGTTGTTGATCTTATGGTTAACCGATAAGTCACGAATACGGCTCAGTAATACATATTGCGAGTTACTGCGACTAGTGATCTCTTCAAGTAGCGCATTACTGTAATCGTATTGCTGAGTGAAAAAATGATCTACTCGCAGTGGGATATTGTAATAGGCTGTTGGCTTTGCAGCCATTTGCGTATTGTTTAAGCTGGCATAGAGGTGTTCGCTAATAGCTTTGTTTACGTCAAAAATTTGGCCCATGCGCGCTTGCTCGCGGTTGGCCAGTTGGCTTTGTGTCACAGCAATAAATTTAGTGTATTGGTTTGCTGGGCATTCTTCTGCTTGAGCAAAAATATCTAAGCGAAGCGTTATAGCATAGGTGTCATTATGGCGGTCTTCGCTGATCAGTTCTATTTTTTGGATTTCACCGTGGCTGCTTATTTTTAGCTGATCTTGCGTCAAAACCCCGTCAACGAGGGTTTGTACTGAGCTAACTCGAGCGCCAGAAAACACTAACGCCTGAGTTATGGCGTCTTTAATAGCGGCAGATTTGGCTTGGCTCGTATCGCCATTTTTTATAACAGCATGACCTGTAGATTCAAACCACTGCGCTAAGCTATTGTTAGAAAACAAAATTGTAAAGGCTAAAGCGAACCACTTAAAGTTGGCTCTTGTTTTATTTTTCATGCTGACACCTAGCAATAAAACCAATGAATAACCTTAACGAGCAAGGACTGTACCACAGTGGCATTAAACGTGCATATTTGTAGTCAAAGAGTTTTAAGCGGAAATAAATCATGCGAGCATTATTATTCGGCGGGCTGGTTGCCTGCGCAGCATTAACCGGCTGCAGTAGTATTTTTGATAAACATGTAGAATACACTTACATTGAGCCAGATAGCTACCCAGTGCTAAAAGCCGTGGGTTATGCGCCTATTAGTGCTCAACCTGGTAATAATGAATCGCAGCGCACCCTTCTTGCGATTAAAGCCTCAAAGCTTGAAGCGTATCGAGAGCTTGCTGAGCAAGTTTACGGGCAAAAAATTTCCGCAGGTACCACAGTGCAAAACAGTATCGCACATAATGATCAATTACAAAGCCAAGTACAAGGTGTGATCAAAGGTGCACAGGTGATCAAGACGTATGCAGTAGGCGATACCTATGCAACTGAATTGCAGCTCGATATGAAGCGTGTGCACGATTTATACATCGGCGAAGTAAAACCTCGACAGGTAAAAAAAGTAACGTATTATTAGCGCTTAAATTCTCATAGTTTCAGCTTGGGTGCTATGCTTTAAAAATCATATTTTTTTATTAAAGCATAATGGGTAACACACACGATTACATTCAAGCTGAATATCTTCAAGGCATGCCTTATGTTATCTAAGGCTTGTATTTTTGCTTGTCGTTTTATTGGGCGTTACCGCTTTTTATCTTCTTCAATTGTCATTCTATTTTGCGTCACTAGCGGTGCTTTAGCTGAGCGCTTAGTGATCGAGTTCTCAACCTTTATTCAACAAATGCAGCAACGCTACGGTGCCACGCGAGTTACTGTCGCAAGGCAATGGCAAGGCATGTTGCAGCATGCTCAAAATCTTCCTGAACAACAGCAAATTTTGGTCGTTAATGATTTTTTTGCGCGTAGTTTACGTTATCAAACTGATATCCAGCTATGGAAACAAAATGATTATTGGGCAACCCCACTAGAAACAATGGGAACAGGGCTTGGTGATTGTGAAGATTATGCTATTGCTAAGTACGTCAGCTTACGCGCTTTGGGTATAAGCGATACCAAGCTCCGATTGATTTATGTTAAAGCGCAATTACCTGGAACTAGGAAGACCCAAGCCCACATGGTGTTGGGTTATTACAGTCAACCCAATGAACAACCACTTATTTTAGACAGCTTAATCGTAAAAGTGTTGCCTGCTGCAAAGCGCACCGATCTTAGTCCTGTTTTCAGCTTTAACAGTAAGGGCCTTTGGGCTAACAATTCAGCACAAAGCGTAGCCGATCCGACAGCGAGACTATCACGTTGGCGACATATTTTAGAGCAAACTCGTAAAGAAGGAGTTAAATGGTGAATGTAATTAAAGCGTTTAAACGCAAAAAAACCATTACTTTGAAACAAGAGTTATGGATTGCCATTTTAGTGGTGATCATTATTGGCTTTATTAGCAGTTTGCTGATTAGTACAAGTTCGGCAAAAGACTATTTTACAGCCGAACTTAAAATGAAAAATGTAGATAATGCAAATTCATTAGCGCTAATGTTGAGTCAAATGGATAAGGACCCGGTGGAAATCGAACTGCTTCTTTCGGCGTCGTTTGATACAGGTTATTACCAACGTATTGAATTAAAAGATCCGAATGGCGAGACTATTATAAAACGTGCATTTAAGGGCGAGTTAGTGCTTGATGCACCGAGCTGGTTCCGCCATTTATATTCTCTTGAAGTAGCACCCGGCATTGCGCTTGTCAGTGATGGTTGGCAGCAATATGGTACTTTATATGTTGAAAGTCATAGTCAACATACACAAGATGCGCTTTGGCAAAGTTCGGTGCATTTGTTTTTTAGTTTTCTTGCTGTTGCAGTTGTTGCTTGTATAGCGAGCGCTTACTTCTTATCGAAAATTTTAAGCCCTTTGAGCGATGTAATGCGCCAAGCAATAGCGTTAGGAGAAAAGCGCTTTATTAAATCAAAGGTGCCTAGAACATACGAGTTTGCCAAATTAGTTTCTTCAATGAACTTACTATCTACACGTTTTAGCCGCATCGTGAAAGAAGACCGTCAAAGGCTTGAAGACATGCGTTTTAAGAGCCAGCACGATGACCTGACAGGGCTTGCAAATCGTGAGTATTTTAATGCGACCTTAGATACCTTTTTAGATAATACACAAGGGCATGGCGCATTATTCCTTTTTAGGGTGGTTAATCTTGACGAGCTAACAGAGCAAGTTGGACGTGTAGAGATGGTCGAGTTTTTACGTCTTTTCTCGCAGTCGTTAGTTGCATTTCTAGAGTCAAATGAAGATAGCTTTAGAGAGAGCCATATTGCGCGAATGTCGCATGTCGACTTTTTGGTGTTGTTTTCTGATGTGAGTGATCTAACACTGTTGAGTGACAATATTTTGCAGTCTCATCAGCAATTAGTTGCTCAGTACGCACAGGTGGATCTTGCTGTATCTCATAGTTGCAGTTTAGTTACTACCAACGATACGCGAGGAGCGCTGTTAAAACGGGTTGATAGCTTATTAAAAGTGGCGATTGCAAAGCCTGGTTGTAATGCCCACTTTACTGTAGATGGTACTGCTGAGCTTAGAAATGATGATCTTAATTTTTGGCGAGAAACGATAGAATCAGCATTAAAAGAAAACCAACTAGAAATTGCATTATATCCCGTTACCTCGTTCAGCGACGTTCTTCTACAACAACAAATTTCACTGAGTTTATTGCTCAAAGGAGAGAAGTACGGAATAGGATTTTACTATCAATGGGCACAAAAACTTCAATTACTAGCGCGGCTTGATTGGAGCCTAATGAAATTGATGATTAAGCAATATGGTGAGTTAACAGACGGTGCCTTGCTGGGGATGGAGCTCTCAGCAGGTACCTTACATGATGATATGGCCGTAGCGTCAATTTTGACAGGATTGTGTGCTTACCCTGAACTTGCTAAGCGAATTTGCTTTGAGGTACGAGCAAACACTGCCATTAAAGATTTACCGTTATTCAGGCGTTTTTGCAGTCAGGTGCATAGCATAGGTGCAAAAGTTGCGTTAAAACGCGTTGGGGCTGAGTTTACAAAATTAACTAAAATCCAAGAGCTTGGCCTTGAGATGATAAAGGTAGATAGCGTTTATTGTCATAACATTAGTTTTAATGACTCAAACCAAAGCTTTTTGAGAGGGGTATGCTCATTAGCTCACTCGCTAGGGATTAAGGTTGTTGCTGAAGGGGTTAAAAACCCAAGTGATCAATCAACCTTAAAAGGGCTTGGTTTTGATGGTGTTGTTGCGGTTGAAGAGTCAGTTTAATGACCCTTCACAGCAAGCATTAATTGCATTCGATCGCGTACCTTTAATTTGTGAAAAATTGAGCTCATGTGCTCTTTGACAGTGCGCTCAGTAATATTTAAAACTTGCGCGACTTGTTTGTTGGTTGCACCTTTTATAACTTCATCAACAACCTGTTTTTCACGCTTGGTGAGAGAACTCAGATCACATTGATGCGGATAGTTAATTGCTTGTCCAGATAGCACGCCAACCAAGTTTGAAAGTAATTGCCCAGGAAGCCAAATTCCACCGGCGTTAACGGTTTCAGCAACTTGTTCGATGACAGTTTTGTTTGCAAATGCTTCAATGTATCCGCGTGCACCAAGTTGCAGTGCATCACACAGTTGTTGAATATCCAGCTGAGTTGTCATCACAATCACGGGTAGTCGTTGTGCGGTTAATTTTTGTAGCTGCACTTGCCAATCCGCAGAGTCTGCAAGTAACCAGACTAATGTGTCTGCTAATAATTTCTTAGGACAGGCTGTCTGAATTACGCAATTTGGAAATGCACTTAACCAGTGAGGCGATTGCAAATCATCTTGTGTAATAAAAATACTGCGACGCATGATTACTCCATTAAAAAGCCCGCTAGCGTTCACTCATTGCCAGCGACGTTGCACGCAAAATTGGTTTGAATAAATACTCAAGAACCGTTTTTTTACCGGTAATAATATCGACTTGTGTAGTCATTCCCGGAATGATGGTTAGGTTGTCTGCAAAGTGATTACGATTTGTTTTAAGCTGCACTAAGTAAAATGTATTGTCTCTGTCATCTGTAATCGTATCAGCGCTGATATGAGTAACTTCAGCCTCTAAGCCGCCATAGATCGCAAAATCATAAGCACTAAATTTAATCATTGCAGCTTGACCTGGGCGTAAAAAAGCAATGTCTTTAGGTTGAATTTTAGCTTCAACAACCAATTGATCATCGAGTGGAATAATTTCAATTGCGTCGCTGCCAGGTTGGAGTACTCCGCCAACTGTGTTGACTAATAGGCGTTGAACCGTTCCATTGACGGGGGAGCGGATCTCCGTTTGTGCAACTTTATCAGCAAGTCCAGACTCAGTTTCTTTCATTGCATCAAGCCTGAGTAAGGCTTCTGATAGCTCATTACTCCAGCGATTTATCATGGCAAGCTCAACTTCGGTGACTTTGTTTTTTGCTTCATTTATAGCTGATAGGCTACGATTTATTGCCGCTTTTGTTCGATTTATTTCACCTGTATGTTCAACAATTTGGCGCTCTAAGCGAATTATATCTATGTCTGATACCGCACCTGTGCGAAGTAGGGGGCGAGTTACTGCTAACTCTCGGTTAGCTAAACTCAATGAATTCGTGTGTTGCTGTAATGCAGCCCTAGCTTCGGCATAATCTTGTCGACGCTGCTCTAATTGGCGTTTATGAATGGTAACCTGTTGCTCAAGTTCTTTGTTACTGCTTTCAAAAATAGCTTGTTCATGTAGAACCGCGTCCGGTGCTTGCTCTATCAAGCTGGCAGCAAATAGCAGAGGTTTTTTTTGCGTAAGAGCTTTTAATCGCTCAACTTTAGCAGTCAAAGACAGTACCTTAGCTTGGTTTTCTCTAAATGAAGAAATAAACCGTGTGGGATCAATTTTTATTAAAACATCACCTGCATTAACAACTTGTCCTTCACGTACAAATATCTGCTCGACCATACCGCCATCGTACGACTGCACTATTTGCAATTTGTGAGATGGGATTACACGGCCTTCTCCTCTGGCTACTTCATCGAGATGAGCAAATCCCGACCAAACAATAAGCGCAACAATACTGATACAGATAATGTAAAGCAGTAATCGGGCACTTGCTGGTTGTTGCTGCATTTTTTCCCATTGTGCGTCAACGACCCAGTCTTGACTATTTGGCGGTGATAACCAACCGGAAAAAAGCTTAGAGAAAATAGAGGGACGTTTTGCTTTTTGCTTTTCCAGCACCTTGTTTAGATGCTCAAATGAGCGCTGTTCAATAGGTAAGTTTTTATTACTCATGATACTTTTCCTACTGTATGGTTATTTAAAGCCGATAACACCTGTGCCTTGGGGCCATCAGCAACCACTTTGCCGTTATCAAGTACAATGATGCGGTCTACCAGCTCGAGTAATGAGGTTCTGTGAGTGACGACAATTAGGGTCTTCTCTTGGCAGTTGCGCTTAATATTGTTAATAATTTTACTTTCGCTATTGTGATCAAGTGCTGATGTGGGTTCATCCATCAGTAAGATGGGCGGATTGTTCAGAAGCGCACGTGCAATCCCAACAGCTTGGCGCTGCCCGCCAGAAAGTAGCCGGCCTTGTTCACCCACTTGTAGGTCAAAACCATCTGGGTGTGAGTTTATTAACTCAAATAATTGGCTTTGTTGACACGCAGATAAAATTTGCTCGTCTTTAGCATGCCATGCACTAAGGGTGATATTGTCTTTAAGGGTGCCAAAAAATAAAGAAATTGTTTGTGGTACATAGCCAATGTTATGTCGTAACTCGGCAGGATCGATCTGATGGATATCATTATTATCTATTAAGATACTGCCAGAAGTTGGTTCATACAGGCCGAGAATTAATTTTTCAATTGTGCTTTTACCAGAGCCATTGCGACCAAGAATCGCTACTTTTTCACCAGACTTTATTTTAAAGCTAACACCACTTAATGCTTCATTGCTTTCTTGAGAGTACTTAAACCGAACATCATTAAATTCAATATCACCCAGTAGTACTGGGTGACTTAGCCAGTGCTTGCCGGCTGGGCGTTCAACTTCATTATCCATAATTTCATTGAGTGAATGCATTGCAATTGCGGCATGATGAAACTGAGCTAGCACAGCAGCAGATTGGGTAATTGGAGCCATAGTACGCGACGAAAGTAAGTAGGCTGCAATGAGCCCTCCTTGAGTGAGGTCACCGGAAATAATGAGATGTACGCCAACCATCATAATTATGACCCCAACACATTGCTGAACCCATGAACCTGCATTGCTGATAGAAGATGAAATTAAGCGGCTTTGCGCGTTAACGCGAGCAATGTAAATTGTTGATTTCTCCCAATTGGACTGAGTTTTACACTCACTATGAAAGCTTTTTACATCTTCAATATTAGTTAAGCTTTCAACTAAAATTGCATTGCGCATAGAGCTTGCTTTCATTGTTTGCTCTGAGAGGCTTTCAAGCTTTCGGTGGGCTGCTAATGCGTAACAGAGCAATATCAAAGCCCCGACGATTATTGGTAAGCTTAATTCGACGCCAATGATCGCGATTACGATTAAATAGAGTAAAACAAAAGGTAAATCGACAAGCGCAATAAGGGTCATAGAGCTAAAGAAGCCTCTGACCGCTTCAAATGATTGAATATTACTTGCAAACGAACCTGCAGAAGCGGGGCGGTTTTTTAGTTTCATGCCAAGTACGCGTTCCATAATGACAGCTGAAACTTTGACATCAATACGACTTGCTGCCAGCTCCACAAAGTAACTTCGAACTAACCGTAAAATAAAATCTGCGGTGAGTGCAATTAAAACACCGCTTGCCAGCACCCATAGGGTTTCTACTGCATGATTGGGTACAACTCGGTCATACACATTCATAACAAAAAGCGGCATCGCAATTGATAATACGCCTAATGCAATGGCAGAAACGACTACATCTTTGTATAAACTTCGGCACTCTTTGATGACTCCCCAAAACCAGCCATCTTTGGCTAATTTTTGTAGTACAGGGGAGCGTGCGTCAAAAGCGAATTCGGGCTGTGCATAAATAACCATTGCTGTGCTGCTATCAGCAAGTTTTGTAATACTGATTTTAACGGCGGAGTCATTTAATTCAGGGTAGATGACCTCAGCGCTGTCGTTTTCGATATCAAGCTCAGTAATTACACAGGCTTTATTACCTTTTAGGATTAACACCGCAGGTAACAAAGCTGTATTAAGGTCGCATAGGGGTTTGTGAACAATTTTAGTTTTAAAGCCTATACGTTTAGCGGCACGTGAAAAACCTGACGGAGTCAATAAGCCGTTCTCAAGGGGTAAACCGCTTAATAATGTTTCACGAGAAAATTCTCGATCATGATAGCGGCATAGGGTTTCTAGACAGTCAACAAGGCTGCCACCATGATCTTGAGCATCAGTTTCTTGCATACAATATCCATACTTATACCAATGCGCAAAAATACTAAATTAAGCGAATTGGTATTAAATTCACCATGAGCTTTACGACCAGCCATCTTTCATGACTGCTGGGCGGCTACCTGCGTCGGTTATCACTGCTTCAATGCGACGATTTGCAGCATTTGCTCTAACTGAAATCTCATTTATTCTTGGTTGATCAACACCATAACCAAGCGATTTCACTCTGTTTGGGGCAATACCGTATTGCTGGATTAATATCTCAGCAACCGAAGATGCGCGTTCTTCAGAGAGCTTTCTATTGTGAAGGGCTGGTCCTTCAAGGGAAGCATGTCCTTGAATTTCAACATTTTTGTTGGGGTGTTCTTTTAAGAAATCAGCAAGTCGAGCTATTTCCTGCATATACTGAGGGCGCACAACACTTGAGTCTGCGAGAAAAGGAATGCCAATCTCTACATTACTCGTGTTGCTTCGATACTTTGTGCAGCCTTTTTCATCAACCTCCGTAAATGCAGGAGTAGATGGGCATTCATCTTGCGCATTTGCGATACCATCATTATCATCATCGGCAAATGTCGTAGCTGTTTCGACAGGAGTTGCCGGCATAGTTAAGTAGCTAGGCATAGCGGTTACTGTCATATATGCATTATCTTGCTGTTTTTTTTTCTGCAAGAATGCTTGTCTGCCAATCGTTGCAGCTACATCAAATTTTGGACAAATACTGTCTGCATTTAATGCAATTGGGTCATCAGTTAACTCTGTAATTTTTGGAAACTTGTCGGATGTAACGTTGAGCGTGTCGAGTAATTTACCCATCTCCGCAAGCATAGTTAAAATAGCTGACTGTCTGTCATATAGAGCCGCGATATAAGAACGATTTGATTGAAATGCTTCATTTTCAGCGTCAAGCACATCAAGTAACGTTCTTTGCCCAATATCAAACTGGTCTTTATAGGCATATTTTACTTTATTAGATGACTCTTTATGACTAGCAAGAGAAGGGATCTTATTTTGTAAAACCTGCACATTGTTATAAGCAACTTGAAGGTTTTGTCTGATTTCAATACAGGTTTGGTCGCGCTGATATTTAGCAACATTAATCTCTTGATAGGCTTGATCAAGATTCGCACTGTCTAAGCCACCATTGTATAAATTGTAGCGAATATCTATACCAACTCTTGCCTCAGAGCGAGTTTCATTTAAACCTAACTCATCTCTATCTTGCATTCCGTAGCGTGCAGATAAATCTACATTAGGATGAAATGCGGAGCGTTGTGAATCAGCATTCGCTTTTTGCGCTTCGATATTATACAGAGACGCGTAAAAGTTAGGGCTGCTTTTATAAGCTATATCAAGTGCTTGATTGATGGTGATGGGAATTGCATCATCACTTAGTCTTGCTTTTGCAGTTCCTTTTGTTGGCAGCTCTCCAACAATGCGTAAATAGCGAGCACTTACATCATGCAAGTTTGCATACTCTGTCATAACATTCGATTGCGCAAGCGAGAGGCGACCATTAATTTGTTCAAGATCTGCTGCTCTAGCAACACCAGCACCAACGCTTTGCTCTATTTGCTGATAGACAGCCTCGTGCTCTTTTAAGTTATTTTCAGCAAGCTCAACTAACTCAGTGAACTTTTGCACATCTAGGTAAGCAATACTTGCCTGAAGTGCAATCTTCTCAGCTTGATCAAGTAGTTCGAAATAGCGTATCAGTTGAATTCGTTCAAAGCGCTTAACTGTGTTCGATGTTCTAAAACCATCGTATAGCATTTGCCCTAATGTGAGCTCTGCTGTATTGCGGTTGTATTCATCTTCAATACCGTAGTTACGTTTTTCATAACCTGCACTCGCTGATACATCGACGGTTGGTAAATAACCTGAACGAGCAGCATCAATGCCATACATTGATGCTTTAAATGCATGCCAAGCTTGTTGTACTTCTGGGTTAGATGAAATTGCTTTATCAGATACATAATGCAAAGGCATTACAGAGGTTTGTTCTGCTTGTGCGTCGAATACACTTCCATTCGCTGCAAACATTAAAATAAGTAAAGCGCTGAGCTTTTTGCTAGTGAACTGCTTGCTTATAGCCATATGATCCTCTTTTTAGACTAATTTTTATTCACGCTAAGTTAAGGTTTAGGCAACAATTTCAAATACTGCAAATGATACTTTTGTGTTGCTTTTAGTTTTTTATTAATTGTTTTGTTTATTCGAATATTAGTGAAATAGTGCTGTTTTTTAGTGTTCACCTGTACCATGGTCCAGTAACAAAGTGTTACTTGCTGGCTAAGCTTAAGTTATACAAATGTATTACTCATAGTTTGAGGAAAAGCAAATGGACGCAAATCAATTACTGGTTATTGATGTACAAGGTTCTGCAGGCTTAGTGCAAGCGGATGGTTCTATAAAAGCCCTCTCAGTTGGCGATGTGATAACGGTAGGAGATACTGTTGTTACCGCAGATAACTCGACCATATTAATTGATGTACAAGGAGAGTCGTTGGCGATCCCTGCCAATAAATCAGTGACTATAACCCCTGACTTGCTAGCAAAAGAGACGCAAGATAACTCAGAGAATACCCTTTTCGATGATAGTATCGACGAAGCCATTGCAAGTTTAAATCAACCCAATCAACCAACCCCAGAGCAACAAACAGGCACTGATATCAGTGATTTTTTAGATGCGCTTGAAGGGGGGGGAGACATTTTAGATAATTTAGAGGCGACGGCTGCTGGTGGAGGCGGTGGTGCTGCATCTGGCGGAGGCACCTCGTTTGTAGAGCTAGCACGTATCGCTGAAGGTATCGACCCATCTAGTTTAGCATTTGATGACAGCTTTAACGCTGATAACACTGGCATTTTCTCTCCTAGAGATACAACAGATGGTGTTGTACCTGGTGATGAGTTAATTGCAACATTGAGTGTCAATGAATTAGGTCTTACTAATAATCCACAACCAGTTATATCAGGTACATCTGAAAACCTAGTAGGACAAACGGTCACGGTGACAGTAACCGACGCGAATGGTAATACCCAAGTTGTGACTGTTGTGGTCCAACCAGATGGTACTTTTGTAACCCCACCACTTGACCCATTACCTGATGGTCCAATCACTGTCGATGTGGTTGCTCTTGATCCAAATGGTGACCCTGTATCAGATAATATTGGCGCAAGTATTGATACTGTCGCGCCAGTTGTAACGATTGATACACTTACTGATTCAGCGATTCAAAATGTACTAATTACTGGCACAGTGTCTGGTATTAGCAGTGGTGATACTGTCACTATCACTGTTACAGACAGCGCAGGACAAGTGCAGGTAATAGCGACGCAAGTAGATGATCAAGGAAATTGGAGTATTACGACTGAAGCACTTGCTGAGGGGCTTTATACGGTCGTTGCATCGGCAGTTGATGAGGCTGGCAATGAAGGCAGTGATAGTGAAAATGGTCTAGTCGATCTGACTGCTCCCGTTATAAGTATTGACACCATCGGCGAAACAAATGATACCACGCCAACTATTTCAGGAACGGTAAGTGGAGTCACTGTTGGTAGTGAAATCACTGTCGTGATTACTGGCGCAGATAATACAGTGCAAACCGTAACTGCAATTGTTGCCGAAGATGGTAGTTGGATCGTTGATGTGCCTGATGCACTTGTTGAAGGTGAGTTTACTGTAACTGCAACAGCCGTTGATATTGCTGGAAATGAGGCGCAAGCAACGACCACTGGTGTTATTGATAATACAGCGCCTGTGATTAGTATCACGCCAATTGATGATACGCAGGACACTACGCCAAATATCAGTGGTAATGTTGTTGGTGTTCAACAAGGCACACTTGTTACCGTTGTTGTCACTGATATTAATGGTCAAGTTCAAACATTAACAACGGTAACCGATGCTGATGGGAATTGGAGTTTAGATGTTGTCGCAGATCTTGCAGAAGGGATTTTTGACGTAAGTGCATCCGTAACTGATGCAGCCGGAAATACAGCTCAAGCTGACACCCAAGGGGTTGTTGACTTGACGGCTCCTGACATAACGTTAACAGCTATTGCCAATACAAATGATACAACGCCAACCTTTGTCGGGCGAGTTGAAGGGGTGTCAGAGGGCACCGAAGTTACAATACAAGTTGTTGATAGTAATGGTCAGTCGCAAACGTTGACGGCGCTTGTTCTTGCTGATGGCAGTTATAGTGTTGATGCAATAAGCCCTTTGCCTGAAGGCAGTTTTACGGCAATTGCTACCGTTAGTGATGCTGCGGGTAACTCAGCATCTGCAAATACGACAGGTACTGTCGCATTTTCTCCTATTTCAATCACAATTGATTCTATTGCTGATAGTAATGACACAACACCATTGCTGAGTGGGCAAACCGATGGCGTAGCTACTGGAACGACAATTTCGCTGACAATTACAGCAAGTGATGGGCGGGTTATTAATTTACTCGCAATCACTCAAGCTGATGGAAGTTGGTCTATTCAATTGACAGAGCCTTTACCTGAAGGAGATTTTACAGTTGTCGCATCGGTATTAGATCCTCAAGGTAATGAAGCACAAGCAACCGCGATTGGTAATGTAGATTTAACAGTCAGTATTAATTTCATTATTGATACTAATGACACGACTCCAAGTGTATCTGGTTCAACACAAGATGTTGAACCAGGCGCAGTCGTTACTGTTACATTTACAGGAAGTGATGGAGCGACTGAAACTTTACAAGTTATTACCGATGCAAACGGTAATTGGACTGTTGAAGCAAGTACTGCATTGGCTGAAGGTCAATTCACAGTCACCGCGACAGTAACCGATGAAGTGGGTAATACAGCGACAGCAAAAGAAATAGGGGTCATTGATTTAACCGATCCTACTATTTCAATCAATCCGTTAAATGATACTAATGACACAACTCCACTAATTTCAGGATCTGTTGCAGATGTACCAGTAGGAACGACAGTTACGTTAGTCATTACAGATAGTAATGGTGTTGTGCAAACGATAACAACCACCACAAATGCACAAGGTGTATGGCAAGTCGAAACTTTAAATGAGCTTGCTGAGGGAGATTATACTGTCACTGCAAGCGCAAGCGACGAAGCGGGTAACACCAGTTCAGCAACAGCAACTGGCACAATAGATTTAACTGCACCAATTATTAATATTAATGCAATTGCTGATAGTGATGACACCACGCCGACAATATCTGGCACAACACAAGGGTTAAATGCTGGTAGCACAGTTACAGTCACGGTTACCGACAGTAATGGGAGTGCACAAGTATTTGCAACTGTTACAAATGCCGATGGCAGCTGGTCGATTAATATTGATCAAGAGCTAGCTGAAGGCGAGTTCACTGTTGTTGCGCAAACTCAAGATGAAGCAGGAAATAGCGCACAAGACATTGAAACGGGTGTGATTGATTTAACAGCACCTACCATCACAATTGATGAGTTTAGCGATTCTAATGATGTTACACCCATTATTTCAGGTATTGTATCAGGGGTTGATGCTGGCTCGGTTGTTACGATCATACTCGTTGATAGTAATGGAAATCAGCAAATACTGACGACCACAGTTAATGCAGATAGCAGCTGGCAAGTTGGTGCAAATCAAGTGTTGGCTGAGGGTGAGTTTACAATTACCGCAACAGTGAGTGATCCTGCTGGTAATCAAGCTCAAGATACGACGACAGGGATCATTGATCTAACCGCGCCAATTATAAGCCTTGATAACTTAGGAAGTAGTGCTGACAACACACCTACAATTTCAGGCACAGTGCAAGGCGTTGCAGCAGGCACACCGGTCACTTTAGTTGTCACAGATGCAAATGGCAATAGTCAGACGTTTACTGCAATCACTAATGATAATGGTGTATTTAGTGCAGACGTACCTGGCAGCCTTGCTGATGGGCAATACACGGTTACCGCTACGGTATCTGACTTAGCTGGTAATCAAGCCTCGGATTCAGAAACGGGTACGGTGGATAGTTCATCTTTAACTATCTTAATTGATGCGTTAGGCGAAACAAACGACACAACACCCAGTATTTCAGGTTCAACATTAAATGCAACAGCAGGTGATGTGGTCACGGTGGTGATTATTCCTGCTTCGGGTCCAAGCCAAACATTTACAACAACAGTTGATGCAAATGGAGATTGGAGTATCAATGTATCAGATGAACTTGCAGAGGGTGAGTTTACGATTGATGCCACTGTTACCGACCAATTTGGTAATACCGCAAATGATTCGATCACCGCAGTGGTTGATACGACTGCACCGCTTATTAGCATAGATACCATAGGCGCTATCAATGACAGTACGCCTTTAATTTCAGGCAGCTCACAAGGAGCGACGGCAGGTAATACAGTAACAGTTACTGTTGTCGACTCTCAAAATAATAGCCAAACCTATACGACAACTGTTGATGCTGATGGAAATTGGGCAGTGCCTGTTACAAGTGCAGTGTCGCAGGGGGAATTTACTGTAACAGCCAGCATCACTGATAATGCAGGTAATACAGGCACGGATACTGAAGTTGGTACGTTCGATGGAATTAATCCTTTATTAACGTTAGATTTTGATCCTTTGACTAATGACAGTACGCCGTTGATCACAGGCACAACTGATGTCACTGCAGGCAGTATTGTTACTGTCAACGTTACTGACAGCGATGGCGTGGTACAAACGCTTTCTGCGGTTGTGGCTGCGGACGGAAGCTGGTCAATCAGCCCTAATACGCCTCTAGCTGAAGGGGCGTTCACGGTGACAGCAAGTGTAGAGGATGAATCTGGCAATCAAACGCAAATCACTCAAAACGGTGTTGTTGATCTCACTGCTCCAATTATTACGATTGACAATTTAGGGACGGTCAACGATACAACGCCTACAATTAGCGGACAAACGAATGAGCCTGCGGGTAGTATCGTTACGGTTGTTGTCTCAGATGGTATTAACAGCTATGAATTTAGCGCAACCGTTAATGCTGATGGCAGTTGGTCTGGGGATGTGCCTGCAGAATTAGACGATGGCAACATCAATGTTACAGCGTCAATAACTGATGCTGCAGGCAATCAGGCCCAAGCAACGAATAGCTTTATTTTAAATAGTGCTGCGCCTAGCATTGCAATAGATGCAATCAACGAAACCAATGACACAACGCCAACTATAAGTGGCACCTCAGATGCCCCTAATGGCAGCGTCATAACTATAATTGTTGAAGACAGTAATAACAACAGCCAACAGCTTACTGCAACAGTGCAGAATGGTCAGTGGAGTGTAGAGATACAGCAAGCTTTAAGTGAAGGCACATTTACTGTTAATGCGTCAGTAACAGTTGATGGCTTGACCAGTGATGCTGCTGCTCAAGGCGTAATTGATGTAACAGCGCCGACAGTCAGTATTGATGCCTTAGTAGATAGCAACGATGTTACTCCGATCATTACGGGTCAGACGTCAGGTTTGGCGGCTGGTAGTGTCGTAACACTCACAATTACTGACAGTGCAGGAGCCGTTCAGACAGCATCTGTTGTTATCTCGCAAGATGGTTCATGGTCAGCAGAAGTTAGCAATGCGCTGGCTGAAGGACAGTATTCTGTATTAGCTGAGGTGGTAGATAATGCAGGCAATGAAGCGAGCGACTCTCAATTAGGTATCATCGATTTATCTGCGCCTACAATTAGTATTGATGTGATTGCTGATACAAATGACGTTACACCTACTCTAACGGGTCAAACAACAGGTGTACCGCAAGGCACGCAGGTAACTTTATTAATAACAGATAGTTCGGGTAATACCCAAACTTTAACTACTACCACATTAGCTGATGGATCATGGTCTGTTGATGCTGAGGTTATTATCGCTGAAGGAAGCTTCACTGTCGAAGCATCTGTGAGTGATGTTGCCGGAAACTCTGCTTCAACCTTGGCAACCGGTTTAATTGATTTAACAGCCCCTACTATTAGTGTTGATCCATTGTCAGATAGTGCTGATGTAACACCGCTGATCAGTGGTGTAGCGAATGGTGTGGCAGCAGGTACACTTGTTAATTTAGAAATCACCGATAGTGCTGGTAATGTTCAAACAGCGACAGCGATTGTTCAAGCGGACGGCAGCTGGTCTGTTGAGCCTAGCGTAGCAATTGCTGAAGGAGAATTTACTGTTGTTGCTACAGTACAAGATACTGCAGGAAATCAAGGATCTGACACCGCAACGGGTAATATCGATACCACAGCACCAAGTGTATTCATTGATCCTCAAAATATCACAAATGATACAACCCCAGTATTCTCAGGACAAAGCTCAGGCGTTCCTGCAGGTACTGAGGTGAGACTAACTGTTACCGACAGTGCTGGTAATATTCAAACTTTAATTGCTATTACTACTGCTGACGGAAGCTGGTCAGTTGCTGCAACTGAAGTACTTGCCGAGGGTAATTACACTATTGAAGCAGAAGTTTCAGATGCGGCAGGTAATATTGGCACCGATAGTGCCACTGGTGAAATCGACATTACCGCACCGACGATTAGCCTTGATGCCTTGGCCGATAGTAATGATGTGACACCGCTGATTAGTGGGCAAACCACCGGAGCGGCTGTGGGCAGCTTAGTGCTGCTTACTATCACTGACAGTGCCGGTAATGTCCAAAGTGCGACAGCGACGGTGCAAGCGGATGGCAGTTGGTCTGTTGAGCCAAGTACGGCATTAGCTGAAGGTGATTATACCGTGGTGGCCACCGTGAGCGACGCGGCGGGTAACGAAGGCAGCGATACTGAAACAGGCACCATCGATGTGACGGCACCAACGATTAGCATTGATGCGCCAGCACTGACCAACGACAATACACCGACGGTCACTGGCACCTCAGACTTAGCCAATACCTCACTCGCCGTGACCTTTACCGATGCTGATGGTATCAGCCATAGCGTGACAGTCACCACAGATGCTTCAGGTAATTGGAGCGCCGAAGCAGGGCAAGCCTTAGCCGATGGCAACTACACAGTCAGTGCCAGTATCAGTGATGCAGCAGGTAATAACAGCAGTGCCAGTGACAGTGGTGAAGTCGACACCATTCCACCGGAGCTTGCTTTTGTGCCGACCTTCTTACTGGGTCAACTGGTGACCTTAAGTGGTACATCAGATTTACCCGCCGGTAGCACAGTGACCATCACCCAAACCTTATTAGGCGGTGGCAGTGTGACATATACGGCAACCACCGATGCCAATGGTGATTGGTCACTGACAGGATTAACCGTGCCGTTAGCGAACCTAGCGTCGATAACAGCCAGTGCATCGGATGCTGCAGGCAATGTACGTACTATCAGTTCAAGTGACTTTGATGGTACACCACCGACACTCACCGTTAATGTGGATGCAATAGGAAATGACAATACACCGCTCATCAGTGGTACCAGTGATGCAGGTGAAGGTACACAAGTGACCGTGGTCGTCACCGATGCCAATGGTGATAGCAGCACCTTGACAGCGACAGTGGATGCCAGCGGTAATTGGTCAGTGAGTCCAACAACGGTCTTAGCTGATGGTCAATTTACTGTTGACGCCAGTGTGCGTGATGGAGTGGGTAACCTTACAGAAGAAACGGTGACTGGGGTCATTGATACCGTTGCACCAAGCTTAACCTTAACGGGCGTTGGGGCGGGTAGTGATGTGACGCCAACTTTAAGCGGCACAAGTAATGAAATCGGCGCGTTAGTAACTATCACAGTGACTGATAGTAACGGTGTGGTACAAACTTTCTCAGCCACAGTGGGCAGTGATGGAACCTGGACTAGTGAAGTGCCAAACGGTTTAGCTGAAGGTGATTACACTGTGTCAGCAACAGTGAGTGACGTGGCGGGCAATAGTACAACAATCAGTGCCTCAGGTAGTATTGATACGGTAAATCCTACAGTCGTTGTGAATGATAATGGCTTAAGTAATGATAATACCCCAACAATCAGCGGTACATCTACCGAGCCTGCGGGCACAATTGTAAATATTATAGTTACAGACAGTAATGGCGATAATTATAGTTTTACAGCTGTTGTAAGTGCTGCAGGCACATGGCAAACAGACGCATCTGAAATACCTGATGGTAACTATACAATTACTGCAACAATCACAGATGCTGCGGGTAATACAGGGAGTGATACAGGCTCAGGAACGATAGACACTACAGCGCCTCTCATTACAATCAACAATCTAGGCACAATTAACACCGCAACACCAACTATTAGTGGTACATCTTCGGAGCCAGCAGGCACTGTTATTTCACTTGTATTAACAGATACCAGTGGTGGTGAGATCAGTTTGACTGCAACCGTTGATGGTGCTGGTAATTGGTCTGTCACCTCTTCATCGTTAGCGAATGATGACTACAGCGTGGTTGCTACAGTAGAAGATGCAGCAGGAAATAGCGCCTCAGCAACAGAGAATTTCACCTTGAATACCAGTGCGCCTAGTATTTCAATTGATGCCCTAGGCCAAACGAACGATACAACGCCTACTATTTCAGGAACAACCAGTGCTCCTGACGGCAGTACGGTAACAGTGACTATAAATGATGGCACCAATCCAGTTGAAACACTGACAGTAAGTGTCTCAGGTGGTATTTGGACTGTTACTGCTAATAATGCATTAACTGAAGGGGATTTTACGGTTACTGCTAGCGTTACTGTAGGTGGCGTTGAAGGTACAGACTCTGCTGTAGGAACAATTGATTTAACCCCTCCTACCATTGCAATTAATGATATTGCACAAACCAATGATACAACCCCAACAATAAGTGGTACAACGGATGCACCGGTAGGAAGCACAGTTACAGTGATCATTACTGATTCACAAGGCAACCCACAAACTTTAGTCGCTACGGTATTAGCGAACGGAAGTTGGTCAGTGTCTGCAACCACTATACTGGCAGAAGGTAGTTTTACTGTTAATGCTTCAGTCACCGATGCAGCCGGTAATACCGGCACCGATAGTGCCACTGGTGAAATCGACATTACCGCACCGACGATTAGCCTTGATGCCTTGGCCGATAGCAATGATGTGACACCGCTCATCAGTGGGCAAACCACCGGGGCGGCTGTGGGCAGCTTAGTGCTGCTTACTATCACTGACAGTGCCGGTAATGTCCAAAGTGCGACAGCGACGGTGCAAGCGGATGGCAGTTGGTCTGTTGAGCCAAGTTCGGCATTAGCCGAAGGGGATTATACCGTGGTGGCCACCGTGAGTGACGCGGCGGGTAACGAAGGCAGCGATACTGAAACAGGCACCATCGATGTGACGGCACCAACGATTAGCATTGATGCGCCAGCGCTGACCAACGACAATACACCGACGGTCACTGGCACCTCAGACTTAGCCAATACCTCACTCGCCGTGACCTTTACCGATGCTGATGGTATCAGCCATACCGTGACAGTCACCACTGATGCTTCAGGCAATTGGAGCGCCGAAGCAGGGCAAGCCTTAGCCGATGGCAACTACACAGTCAGTGCTAGTATCAGTGATGCAGCAGGTAATAACAGCAGTGCCAGTGACAGTGGTGAAGTCGACACCATTCCACCGGAGCTTGCTTTTGTGCCGACCTTCTTACTGGGTCAACTGGTGACCTTAAGTGGTACATCAGATTTACCCGCCGGTAGCACAGTGACCATCACCCAAACCTTATTAGGCGGTGGCAGTGTGACATATACGGCAACCACCGATGCCAATGGTGATTGGTCACTGACAGGATTAACCGTGCCGTTAGCGAACCTAGCGTCGATAACAGCCAGTGCATCGGATGCTGCAGGCAATGTACGTACTATCAGTTCAAGTGACTTTGATGGTACACCACCGACACTCACCGTTAACGTGGATGCAATAGGGAATGACAATACACCGCTCATCAGTGGTACCAGTGATGCAGGTGAAGGTGCACAAGTGACCGTGGTCGTCACCGATGCCAATGGTGATAGCAGCACCTTGACAGCGACAGTGGATGCCAGCGGTAACTGGTCAGTGAGTCCAACAACGGTCTTAGCCGATGGTCAATTTACTGTTGACGCCAGTGTGCGTGATGGAGTGGGTAACCTCACAGAAGAAACTGTTACAGGGGTCATTGATACCGTTGCACCAAGCTTAACCTTAACGGGTGTTGGGGTTGGTAGTGATGTGACGCCTGAGTTCACAGGACGTAGTAATGAAATTGGTGGCACGGTGACGGTAACGGTGACAGATAATGATGGCACCGTACAAACACTGACCGCAACCGTTGACAGTAGCGGTGGTTGGCGCGTGGAAGTACCGAATGGACTCGCCGAAGGTGACTACACTGTATCAGCGACAATTACTGATGAAGCGGGTAATCCAACAACGGTTAACGCCACAGGCTCTATTGATACCACAACCCCAGTGGTGGAGGTTAACGATAATGGCTTAGGCAATAATAGCACACCGCTTATTACGGGCACCTCTACTGAGTCTGCTGGAGCAAGTGTGAATATATCCATCACAGACAGTAATGGTGACATACACACAGCCACGGCGACAGTGCAAGCCGATGGGTCGTGGCAAGCCACAGCACCGAGCTTGCCTGATGGCGCTTATACCGTGACAGCAACGATTGTTGATGCGGC
>NZ_JADKNF010000009.1:0-102557 GCF_017808125.1 Pseudoalteromonas sp. PA2MD11
AAAAAATCCGATGACCTGTGATCATCGGATTTTGATCCTATTATGCCAAATGTCAATTGCTTAACTGATCGGCATTGCAGCCTAGTGCTGGGTTTTTTCTTTTCTAAGTACTAGGAATTGGTTAGATAGGAATGATTCTTAATAAATATTCATTTGAATAGCGTTTTTTTCTAGTACTATTCATGATATTTATAGTGACTATTAAACTCCTTACTTACCGCATGGATTTTCATCTATACTTAAAAGCTTTATAATTAACTGTCAGAATACTATAAGTACTGGGTCTTAATTGGTATTTAGCTTAATACTACCGAGTACTTTCACGTCACCAAGAGGGCAATATTGTGCTACAAGAATATCGTAAACACGTAGAAGAACGTGCCGCGTTAGGTATCGTACCAGCGCCATTAGATGCTCAGCAAACGGCTGATCTTATTGAATTAATCAAAAATCCACCGGCAGGTGAAGAAGAGTTTATCGTTGATCTTCTAGTTAACCGTGTACCACCAGGTGTTGATGATGCTGCTTATATCAAAGCAGGTTTCTTGGCTGCAGTTGCAAAAGGTGAAGCGAGCTCTCCACTTGTATCAAAAGAAAAAGCAGCTGAGCTACTTGGTACTATGCTAGGTGGTTACAACATCGCGCCTATGATTGACCTTTTAGATGACGAAGCGTTAGCGCCAATCGTTGTTAAAGGTTTATCAAACACATTATTAATGTTTGATGCTTTTTATGATGTAGAAGAAAAAGCGAAAGCGGGTAACGAATTTGCTAAGCAAGTAATCGAATCTTGGGCAAATGCTGAGTGGTTTGTGAACAAGCCTGCAGTTGCTGAAAAAATCTCAGTTACCGTATTCAAAGTAACTGGCGAAACAAATACTGATGATCTTTCACCTGCTCCAGATGCATGGTCTCGCCCTGATATTCCACTACACGCTTTAGCAATGCTGAAGAACGAACGTGATGGTATCAATCCTGAAAAGCCAGGTGAAGTTGGTCCAATCTCACAACTAGAAGAGCTTAAAACGAAAGGTTTACCTCTTGCATACGTTGGTGATGTAGTTGGTACGGGTTCATCTCGTAAATCTGCAACTAACTCTGTACTTTGGTTCATGGGTGATGATATTCCTCACGTACCGAACAAACGCGTTGGTGGTGTATGTTTAGGCGGTAAAATCGCGCCTATCTTCTTCAACACAATGGAAGACTCTGGTGCATTACCAATCGAACTACCTGTTGATGAGCTAAACATGGGTGACCAAATCGATATCTTCCCATACGAAGGTGTTGTTAAGCGTCACGGTACTGATGAAGTAATCTCGACTTTCTCTCTTAAATCAGACGTAATTCTTGATGAAGTGCGTGCTGGTGGTCGTATTCCACTGATCATTGGTCGTGGTTTAACTGATAAAGCGCGTGCATCACTAGGTATGGAAGCAGAAGATATCTTCCGTAAGCCAGCGCTTGTAACTGACTCTGGTAAAGGCTTCACATTAGCTCAGAAGATGGTTGGTAAAGCATGTAACATGCCTGGCGTACGTCCTGGTCAATACTGTGAGCCGAAAATGACAACTGTTGGTTCGCAAGATACAACAGGTCCTATGACGCGTGACGAACTTAAAGACCTTGCGTGTTTAGGTTTCTCTGCAGACCTAACAATGCAGTCTTTCTGTCATACATCAGCTTATCCTAAGCCAATCGACGTAAACACTCACCACACACTTCCTGATTTCATCATGAACCGTGGCGGTGTATCACTACGTCCTGGTGACGGTGTAATCCACTCATGGTTAAACCGTATGTTATTACCAGATACAGTAGGTACTGGTGGTGACTCACATACTCGTTTCCCTCTAGGTATTTCATTCCCAGCGGGTTCAGGTGCGGTAGCATTCGCAGCAGCAACAGGTGTAATGCCTCTTGATATGCCTGAGTCAATCTTAGTACGTTTCAAAGGTGAAATGCAGCCAGGTATCACACTACGTGACCTAGTTCATGCTATCCCTTACTACGGTATCAAAGAAGGTCTTCTTACAGTTGAGAAGAAAGGTAAGATCAACGAATTCTCTGGTCGCGTACTAGAAATCGAAGGTGTTGAGCACCTAACAGTTGAGCAAGCTTTCGAACTTTCTGATGCATCAGCTGAGCGTTCAGCGGCAGGTTGTACTGTTAAACTTTCTAAAGAGTCTATCGCTGAATACCTTGAGTCAAACATCGTAATGCTTAAGTGGATGATCTCTGAAGGTTACGGCGATGTTCGTACTATTGAGCGTCGTATCACAGCAATGCAAGAGTGGTTAGCTAACCCAGAACTTATGGAAGCTGATGCAGATGCAGAGTACAAGCACGTACTTGAAATCGATCTTGCAGACATCAAAGAGCCAATCCTTTGTGCTCCAAATGACCCAGATGATGCGCGTCTTCTTTCAGACGTAACAGGCGAGAAAATCGACGAAGTATTCATCGGTTCTTGTATGACTAACATCGGTCACTTCCGTGCTGCAGGTAAACTACTAGATGGTTTCAGTGGCCGTATCCCAACTCAACTTTGGGTTGCACCACCAACGAAGATGGATAAAGACCAGCTTACTGACGAAGGTTACTACGGTATCTTTGGTCGCGTAGGTGCACGTATCGAAACGCCAGGGTGTTCACTATGTATGGGTAACCAAGCACGTGTTGCTGATAAAGCAACAGTTGTTTCTACCTCTACGCGTAACTTCCCTAACCGTCTTGGTACTGGCGCTAACGTATTCTTAGCATCAGCTGAGCTTGCAGCAGTAGCGGCAATCTTAGGTAAACTACCTACACCTGCTGAGTACCAAGAGTATGCAGATAAGATCAATGCAACTGCAGCTGATACTTATCGTTACCTGAACTTCCACCGTATGCCTCAATACACTAAAAAGGCAGACAAAGTAATCGTTCAGCAAGCTGTTTAATTTTAGCTAAATTAAATGACAAGAAAGCCCGCTTTTAGCGGGCTTTTTATTTTAGATAAAATTTCTAAAATATTTATAAATACGATCTTAAAGCTACATAAATCATCATCAGCGTTTACATAATAACGCAAAAATTTCCTACCAATTGCATTAAAATCCTCGCCAATATTCTCAACGTATTAAGGCGAGATCGAAATGACTACATTAAACAACCAGAACCTTTTACAGCTTCGTTTTGTAAGCCAAGCACATATTGACGCAGTTAAGCCTTCTTTTGCTAACCTACCTGCAAACCCATACGCAGATGGTGAATTTCGTAAGCGTCGTTATTCAGTAATCAAAGTTGTTGATGGTGAATTAAAACTACAACCAACAAAAGCATTTGTGCAAGATGACTCAATCAATACCTTCCAAGGTAATGTTGAGCGTACTTATGAAAATCTAGAAGATAGCTTATTAGCGACTGATGGCATGAAGCAAATCGTTAATCAATTCCGCGATATGACGGGTATCAGTGATGATCGCGTTATTGAAATTCACCAGTTCAGAATGCTTGCGATCGACAGCGACACTCCAGCTGCACCTGAAGGTGTTCACCAAGATGGTTTTGATCACGTGTGCGTATGTGGTGTATCACACGAAAACCTAGAGGGTGGTGAGCTACTTGTTTATGAACACCAACAAGCTGAACCATGTTTCAAAATGGAAATTAAAGACGGCATGTTCGCACTGATTAATGACCGTGAAGTATGGCACAACGCTACACCAATGAATAAATTAGACGCAAGCAAAGAAGGTTACCTTGATTGCTTCGTACTAACTGCGTAAGGGTAAACTATGAACTTAACGCAATTACGTCGCCAGTTCCCTGCACTTATGCAACAAGTTGCAGGTCAGTCACCTATTTTCCTTGATGGCCCAGGTGGCTCGCAAGTACCACAGTCAGTGCTAAGCGCTATGAGTGCATATTTGGGTTACTTCAACTCAAACTTAGGCGGTGCATTTTTCTCAAGTGATAAAACGGTAGAGTTAATGGCAAATGCTCGCCAAGCTGCAGCCGATTTATTAAATGCGCCATCTAAAGAGCAAATCGTGTTTGGTGCAAACATGACAAGCTTAACGTTTAGCTTTAGTCGTGCCATCTCACGTGATTGGACTGCTGATGATGAAATTATTGTCACCAATGCTGATCACTTCTCAAACGTATCATCTTGGCAGCAAGCTGCTGAAGATAAAGGCGCGACAGTAAAAACTACCCTTATCAACGAAGCTGATTGCAGCCTAGATATGGCACATTTTGAAAGCCTTTTATCTAGCAAAACAAAGCTTGTTGCTGTGACATATGCATCAAACACCACTGGTTCAATTAATGATATTAAACGCGTCGTTGAGCTTGCACATGCTGTTGGTGCGCTAGTTTATGTTGATGCCGTACATTATGCACCTCATGAACTAGTAGACGTACAAGCACTTGATTGTGACTTCTTAGCCTGCTCTGCATATAAGTTCTTTGGTCCTCACCTTGGTATTGTCTATGGCAAACGTGAGCACCTTGAAGGTTTCACACCATATAAAGTTGAACCTGCAAAAGATGTTGCGCCAGGTCGCTGGGAAACGGGAACACAAAGCTTTGAAGCGTTAGCTGGATTAATTGCTGCTGTTGATTACATTGCTGCAATTAGTGAGCTTGATGATACTCATTCACGCCGAGATAAATTAGCTGCTGCATTTGCTATGACTAAACAGCACGAAATGACATTAAGTAAGCATTTCTTAACGCGTTTAGCTGATTACCCGCGCATCAAGTTGTTCGGTATTGATGATCTAGAGCGCGTAGCTTCACGCACACCGACTTTTGCTTTAACGTTTGAAGGCATCGAACCACGCGTTGTGTCTGAATTTTTAGGTAAGCAACATATTTGCGTGTGGGACGGTAACTTTTATGCACAAGGTCTATGTAAGCAGCTAGGTGTATTAGAAACTGGCGGTGTAGTACGCATTGGTTGTATGCATTACAACACTATTGATGAGCTTGATAAGGTTTTCGATTTATTTGATCAATTACTGGCAGATTAAAGCTGAGTTGTTGGTTTTAAGCTATTAGTTTTAAGCAGCCCGAGTGGGCTGCTTTTTGTTAGCATAAAAAGCGTGATATCAAACGTTGCATTCTTTCTACTAACAGCTTGCCGCTAAGATTGTGGTTGTCCATAAATTTGTTCTGCACGGTTGAATAAGACCCACGAGGTTAAAATATACTTGTCATTTGAAATAGGCTTATTACCACGGTGCGTGTGGGTAAAATAGCCCGGCGCTACGACCATAGTACCTTGTTTTGGCGATATTTTTCGTTGTTGATAGTAAAACTCTGTTTCACCACCTTCTTCTACATCATTTAAATAAAACATAAATAATAACACGCGATGAAGGGCCTCGTTATGGCCTGCTTGCGGGTATACCTCACTATGCCAATAAGGGTAACCACCTTTATTGATATCGTATTTTTGTGCTTGAATAGGGCCCATACGAAAAATCTGCTGCACGAGTAATGGCAATTGTGGTTTGCCGACTTCTTCAAAGTTATCTTGTGTTAGGTCAACAGGTTTGCCTGTTTGCGGATGGTAAACCTTTAAACCAAAGGCGCCAATCATCATAAAAATATGCTCTTCAAGGTATTTGAAGACGTAACCCGCAGTCGTTTGTTGAATATGCTTAAGTTGCTCAGCGTATTCAGAGTGATTATTAAGGTATAAATCGCGGCTGTCTTTTTTCGCTAAATCTACTCCGCCTGAGGTAGTGCCTTGTTTTAAATGCGGGCTTTGTTCAAATACCGTGATAAAGTTGTCGCAAAATTCTTTGCTGAGGGCGTTTTCGTATACGCGAATAAAGTCCGTCATGAGCTACCTTTAGTTTATATTTTTTATAGGGTTACTATGTTTACTGAAACTATCACACCACGCTTTAGCGAAACAGATGTGCTAGGGCACATCAACAATACAGTACTCCCTGTATGGTTTGAAGCCGCCCGAGCGCCTATTTTCAGGTTTTTTACGCCTGATTTAAACCCTTATGAGTGGAAACTGATCATTGCTAAGGTTGAAGTAAGCTTTGTGGGTGAGTTGTTTTATGGTCACGATGTCACAGTGAAAACCAGTGTTGAGCATGTCGGCTCAAGTTCATTCGTACTGCGCCAAGAGGCTTGGCAGCAGGATAACTGCTGTGCCGTTGGTAAAACCGTACTAGTACGTTACGACTTTGCAAATAAATGCTCGCAAAAACTTGATGAGCAAGAAAGGGCAGACCTTACAGCGCATCTAATCGCTGATGAATAAGCCATTTTTTGCCGACATTTATGTGTGCTTGGGGTAAAATGCGCCTTCATTATTTTGACTGAGTAATTTTGGGTTACACGCAATGCTGTTAATGATCGACAATTATGATTCGTTTACATACAACCTAGTGCAATATTTTCAGCGCTTGGATCAAGATGTATTAGTTAAACGAAACGATGAGATCAGTATCGCTGAGATTAAACAGCTTAACCCAGAGCACATCGTACTTTCACCTGGGCCCTGTTCGCCAAACGAAGCGGGTATTTCTTTACAAGTGGTGGAACAACTAAAAGGGCAGTTGCCAATTCTCGGTATTTGCTTAGGGCACCAAACCATTGCTCAGGCTCTGGGTGCTGATGTTATTCGCGCTAAGCAAGTGATGCATGGCAAAACATCATTAGTTAAGCATAGCAACCAAGGTGTGTTTAATGGTTTAGCTAACCCGCTGACGGTGTGTCGTTATCACTCACTTGTGGTTGATAAACAAAGCTTACCTAGTGACTTCACTATTACTGCATGGACAGAACAAAATTCTGATTTTGATGAAATTATGGGGATCATGCATAATGATTTAGCACTTGAAGGCGTGCAATTTCACCCCGAAGCAATTTTGACCCAACAAGGGCTTGAATTACTTGCTAACTTTTTAACTCGCTTCTAATCTTAGGCTAGTGAATTAACAAATATGACCGACAATACGCCTGTGCAAATGACTGAAGAAACCCGACAACAAAGGACTGCGATGGTGCTTAATGAGCGCGCGCACGATCTTTTGCTTGGTCATAGTTTTGCGCAGCGCCAAATTGGCTTTATTCATACCTTAGAAATCGATTATGGCGAGTCAATGGAGCAACGTACTTTATTAGAAGTAGAAGTTGCTGCTGAAAAAAAACGTCAGAAGGTAAGTACGGCGCATCATAAATATCGTGCTCAAGCGAGTAAGCAGTTACATCAAGTTATTGAAACAGCGATGAATAAGCAGCTTGAAGATATTGATACTGTAATTCACGAAACGATTGGGATTCAAGACAGTGTACCTGCTATTTTAGATATTTTAGCTGTACGTTCAGCTTCAGTGGGTCGACTTGAGCCTTTGGTTAAAGATTTAAGCTGGCTGGGGCGCGAGCTAGTCGCGTTTGTGAACTTGCCTTTTTACCGTCAACAACGTAATAAGCATACTTCCGTTAAAGTTGATAACCCGCTTTTAGCACTTCGTTACATTGGTTTAGATAACTTGAAGTTTGTTGTGCCGACATTTGCTGTACGCCACTGGATGCCTCATAGTACTGAGCCATTCCCGCTTTTAAAGCGTCGACTAAGAGATAATTCAATGGCGTGTGCCATTGCAGCGCAAGAAATAGCAAAGCTAAATGGCGTAAATGAAGAACATGCATTTACGCTTGGAATGCTGCTTGATGTTGGGAAGATTGCCTTAGTACGTTTGTATTTACGCACTTTTGAGCGAGTTTGGCAGCGTAAAGTAACTATGGCGCGTGATGAACAAAAGAAAGACTTACATACAGCCTTATTAGAGCTCAAGCCTGATCCTTTGTTTTTAAGTAGTTTGCTTAGCAAGTTGTCATTAAAAGTAACCGCAACAGTAATTGAACAAATGGCCTTTAGGTATTTACCATTTAATGCGGTGATGCAGCAGTTAACGACTCCATTAGCTAAAAACGATGAATATTTGCCGCTTACCAAGGTGATTTTAAAAGCACGTTGTTACGCTCAGTTTTTAAGTTTAAATGAGCATCAATTGGTCGAAAGTGACGAAACTGAGCGTTGGTTTGCACACTTCGATTTCACTAAGGAAGAGCTTGAACAGTTAGCTAAATGCAATTTTGATCACTTTCATATCCAAATTAATTAAAAAAATTGTTAATTTTTTTGCGACTATTCATTCATTGTTTATCAATCCACAGCGACAAAGTTTTTGTCATTAGCCAGTGCTTGGCTCACTAGCCTTACGCCTTTTTGTAGTATTTCGAGCAAAAAAAAGCCTTCAAATAGTTATTCACTATCCATGAAAAAATATCTCAAGCCCTTTGTTTTCAAGGCCTGCATGAAAGTTTTCTAAGAGACATAACGAAAATTTTCTGAAATAATGGATGAATGAAAATTGAACCAAAGAGTAATTTTGGTGATTTTGCGCTAAGCTCAATCAGCTAAGTAAAATGGCTTAGTTTTGCTTTAAAGCGCCACCAAACTCTGTGTGTGCTTACAATTATGAGGATATAAAATGACAGTCAATCGCGAATTATTTGATCAAGTAATGGTTCCAAACTATGCACCATCAAGTGTTATTCCTGTTCGAGGCGAAGGTTCTCGCGTATGGGACCAAGAAGGTCGTGAATTTATCGATTTTGCGGGTGGTATTGCTGTTAACTGTCTTGGCCATTGTCACCCAGCTCTTGTAAGTGCATTAAAAGAGCAAGGCGAAAAGATTTGGCACTTATCAAATGTAATGACTAATGAGCCAGCGCTTCGCTTAGCTAAAAAGCTAACTGACGCAACGTTCGCTGAAAAAGTATATTTTGCTAATTCAGGTGCAGAGGCAAATGAAGCGGCACTTAAACTTGCACGCCGTTTTGCACTTGATAACTTTGGTGAGCAAAAGTCACAAATTATCTCATTCAACAAAGGTTTCCACGGCCGTACATTTTTTACTGTAACAGTAGGTGGTCAAGCTGCATACTCTGATGGTTTTGGTCCTAAGCCGGGTGATATCGTTCATTGTGACTACAACGATTTAGCGGCATTTGAAGCGCTTATCTCAGACAATACTTGTGCGGTAATGATGGAACCTCTACAAGGTGAAGGTGGCATTATTTCGCCAACTGCTGAATTTGTTGAAGGTGTTCGTGAACTGTGTACTAAACACAATGCACTACTTATCTTTGATGAAGTACAAACCGGTGTTGGCCGTACGGGTGAGCTTTATGCTTATCAAGGTCTAAATGTAACTCCAGATATCTTAACGACTGCAAAAGCATTAGGTGGTGGTTTCCCTATCGGTGCGATGATCACCACAACTGATATTGCTAAGCACTTAAAAGTGGGTACTCATGGTTCTACTTACGGTGGTAACCCACTTGCGTGTGCAGTAGCTGAAGCTGCATTCGACACAGTAAATACACCAGAAGTACTTAACGGCGTTAAAGAAAAGTCTGCGTTATTCCGTGAGTTACTAACTGCGATTAACGAAAAGTACAATGTATTCACTGAAATCCGTGGCGAAGGTCTATTAATTGGTGCTGTAGTAACAGAGCAATTCAAAGGTCGTGCAAAAGAGTTTTTAGTGGCTGGTACTGCAGAAGGTGTTATGTCTTTAGTAGCTGGCGCTGATGTTGTTCGTTTCACGCCGTCACTTGTAATTCCAGAAGCTGATATCCGCGAAGGTATGGCTCGTTTCGAAAAAGCAGTTGCAAAAGTCGTTAACGGCTAAACGAAACTGTCATTTCAGGGCAAGTTAAGCTTGCCCTCATTTCTTAATTTACCGTTATTTATAAGGGAGCAAGCGGACTTATGATGATCCTTCGCCCAATCCAGCAAAGCGATTACCAAGCGTTAGTAAAGATTGCTGATGAGTCAGGCCATGGCTTTACGTCTTTGCCTAATAATGAAGAGTTATTACAAAAGAAAATTGATCATTCTGTCAGCTCATTTGCAAAAGCAGCGCAACAGCCAGGTGATGAAGGTTACTTGTTTGTTCTTGAAGATAGCGAAACGGGTGAAGTTGTAGGGACTTCGGGGATTGAAGCTGCAGTTGGTTTAGATGATGCTTTTTATCATTATCACCTAAGCAAAGTGATTCATTCTTCTCGTACGTTAGACGTGTATAAAGCCGTTGATATATTAACCCTGTGTAACGATTACACCGGCGCAACTGAGCTGTGCACATTATTCTTAAAAGATGGCTACCGTAAAAATAATAACGGTAAATTGCTTTCAAAAGCGCGTTTTATGTTTATTAATCAACATAAAGAGCGTTTTGCTGACACCGTAATTGCTGAGATGCGTGGTGTTTCTGATGACAATGGCGAAAGCCCATTCTGGCAATGGCTAGAAGAGCACTTTTTCTCGATGGACTTTCCAACGGCAGATTACTTAACGGGTATTGGCCAAAAAGTATTTATTGCCGAGTTAATGCCTAAATATCCAATTTACGTCAACTTACTGAGCAAAGATGCGCAAGCTGTGATTGGTCAAGTGCATGATAATACACGCCCTGCGATTGAACTTTTAAAGAGCGAAGGTTTTACCTTCAATGGTTATGTAGACATTTTTGATGCAGGCCCAACTGTTGAAGCAAAAGTTGATAACATTGCTACAGTGAGAAATGCCCAAACGGTTAAAGTAGAAATTGGTGAAAGCCAAGGCGACACTACGGTATTGTTAGCAAATGATAAAATTGCTGATTTTAGAGCAACCGTGACTCAAGTTAGCCTATCATGTGATGCCGATAGCATTACAATCTCAAGTGAATTAGCAAAAGCACTTCACTTAGAAGCGGGTGATTCCGTATCACTTGCAAAACTATAGAATTCAGGAGACATATTAATGACTCATGCAGCGCAATTTATTAATGGTCAATGGCAAGCAGGCCTTGGTCATACTTTTCAATCTGTAAACCCAGCAAATAATGATGTAATTTGGCAAGCAAACACTGCCACTGCTGAACAAGTAGACGGCGCAGTCGCTGCTGCACGTGAAGCATTTTACAGCTGGGCTGATAAAACATTTGCAGAGCGTTTAACGATTGTAAAAACATTCGCAGAAACGCTTAAAGAGCACAGCGAAGAATTAGCGATTGCTATCGCACAAGAAACAGGTAAACCACTTTGGGAAACACGCACTGAAGCAGGTGCGATGGTGGGTAAAATTGCTATCTCTGAAAAAGCATTTTTAGAGCGCACAGGTGATGTTGAAAACCCAATGCCACAAGGGCGTGCGATGATCCGCCACAAGCCTCATGGTGTAGTAGCTGTGTTTGGTCCTTATAATTTCCCTGGTCACTTACCAAATGGTCACATTGTGCCTGCACTTCTAGCTGGAAATACCGTGGTATTTAAGCCGTCTGAGCTAACGCCAGCAGTTGCTGAGTTAACGTTAAAGTTATGGCAAAAGGCTGGCCTGCCTGCAGGTGTTATCAACCTTGTGCAAGGTGAAGTAGAAACGGGTAAAGCGCTGGCATCTCATAAAGGGATTGACGGTTTATTTTTTACGGGCTCTTCGCGCACTGGTCATATTTTACATGAACAGTTTGCTGGTCAACCGGGTAAAATCTTAGCCTTAGAAATGGGTGGTAATAACCCGCTTATCGTTACTGATGTTGCTGATACTAAAGCGGCTATCCACGATATTATTCAATCTGCGTTTATCTCTACAGGTCAGCGTTGTACATGTGCGCGTAAGTTATTCTTACCAGCAGGCGAGCAGGGTGACGCCATCCTAGCGGGTCTTATTAAAGCAACTAAAGCAATTAAAGTAGGTGACTACGACGCAGAAGATCAACCTTTCATCGGGTCAATGATTTCTTCAGCGGCAGCAGCTGGTATGGTCAAAGCGCAACAGCAGCTTGTTGAGCTTGGCGCAGAGGTACTTGTTGAGCTTACACACAAAGAAAATACCGGTTTTGTAACTCCGGGTATTTTAGAGTGTACAAATGTAGCTAACTTCCCAGACGAAGAGCACTTTGGACCACTGCTTAAAGTATTCCGTTTCACTGATTTTGATGCTGCTATTGATAAAGCGAATGACACAAGCTTTGGTTTATCAGCTGGCTTATTAAGCGACAGCGCAGCAGATTACGACCATTTCCTACGTCGTATTCGTGCGGGTATCGTAAACTGGAACCGTCCTATCACGGGTGCATCAAGTGCTGCACCATTTGGTGGTATTGGTGCATCAGGTAACCACAGAGCAAGCGCATATTATGCTGCTGACTATTGTGCATATCCGGTTGCTTCGGTAGAACTTGAAAAAGTAGCAATGCCAGCGACATTAAGCCCAGGCTTAAAAATTGATTAATAATCGTAAATCATTACAAAAAGCAGCTTCGGCTGCTTTTTTTGTATGAGATGCTTGGCAAAGGTAGCAATTAAAAGCGCTTTCTGCTTAAATCTAAAGAGATAGTTTTTTATTAGGTGTGTAGTCGTATGGTTTTAGATAGGCAAGGGTACGATGATCTTGTCATGTATCTCACTCAAAATTTAGCGCTTTTTGAGAAGCCGGGTCAGATTAAACCAGGAGCTCCAACAGTGTTAGAGCTGATTGAAGATGTGATAGCAGAAAATGTCATGTTACTTTGCGAGCAACACACTGAGCTTAGTACTGAACAACGCAGCCAAATTGTTCGCGAAGTCGACGGTATCGTATATGACTTACAAGAAGTGCTGAGCAGCGTCACCAATCATACAGTAACCGTTGAACAGCACGCGTTTATAGATGAGTTTGCTGGATTAGTGAAAAACTTATTTGATAGTGCTGTTGTCGAAAGTGCCTAATGTATAAAGCACAACACAATTTCTAGTCTTTAAGCGAGCAGCTCAACGTTAGGCAACTCGCTTTCCTTTAAAGCTCACCTCTTATCCCTTGCATCTGTGTGTGACTTGCTTACAATCAAGCAAAATAACTTTAAGAGATAAAGCACATGCAAGCGAATGTAAAATGGGTAGAAGGCGATACGTTTATTGGCCTTTCAAATTCAGGTCATAATGTAGTTTTTGATGCAGGTAGCGATAGTGCTGCGCCAAGCCCAATGGAAATGGTTTTAATGTCAGCAGGTTGTTGTTCATCTGTTGATGTTGTTAGTATTTTAAAAAAAGCCAAGCAGTCATTTTCTGATGTGCAAGTTAAGCTAACAGCTGAGCGTGCTGAATCAGCGCCTCGCGTGTTTACTAAGATTAACCTACACTTTGTGGTTACCGGTGATAATGTCTCTGAAAAGCACCTTGCAAGAGCGGTACAACTGTCTGCTGAAAAGTATTGTTCTGTAGCCTTAATGCTTGATAAAACAGTAGAAATTACGCATAGTCATGAAGTTGTGCAAGAACAGGTAAAATAACGCTTTTTCCGAGCAGAAAATTCGTATAAAATCCGCGAACTTTTATTTCTGCTGGTGCAGGTTTCACTCGTTTTAAGGTTGGTTTAGCATGAATAAACCCTTCGATAAAATTAAGCTTCATGGCTTTAATAACTTAACTAAGAGCTTAAGCTTTAGTATTTACGATATTTGTTACGCAAAGACGGAACAACAGCGTAAAGAATATATTGAATATATCGACGAACAGTACAGTGCTGATCGCCTTACCGATATTTTAGGTGAAGTTGTGGATATTATTGGCGCAAACATTCTAAATGTTTCTCGCCAAGATTATGATCCGCAAGGTGCCAGCGTGACAATCTTGATCTCTGAAGAGCCAATTGAGCAACAAACAACGTATGACGTTGATGAGGCGCCGGGCCCTCTTCCTGAAACAGTAGTAGCGCACTTAGACAAGAGCCACATCTGTGTTCACACATACCCAGAAGCACACCCTGATGATGGTATTTGTACGTTCCGTGCTGATATCGAAGTATCAACGTGTGGCATTATTTCGCCATTAAAAGCGTTAAACTTCTTAATTCACAGCCTTGAGTCTGATGTTGTAACAATTGACTACCGCGTACGTGGTTTTACTCGTGACGTAGATGGTGTTAAACACTATATCGATCACGCAATTAACTCAATTCAGAACTACATGACTGAAGATACCAAAGAAGCGTACCAAATGATGGACGTGAACGTGTATCAAGAGAACTTGTTCCACACTAAGATGATGTTAAAAGAAACTGACTTGAATACTTACCTATTCGGTGTTTCTACAGCAGATCTTTCTGAAGAAGAAGAAGAAGTTATCTACTCTAAGCTGACCCGCGAGATGCAAGAAATCTTCTATGGTCGCAACTTACCAGACACTGAGTAAGTCACTATAGCTTTAAAGAAACGGCGCGTAATGTAAGTTACGCGCCGTTTTTTTATGCCTCATTGACTGCACTTATCTGTCCTTATATGCTGATTAAAAGGCCAATTTAAGGATAGATATGTCAGTTGTTCTCTCGCAGTCAGTATTTTTAGCAGAGCAAGTGCGTGACCATGAAGGACCCGCAGCTAAGCGTTCTGATATCACCTTGTATGAGCTTATGGAGCGAGCAGGGCTGGCGACTTATCAGCAAGCTAACAGCTATTTTCCTAAAGCAAGAACATTCGTTGTGTTAGCGGGCGTTGGTAATAATGCCGGTGATGGTTATGTTGTTGCTCGTTTAGCTAAACAAGCGGGCAAACAGGTTACGGTTATTGCAGCAATACCTGATAAACCGCTCAAAGGTGATGCGCTCAGTGCTCAGCAAGCTTGGCTCGACGAAGGAGGGGAAATAACTGCTGATGCCAGTGCTATTGAGCGTGCAGATATCATTATTGATGGCCTGCTTGGCACGGGAATTCAAAGCGCGGTGCGCGAGCCTTTTTCACAGCTGATTAAAGCTGCCAACGAAAGCCAAGTGCCGATAGTTGCTATTGATCTACCTTCAGGCATACATGCCGACACAGGTGTCGTACAAGGAGTGGCAATAAAAGCCGCGCTCACTGTGACTTTTGTGGGGATTAAACAAGGTTTAGTGACAGGGCAAGGTAGAGCGCATGCAGGGACATTTGAGTTTAATGATTTAGGTATTGAAGATGCCTTTTTAAAACTGACATCACCCACGGCAGAGCTTATCAATTATCAGACACAGCCGAGGCTTTCTGATCGCGATAACAACAGCCATAAAACCAGCCATGGTAAATTGCTGTGTATTGGTGGTAATTCAGGGACTGCAGGCGCTATTCGTTTAACTGCAGAGGCAGCGCTTCGCACCGGTGCGGGCATGGTCAAAGTGTATACCCATAGCAGTTCTATTTTGCCAGTGAGTATTGGCCGGCCGGAATTAATGGTGACAGATACAAACCTGATTAGCGCCCTAGAGTGGGCAACCTGTGTGGCTATTGGCCCAGGGCTTGGTCAAGACACTTGGTCGGAAACAACCTTTGAAACCGTCATGCAGTATTGCTTTACTAATAACAAGCCTCTGGTTATTGATGCAGATGCACTTAATTTAATGGCTCAGCATGCTTCGTCATTTCCATTGGCTAATACCGTTATTACACCACACCCCGGTGAGGCTGCAAGGTTACTTAATTGTCGCGCTAGTGATATTGAAGAAAATCGCTTTCATGCAGTAAAGCAGCTCGCACGTAGCTATACCACTACTTGTGTACTCAAAGGTGCTGGCAGTTTAATTGCTGATAATAACCAAACATGGGTGTGTACCGACGGTAACCCTGCACTTGCGGTTGGTGGCAGTGGCGATGTATTAACAGGTATCATAGCGGCACTAATCGCACAGGGGCTTACTCCTCAGCAAGCAGCTTGCTTAGGCGTAACCTTACATGCAAAAGCCGGTGATATTGCCGCAGAACGTGAAGGCGAAAGAGGCATGTTAGCGAGTGACTTGTTTGTGATAGTGAGGGAGTTGGTTAACTGAGCCGTCAGCCGTCAGCCGTCAGCCGTCAGCCGTCAGCCGTCAGTTTCTGATAGCTGACAGCTTAAAACTGATAGCTAAAAGAAAACCCAGCCGGGGCTGGGTTTTTAAAGCGAGGTGCTTAGGAGGTGATGTTTATCACATCATGCCGCCCATACCACCCATGCCGCCCATGCCGCCCATATCTGGAGCAGCTGGCTCATCTTTCGGGATTTCAGCAACCATTGCTTCAGTTGTGATCATAAGACCCGCGATTGAAGCTGCGTATTGTAGTGCAGAACGCGTTACTTTAGTTGGGTCTAAGATACCCATTTCGATCATGTCGTTGTACTCGCCTGATGCTGCGTTGTAACCGTAGTTACCTTCACCGCCTTTTACTGAGTTAACAACAACAGATGCTTCGTCACCTGCGTTAGTTACGATTTGACGAAGTGGTGCTTCCATCGCACGTAGTGCAACTTTGATACCGTGGCTTTGGTCTTCGTTGTCGCCAGCAAGTTCAACAAGTTTGCTTGCTACGCGAACTAGTGCAACACCACCACCTGGTACAACACCTTCTTCAACCGCTGCGCGAGTTGCGTGTAGTGCATCTTCAACGCGGTCTTTTTTCTCTTTCATTTCGATTTCAGTTGCTGCGCCAACTTTGATTACTGCAACACCGCCAGCTAGTTTAGCCATACGCTCTTGTAGTTTCTCTTTATCGTAGTCAGACGTCGCTTCTTCGATTTGTGCTTTGATTTGTGCAACACGACCATTGATGCCGTCTTCTTCGCCTGCACCGTCGATGATTGTTGTATCATCTTTAGTGATCACAACGCGCTTCGCTGTACCTAGGTCTTCGATTGTCGCTTTCTCTAGCTCTAAACCGATTTCTTCAGAAATAACAGTACCACCTGTTAACACTGCGATGTCTTGTAGCATTGCTTTACGACGGTCGCCAAAACCAGGTGCTTTAACCGCAGATACTTTAACGATACCGCGCATGTTGTTTACAACAAGTGTTGCAAGTGCTTCACCTTCAAGGTCTTCAGCAATGATAAGTAGTGGCTTGCTAGCTTTAGCTACTGCTTCTAATGTAGGTAGTAGCTCACGGATGTTAGATACTTTTTTGTCTACAAGTAGAATGAATGGGTTGTCTAGCTCTACAGCGCCTTTTTCAGCGTTGTTGATGAAGTATGGAGAAAGGTAACCGCGGTCAAACTGCATACCTTCAACTACGTCTAGTTCGTTTTCTAGTGACTGACCTTCTTCAACAGTGATAACGCCTGAATCACGGCCTACTTTTTCCATTGCTTCTGCAATGATGTCACCGATTTCTTTATCAGAGTTAGCAGAAATAGTACCTACTTGTGCAATTGCTTTAGTGTCTGCACATGGAACAGAAAGTGCTTTAAGCTCTTCAACTGCCGCAGTAACTGCTTTGTCGATACCGCGCTTAAGGTCCATTGGGTTCATACCCGCTGCAACTGCTTTTAAGCCTTCGTTTACGATAGCTTGCGCTAATACTGTTGCAGTTGTTGTACCGTCACCTGCAGCGTCATTCGCTTTAGACGCTACTTCTTTAACCATTTGTGCGCCCATGTTTTCGAACTTGTCTTCAAGCTCGATTTCTTTTGCAACAGATACACCATCTTTAGTGATCACTGGAGCGCCGAATGATTTGTCTAATACAACGTTACGGCCTTTAGGACCTAAAGTTACTTTTACTGCGTTTGCTAAAATGTTTACGCCAGTTAGCATTTTGCCACGTGCGTCACCTGCAAAAAGTACTTCTTTTGCTGCCATGATTAAATTCCTCTTAAATTCTGTAAACGGGTTGCTAAACGAAAAGTAGGATTAGCCTACAATGCCTAGAATGTTATCTTCACGCATGATCAGGTACTCTTGACCTTCGATCTTTTCAGCTTTTTCAACATAAGAGCCGAACAGCACAGTGTCACCGGCTTTAACTTCTAATGCTCTTACTTCACCGTTGTCTAAAACACGGCCATTACCAACAGCGATAACTTCTCCGCGAGTTGATTTTTCAGCTGCAGAGCCAGTTAATACAATACCGCCAGCAGACTTAGTTTCTTCTTCTAGACGCTTAACGATGACGCGATCATGTAAAGGACGAATGTTCATTTATTTAGTTCTCCTAACAGTTTCTGAACAGTACAGAAAAAATCTTGTGTTATTGCAGGGGAGTGCTAAGCCACCCGTTGCGTTTCATTGCATTCATTAATGGGGGTGGCTTAAAAAAATCCAAGTAAAAAAATTAAAAAATTTTAATCTTTTCGCTCAAATTCACCATCAATAGTTGTAGGTTGATGGTTTGGCTCTTCATGAGTGGTTGTTTTACTATGGTATTGGAAGTGTGCAGAGCCTTGATTTGCCTGCGAACTCATGCGCACAGTCGCTTGACTAGCAAGGCCTGCAGCCAGTTTGTTACGGATTGCTGGCGTAAGTAGTAAAAAGCCAAAAAAGTCAGTCATGATGCCTGGTGTCATTAATAAAACACCGGCGATAATCACACATAATCCAGTAAATAATTCTTTTGCAGGCATTTGCCCTTGTGCCATTTGTAATTGCACGTTTTGAATCGCGCCCATACCTTGCTGCTTCACTAATTTCGCACCGACAATCGCGGTCACAATGACAAGCGCTATGGTGGCAAAGCCGCCGATCACTTCACTCACTTGGATGAGTAACGCGATCTCCACAATCGGCACTAAAATAAATAACAAAAACAAAAATCTAAACATAACGCTCTCTAAAAAATGTCATTCTCTTTCGAGTCAGTGAAATATAAATTGGGGTGAGCAGGTCATTTTTCAAGACGGAACCTAGGATCACCTTGCTCGCTACACATTATAGTTACTATCGGCTACTATGGTGCGACTCACGTAATCAAATAAAGGTTCCTTATGACTACGCATTTTCGACTTATTTTTACGACTTGTGCAAATGAGGCTGAAGCCCGTCAGTTGGCACAACATCTAGTTAAAGAAAAGCTAGCTGCTTGTGTGAACATTTTGCCTACTATTGAATCTATTTACATGTGGGAAGGCGAGGTAACTCAAGCTATTGAGAGTAAGTTACTGATCAAAACTAAGTCAGAAAAAATGAATGAGGTGATCCAAACTATCAAGAAATTGCATAGTTATGAGGTGCCTGAAATTCAGGTCGTTGATGTGGCTACGGGCAATTTAGCCTATTTTAATTGGATGGATGAGGTACTTAATTAATGCGATCGTTCCTTTTATTACTTTGTGCATTGTGGCTTATGCCAGCAAGTGCAAGTAATAACAATTTACTTGGAAATCTACTACAACCTGCGGAGCAAACATTTCTCCCGGTTGATCAGGCGTTTGTTTTCGATTTTGACCAGCAAGGCAAAACCTTATTTATTGGCTGGGATATTGCGCCTGATTATTACCTTTACAAAAAGAAAGTCGAAATTATTGCCAAAGGCGCTGATATTGAAGTTCCTGATCTTGGCAAGGGCGTGATTATTGAAGATGAATTTTTTGGTAAGACCGAGGTATTCTTTGATTCGTTAAGTGTGGTTTCTAAGCTCAGTAACGTCACAGAAGGTGCAGTTGTTAAAGTGCGTTTTCAAGGCTGCGCCGAAGCAGGGTTATGTTATCCGCCAGAAGTTAGAACCATTCCTTTATCTGTGATTGCAGGTGAGCAAGTATCACAGACTGCAGATGCGGGGAACGCATTAGCGGCATTAACACAAGCAGCTGATACAAATGAAGCATCATCAGCGCCCTCTCAAGAAGCATCAGAACCAGCAGGTGAGCAGTCGTATACTGATAAGCTGGCATCGCAAGGTTTACTAACGAACCTAGTAATCTTCTTTTTAGTGGGTATTGGTCTTGCCTTTACGCCATGCGTATTCCCAATGTTTCCGATTTTGTCGAGCCTTATAGCGGGTCAGCAGAATTTGTCGACTAAAAAAGCGTTCTCGCTGTCTTTTGTGTATGTACAAGGTATGGCCGTTACTTACGCAGCACTGGGCTTAGTGGTTGCATCATTAGGTGGGCAAGTACAAGGGTATTTACAGCATCCAACGGTACTGATTAGCTTTAGTATCTTATTTGTATTGCTGGCAATGTCGATGTTTGGCTGGTACGAAATCAAATTACCTAGCGGCATGATGAATAAACTCACTCAGGTTAGTAACCAGCAAAAAGGCGGCAACTATGTTGGCGTATTTATGATGGGTGTACTGTCTGGTTTGATTGCCTCACCGTGTACAACAGCACCTTTGTCTGCTGCTTTACTTTATGTGGCGCAAAGTGGTGACTATCTAGTTGGTGGTTTAACACTTTATGTGCTCAGTTTAGGCATGGGCTTACCGTTATTATTATTGGGGACTTCTGGCGGTAAATTACTACCAAAAGCAGGTGGTTGGATGGAGCAAGTGAAAACCCTATTTGGTTTCATCATGCTGGTCGTGCCGCTTATTCTGTTAGAGCGTATTGTTGATATTGAAATCATCTGGTTAATGGCGGGTTTATTAGCACTTGCTACAGCGCTTTATTTACACCATTGGCAAAGTGGTCAATCACAGGGCAAGCTAAAAACAGCATTGTGGTTTACTGCTACCTTATTGGTTGTAACTGGGGCGAGTTTAACGAAAAGTTATTTCTGGCCAAGTAAAGCGGTGGTTGGAGAAGCTGCTGTGCAAACACATGGTTTTAGACAAGTTGCTAATCTAAGTGAATTAAAAGAAGAAATTGCACAGGCAAGTAGCGAAGGGCGCTTAGTGATGGTCGACTTATATGCCGACTGGTGTGTTGCCTGTAAAGAGTTTGAGCACTACACGTTTCCTGATGCTAAAGTGCAAGAGCAGTTTGCTCACTTTGAATTAATTCAAATCGATTTAACAGAAAGCGATGCAAAAACAATTGAGCTAATGGAAGAATACACGGTATTTGGGTTGCCGAGCATTTTGTTCTTTGATAGCCAAGGTAATGAGCTTTTAGAGCAACGTGTAACAGGCTTTTTAAATGCCAAAGACTTTGCAGAACATTTAGCAAAAGTACGAAATACCGCTAAATAAACGCAAACGTGCAAGAAAATAGCAAAACGCCACTCAACTGAGTGGCGTTTTTGTATCTACATCGTAAAAAATACTTATTTTAAGTGAAAAATGGCAAATTCACTGATTGAAGCTCAATTAATCAGCAGGAAAACGCTTAGAATGACCCTGTTGTGTGCCTTGCTATGCTTGACTTTGCCACGAATAGGCAGTGATTAGACCAGTATTTTGCTGCTATTTACGTCGAAATATCTATAATAGGTGGTTAACGTGAGAAATAGTTGCTATTTTACATCAGCACGCTTAGGTTAAGCGTGGGTTTATGATGAATATGGTTAAACTGCTTACTTATAGGATATATCGCGTATTATGGCTGCAAAATTCAAACTTTTAGTTCTAAATGGGCCAAATTTAAACATGCTTGGCAAGCGTGAACCAGAAAAGTACGGTACTCAATCTCTTGATGAGATTATAGCTGAACTTAGCCTGGTTGCTGCCGGTCTCAATGTTGATTTAACGCATTTCCAAAGTAACAGTGAAGCTGCATTAATAGAACGCATTCACGATGCATGGCAAATGGTTGATGCAATAATTATCAATCCTGCTGCATTTACGCATACAAGCGTAGCCTTACGGGATGCATTACTCAGTGTAAACATTCCCTTTTACGAGGTGCATTTAAGTAATGTGCATGCTCGAGAAGCATTCCGTCATCATTCGTATTTTTCGGATGTGGCACAAGGCGTCATTATTGGATTAGGAGCAATGGGTTATAAGGTGGCACTTGAAGCTGCTGTTAGCCGGTTGCAAAACACACATTAATTTTTTAAATAACTAACAGGCGGGTCGTTCAATGGATATTCGCAAGATCAAAAAACTTATCGAACTAGTAGAAGAATCTGGTATTGCTGAATTAGAAATCACTGAAGGTGAAGAGTCAGTACGCATCAATCGTAACAACATGTCTGCAGCACCTGCAATGCAGTATGCACCACAGCAGTTTGCAGCACCTGCACCAGCAGCGGCTCCAGCTCCAGTAGCAGAGGCACCAGCAGCAGAAGCGGCTGCTCCAGCTGCACCGACTGGCCATCAAGTTAAATCTCCTATGGTTGGTTCATTCTACTCAGCGGCTTCTCCAGAAGCAGCACCATACGTAGAAGTAGGTTCTAAAGTAAATGTTGGCGATACGTTATGTATCGTTGAAGCAATGAAGATGATGAACCAAATCGAATCTGATAAAGCAGGCACAGTAAAAGCTATCTTAGTTGAAAATGGCGAGCCAGTAGAATTCGATCAACCTTTATTCATCATTGAATAATAGCGCAACAAAAGGCCAACTCTATGTTAGATAAAGTAGTCATTGCAAACCGAGGTGAAATTGCACTTCGCGTACTGCGCGCCTGCAAAGAGCTTGGGATCAAAACTGTTGCTGTGCATTCAACGGCAGACCGTGATCTTAAGCACGTGTTACTGGCAGACGAAACAATTTGTATTGGTAAACCAGCAGCCACTGAAAGTTACTTAGATATTCCGCGCATTATTGCAGCGGCAGAAGTAACAGACGCAGTTGCTATCCACCCAGGTTATGGTTTCCTTTCTGAAAATGCAGACTTTGCTGATCAAGTTGAGCAAAGCGGCTTTGTATTTATCGGTCCTAAAGGCGACACAATTCGTTTAATGGGTGACAAAGTTTCTGCAATCGAAGCGATGCGTAAAGCCGGTGTACCTTGTGTACCAGGTTCTGATGGCCCATTAACGGCAGACAGTGAGCGCAATATTCAAATCGCTAAGCGTATTGGTTACCCTGTAATCATTAAAGCAGCAGGCGGCGGCGGTGGTCGTGGTATGCGTGTTGTTCGCAGCGAAAAAGAACTGATTGATTCAATCGCTCTTACTCAGCAAGAAGCTAAGCAGTTCTTTGGTAATGGCATGGTTTACATGGAAAAATTCCTTGAAAACCCACGTCACATCGAAGTTCAAGTACTTGCAGACGGTCAAGGCAATGCAGTTCACTTAGGTGAGCGTGATTGTTCAATGCAACGTCGTCACCAAAAAGTTGTTGAAGAAGCGCCAGCGCCAGGTATCACAGCTGAAATGCGTAAGTTTATCGGTGACCGTTGTACTCGTGCATGTATCGAAATTGGTTACCGCGGTGCAGGTACGTTCGAATTCTTATACGAAAACGGCGAGTTCTATTTCATCGAAATGAATACCCGTATTCAGGTTGAGCACCCAGTAACAGAAATGGTCACTGGCGTTGACTTAATCAAAGAGCAGCTAAAAATTGCAGCGGGTCAACCATTATCATTCACACAAGAAGATGTGGTTATTCGTGGTCATGCAATTGAGTGCCGTATTAATGCGGAAGACCCAGACACCTTTATTCCATCACCAGGTAAAATCACGCGATTCCACCCTGCTGGCGGTTTAGGTATTCGTTGGGACAGCCACATCTACGCAGATTACACAGTACCACCTCATTACGATTCAATGATTGGTAAGCTGATCTGTTACGGTGAAAACCGTGATGTAGCTATTGCTCGTTCACGCAATGCGTTAAACGAATTAGTGATCGATGGTATCAAGACCAACACACCACTGCACAAGAAAATCTTGGCAGATGAGAACTTCCAAAACGGTGGTACAAACATCCACTACCTTGAGAAGAAACTAGGTCTGTAAACAAAATTCTGTTTAAGCTAAAAAGCCGGCAACTTTGCCGGCTTTTTTTTGTCAAATTAGTCATAAGAGTGATTCTCGCCTTACAAAATATTCTGGTATGATTAACAAAGTAATGTGTTTTTAGTTTTTCATGAGGTAATAATGACCGACAGTGTTGGTTTTCCACTCGCTGATGAAGCAGCAACGGTTAATATGGGTAAGCAACTTGCAACCTTAATGGAGCAAGGAGCAGTCATCTACTTACATGGTGATTTAGGTGCCGGTAAAACGACATTAACCCGTGGTATCGTGCAAGGTTTCGGTCATCAAGGTAAGGTTAAGAGTCCAACTTATACACTGGTTGAGCCTTACCAATTAGCTAAAGCTGATGTATATCACTTTGATTTATATCGCTTAGGTGACCCTGAAGAACTTGAATATATGGGAATTCGTGACTATTTTTCACCACAGGCTATTTGTGTTGTGGAATGGCCTGAAAAAGGCGGCGAATTTATTCCAACACCAGATCTTGATATCACCCTACGCTATGAAGGCGAGGCGCGTGCTATTACAATTAATAGCTTAACCGAGCGTGGTAAGGCTATTGTTCAGCAACTTACGAGCGCGCAAGAATAAACATATAAAAATAAAGGTGTATTAGTAAAAATGGGTCGTTGTACGTTTAAACTATTAACTACTTTGATGTTATTGGTTGTTAGCCAGATTGCGCTTGCACAAAATATCATTAATAGCGTACGAGTGTGGCCCTCACCTGACAGCACTCGAGTGGTCTTTGATTTAAACGATAAGCCTGATTTCAGCTATTTCATGCTGAAAAACCCAGCTCGTTTAGTGATTGACTTAAAAAATACCGACAAACTAGATAGCTTGCCTGCTATTCCTCAAAAGCATCAGATTGTTTCAAAACTGCGTTACTCAAAACCTAAAGATAGCAAAAGTGTGCGCTTTGTTTTTGAGCTAGCCCGTGCCAGCAAACCAGTGGTATTTGCTTTACTACCTACCGATCCCTACAAGCATCGTTTAGTGGTTGACCTTGTTGATAAAACACCGAAGGCAGAACCTGTTGCTTCGACCAATACCAGTGTGAAAAAACGCGAACTCAATCAAGAGCGCGATATTGTTATTGCCATTGACGCAGGTCATGGTGGTGAAGACCCAGGTTCAATTGGCCCGTCAGGCACTTATGAAAAAGACATTACGCTACAAATAGCGAAGCGCTTAGAGCGAATGATAGATGCTGAAAAAGGCATGATTTCGCGTATGGTGCGCCGCAGTGACTACTTTGTAAATTTAAACACCCGTACTAGCATCGCCCGTAAGAAAAAAGCTGATTTCTTTGTGTCGATTCATGCGGATGCCTTTACTAGCCCGCAGCCAAACGGTGCCTCAGTGTGGGTGCTATCACTGCGCCGTGCAAATTCAGAAATTGGTAAATGGATTGAGGATAAAGAAAAACACTCAGAGCTTTTAGGTGGTGCAGCTGGGGGTATTAAAAGATACTGCAAGCGAAAAATATTTAGCACAAGCACTGCTAGATATGTCGATGGATCACTCGATGAAAACAGGTTTTAGTGTCGCAGAAGAGGTGGTTAGCGAATTACGAAAAGTGGCTAAAATGCATAAAAAACGCCCGCAAGCGGCGAGCCTTGCGGTATTGAAATCACCCGATATTCCGTCTATTTTGGTCGAAACAGGGTTTATTTCGAATCCGCGTGAAGAGCGAATGCTAAAAACGGCGCAGCATCAGGAGCGCTTAGCTAAAGCAATTTTCACCTCGATTAAAAATTACTACATGAAGAATCCACCAGATGATTCACTATTTGCTAAGTTAAAGTCGCAGTTTCCGACTAAACACAAAGTTCGCCCTGGTGAATCGTTAAGTATTTTAGCAAGCAGATACAACACCTCTGTAAGTAAGCTAAAAACGGCCAACAACTTAAAATCGAATACCTTATTTATTGGTCAAGAGCTTGATATTCCTCAAAGCTAGTCAATTTTCGTGTTAGGAACACTATGAGTATAGAAATACTACCCGCGCGATTGGCTAACCAAATTGCTGCGGGTGAAGTGGTTGAACGCCCAGCATCCGTTGTTAAAGAGCTGGTAGAAAACAGTTTAGATGCTGGCGCAACGCGCATTCAAATAGATATTGAGCGTGGTGGGCATAAGCTAATTCGTATCCGCGATAATGGCTCTGGCATTAATAAAGATGAGCTAACATTAGCCTTGTCGCGCCATGCTACGAGTAAGCTTAAGTCACTCGATGATCTTGAGAACATTTGCTCACTGGGTTTTCGTGGTGAAGCGTTAGCATCAATTAGTTCTGTTTCTCGCTTAACCTTAAGCTCAAAGCCAAAGCAGCAAGAGGCTGCATGGCAAGCGTTTGCTGAAGGTCGCGATATGGCGGTGCAGATTAAGCCAACGGCACACCCTGATGGCACCACCTTTGAGGTGAAAGACTTATTCTTTAATACCCCTGCGCGCCGTAAATTTCTTCGCACCGAGAAAACTGAGTTTTCACATATTGATGAGCTTATTAAGCGTATTGCGCTGAGTCGTTTTGATGTCTCTATCACCCTGACTCATAATGGCAAGGTCGTGCGTCAATACCGTGCTAAACCAAACCCTGAGCAAGCGATAAGCCGTGTTGCACAAGTGGCGGGAAAAGCATTTAGTGAACAGGGGCTACATATTCAGTCAGGTGAAGCAGGTTTGATGTTGCGAGGTTGGGTATTGCCCGTGGGCTCAACGAATAGCACGCAATATACCTATGTGAATAATCGCATGATGCGCGATAAACTCATTTTGCATGCAATCCGCCAAGCCTTTGAAGAAGTCGCAGGCTCTGAAGAGCTGCCAGGTTTTGTCATTTATATTGATATTGACCCACGTCAGGTCGATGTAAATGTGCACCCAGCGAAACATGAAGTGCGTTTTCATCAAGGCCGTTTAGTGCATGACTTTATTCTACAGGCAATAAAGCAAGTGGTGGTACCGCTTCAGCATGAAGCTGGTTTTACAGAGCATAATGACACTGCTTTTCAGCATGCTTCGTTTGATGAGGCGCACTCAAGCAGCATGCAGCCAAGTTTTACTCAATCAGCGCCAACAGAGCAATATGATTACCCTAAATCTGAATTACAGCCAACACGTTCAGCGAGTTATTCAGGGGCAACAGGAGCAGGGCGCTCTGGCGGTGGCTTTAGTAGCGACAGCCAAGGCCGCTGTAAAACATCGCATCAAGATGTCAATGCTTTTTATCAAGGGATCAGTGAGCAACATGCTGCGCATTTTGACCAAGTACGCCCAGAGCCAAGCGTTACAGCACCGGTTGTTGAGCAAGCTAAGCTTGCCAAACTCATCCACGTACGCGAGGGCGAATGCGTATTTAGTGAAGACAACCAACTCTTTGCTGCGCACTTTAAGCATGCTTTAGCACTCGACTGGCAAGCGCAAGTAGAACAAGCAGGTAGCCTTGATGGCAAAGCCTTGTTGTTACCTGTGCGAGTAAATGCAAGTGCTGATGATATTAGTGCGTTAAATGCTCAGCAGTCGTGGTTTACCTTACTTGGTTTTGATTTAGTAATAGAAAAACAGTTTGTGATGGTTAAAAAGCTTCCGCCTTGCGTGTATTTACTTGATGTAAGTGATGCTATTGAGCGGCTTATTACTGGCTGTAAAGCCTCACCAAGTTCACTCGATGAATGGTTAGCTTGGTTAGCTCAGCAAATCCCAGCACGCTATTACGCAAGCCAAGCCTTTTTGGAGCAAGTGGCTCGGTTAGAAAATAATCCACAAACTATGCAACGTTTACGTCAAAAAGCAGTTAAAATAGAACTATCTCAGTTTTTAAATTAAGCAAGGTATTTAGGCTTGAATAACTTACCCGTCATTTTTTTAATGGGACCAACCGCTGCAGGGAAAACAGATTTAGCAATTTCTTTGTGTGAGCATTTAAACACAGAAATAATCAGTGTTGATTCAGCATTAGTCTATAAAGATATGGACATCGGCACGGCAAAGCCAAATGCCGAAGAGCTTGCTCGTGCCCCGCATCACTTGATTGATATTATTGACCCAGCAGATAGTTATTCAGTGGCAGATTTTCGCCGTGATGCAATTGAAAAGATTGATCTATTTCATCAGCAAGGTAAAGTACCTGTATTGGTTGGCGGTACAATGATGTATTTTAAGTCGCTTATTGATGGCTTATCACCGCTACCAGAGGCATCACCTGAAGTACGTGCTGAACTCGAAAAAGAAGCAGCGCAGTTTGGTTGGCCACATTTGCATAAAGAACTTGTGAAAATTGATCCTGATGCAGCGAAAAAAATGAGCGAAAATGATTCGCAAAGAATTAATCGTGCATTAGAAGTGTATCGTATAACAGGTAAAACAATGACTGAGCTGCAAAAACAAAAGCAGCCTGAGCTTCCTTATACTTTCTATCAATTTGCCATTGCACCTGATGATCGCAGTGAATTACATCAGCGAATTGAGAAAAGGTTTAAAATAATGCTCGATCAGGGGTTTGAAAATGAAGTTTCATCCCTATATAAACGTAAGGATTTACACCCAGACCTACCTTCGATTCGTTGTGTGGGTTATAGACAAATGTGGGATTACATTGCTGGCGAAATTGACTATGATGAAATGGTCTTTCGTGGTATTGCAGCCACACGGCAGTTAGCCAAGCGACAACTGACTTGGTTAAGAGGTTGGCCTGAAGTAATTTGGTTGACTACGGGTGATGAAGAAAACTTGCAACGTGTAGTAAGTTCGCTAAGCTAGTAGTAGCTGGAAGTTTTTTAGCTTTGTTAAATTAGTTCAGCTACTTAATTATAATAACACCTAGAACGAAGGAAAATAACATGGCAAAAGGCCAGTCGTTACAAGACCCATTTTTAAATGCGTTACGTCGTGAGCGCATTCCAGTATCAATCTTTTTGGTTAATGGCATTAAATTGCAGGGTAAAATCCAGTCATTTGACCAATTTGTTATTTTACTTGAAAACACCGTAAATCAAATGGTGTATAAACACGCTATTTCAACTGTTGTTCCAGCGCGTTCTGTTAACTTCCAAGGCGTTCAAGGAAGTGATGATTCAGAAGAGCAAGAATCTGGAAATTTTTAAACTTAGGAGCGTAATGCTTGTTTGACCGTTATGAAGCCGGCGAACAGGCAGTTTTAGTTCATATCGACTTACCTAAAGAGGGGGATCGCGAAGATCTTCACGAATTAGAGTTGTTGGTATCTTCTGCTGGTGTTAGTAGTTTGGCGATTGTGCAAGGCAGTCGTCAAGCACCGCATCCGAAACTTTTCGTCGGGACCGGAAAAGCAGAAGAAATCGCTGAAACTGTCAAAATCCACAATGCAGATGTCATTATTTTCAACCATCAACTTAGCCCGTCACAGGAACGCAATTTAGAGCGCGTTTGCCAGTGCCGCGTTCTTGATCGTACGAGTTTGATCTTAGATATTTTTGCGCAGCGAGCGCGTACTCACGAAGGTAAGCTTCAGGTTGAGTTAGCTCAGTTACGCCACATTTCTACTCGCTTGATCCGTGGTTGGACCCACCTTGAAAGACAAAAAGGCGGGATAGGTTTACGTGGCCCAGGTGAAACCCAGCTCGAAACCGATAGACGATTACTGCGAGCAAGAATTAAAAACATTCGTGCCCGTTTAGATAAAGTGGCTGTTCAACGTGAGCAGGGGCGACGTGCGCGTACGCGAAATGAAATCCCAACTGTGTCACTAGTAGGTTATACCAATGCGGGTAAATCAACGTTATTTAACCGTATTACAGACTCAGATGTGTATGCTGCTGATCAGCTATTCGCTACCCTAGATCCAACCTTACGCAAGTTAGATATAGGCGATATAGGTCCAATTATTTTAGCGGATACGGTAGGTTTCATTCGTCACTTACCTCATGACCTTGTTGCAGCATTTAAAGCGACCTTAACAGAAACCCGTGAAGCTGATTTACAGCTGCATGTTATTGATGTGGCTGACCCTCGTCGAAAAGAAAATATTGAGCAAGTACAGTCTGTTTTAAAAGAAATCGAAGCAGATGAAGTACCGCAATTCTTGGTTTATAACAAAATTGATGCGCTAGATGACGTTGCGCCACGTATAGATAGAAACGACGAAGGTCAACCGGTACGAGTCTGGTTATCGGCGCGCACTGGCGTTGGCTGTGAACTGCTAAGTGAGGCAATTAATGAGTTACTTGCCAAAAAGATGTTTGCTGATGAGCTAAAATTACCTCCACAACATGGTCGTATTCGCGCAGCATTATTCAACTTAAATGCAGTCCATCAAGAACGTTTTGATGAGCAAGGAAACTGGTTATTATCGGTACGCTTGCCAATGGCAGAATGGAATCGCTTGAAAAAAGAGATGGGACAAGACCTAGACTCTTTCGTAGTGACTGATTAAAAATCACCAGCATTTGTCTTTTTTAGTATGAGAAATGCTGTAGATTTGATAGATTTAACCTAATTCATTTAGATAACAATGGAGTATAGCTATGGCCTGGAATGAACCGGGTAATAATGGCAATGATAAAGATCCGTGGAATAATAAAGGCGGAAAAGATCAAGGCCCACCTGATTTAGACGAGGTAATGCGTAAGTTCGGCAACAAGTTTGGCGGTTTATTTGGTGGTAATAAGCCAGGTAAAAACGGCGGTGGACTTGGTGGCGCAGGCATTTCTTTCATCCTTATTATTGCCATCATTGTATGGGCATTAAGTGGTATTTACACGGTAAAAGAAGCTGAGCGCGGTATTGTTTTACAATTTGGGCAATACGATCGCATTGCAGAACCTGGCTTACGTTGGAAAATGACCTTCATTGAACGCGTGATCCCTGTTGATATCGAAGCGGTACGCTCGTTATCTGCTAAAGGTTTTATGCTTACTGAAGACGAAAACGTGGTAAATGTCGAGTTTGAAGTACAGTACCGTGTTATCGACCCACATCTTTACAAGTTCAGTGTTACTGATGCTGACCACAGCTTACAACAAGCACTTGATAGTGCATTACGTTATGTAATTGGCCACGTAAAAATGGACCAAGTGTTAACAACAGGCCGTGAGTTAGTGCGTCAACAAACGTGGGATGAGCTTAACAAAATCATCGAGCCATACAATCTAGGTATTATTGTAAGCGATGTGAACTTTAAAGATTCACGTCCGCCGGGTGAAGTAAAAGACGCGTTTGATGACGCTATTGCTGCACAAGAAGATGAAGAGCGTTTCATCCGTGAAGCAGAAGCCTATGCTCGTGAAATTGAACCTCGTGCCCGTGGTCAAGTTACTCGTATGACGCAAGAAGCAGAAGCGTACCGTGAACGTATTACATTAGAAGCACAAGGTGAGGTAGCGCGTTTTGAAAAGCTATTACCTGAGTACCAAGCTGCTAAAGAGGTAACCCGTAAGCGCTTATATATCGATGCGATGGAAGAAGTGCTAGGTAACAGCTCTAAAGTGTTAGTTGATGTTGAAGGTGGTAATAACATGATGTATTTACCGCTTGATAAAATCATGGAAAAGCAAGGCACAGCAACACGTGTTGCACTACCAAGCTCAAGTGATATCAAAGACCTTCGCAATAAAATAAACACGTCGCGTAACAGCACGGTAAATTCAAGTAATGACCGTTTCGCAACTGACCGTTTTAATGAGGGGAGATAAGCAAGATGAAAAATTTTAGTTTAGTAATACTTGCCCTTGCAGTTGTGCTGTCTTTCTCAGCGATTTTTGTTGTGCAAGAAGGCGAGAAAGCAATCGTACTGTTATTCAGCAAAGTTGAAAAAGACAGTGATGATAAAGCTGTAGTGTATGGTCCTGGTTTGCATCTAAAAGTGCCTTTCTTTAGCCAAGTACGTCGTTTAGATGCACGTATTCAAACGCTGGATGGTGCACCTGACCGTTTCGTAACAAGTGAGAAAAAAGACTTAATCGTTGATTCTTACGTTAAGTGGCGAATTAATGACTTTAGTGCATTTTACCTTCGTGCCCGTGGTGATAAGCAATACGCTGAAACACTACTTAAGCAAAAGGTAAATAATGGTCTACGTACTAACTTCGGTTCTCGTACTATCAGAGAGATTGTTTCTGGTGAGCGTAGTGAACTGATGGAAGAAGCATTAGTTCAAGCGTCTGAAAGTGCACAAGAGCTAGGTATTGAAGTACTTGATGTACGTGTTAAGCAAATTAACTTACCGCAAGAGGTGAGTAGCTCAATCTTCCAACGTATGCGTGCTGAGCGTACTGCGGTAGCAAAAGAGCACCGCTCTGAAGGTCAAGAAAAAGCTGAAACAATTCGTGCCGAAGTCGACCGCCGCGTAACAGTAATGCTTGCAGATGCTGAACGTAATGCTCGTACAGTACGTGGTCAAGGTGATGCCGATGCTGCCGCTATCTATGCAAACGCTTATAACAAAGATGCTGAATTTTTTGGTTTTGTGCGTAGCCTAGAAGCTTACAAAAATACCTTTAAAAATAAGCAAGACGTGATGGTCATTTCACCTGATAGCGACTTCTTTAATTATATGAAAGGTACAAAAGCACAGTAATTAATATTTGTGTGGTAAAAGCCCTGCAGTTTGTGGGGCTTTTTTGTTTCTGAGCGTGATTAATTTTTATCTTTAACTATTTTATAAACCTCTGTTCTGCATGTAATTGTTTGATTAATTGAGATGATAAAAATTCAGGCGCAGAAAAAATAAGCTAAACGGGGTGATCTTTCACCTCGTTTTCTGATAAAATCTCGTCCTAATTTTTTCTAAGTGAATTTGCAATGGGTAAAAACGTTGTTGTACTAGGCACCCAATGGGGTGACGAAGGTAAGGGTAAGGTAGTTGACCTCCTTACAGACAAAGCATCTTTAGTAGTTCGTTATCAAGGTGGTCATAACGCAGGCCATACTCTGGTAATCAACGGTGAAAAGACGGTTTTACACCTTATTCCATCGGGTGTATTACGTGACAATGTTAAGTGTGTGATCGGTAATGGTGTTGTTTTATCACCAGAAGCATTAATGAAAGAAATCGGCATGCTAGAAGAGCGTGGCGTACCAGTACGTGAGCGCTTATTAATCAGCGAAGCATGTCCATTAATTTTACCTTTCCACATTGCATTAGATTTAGCCCGTGAAAAAGCACGTGGCGATAAGCCAATTGGTACTACAGGTCGTGGTATCGGTCCAGCTTATGAAGATAAAGTAGCACGTCGTGGTTTACGTGTAGGTGACTTATTCAACCCTGAACAGTTTGCTAGCAAGCTTAAAGAAGTATTGGAATACCATAACTTCACTTTAGAGCATTACTACAAAGCTGAACCAGTTGACTTCCAAAAGACATTTGACGATGCAATGGCTATCGCAGATATCTTAAAAGCAATGGTTGTTGATGTTACTGAGCTTCTTGACCAAACGCGTTTAGCGGGCGACAACATCTTATTTGAAGGTGCGCAAGGTACATTACTTGATATCGACCACGGTACTTACCCGTACGTAACATCATCAAACACAACAGCTGGTGGTGTAGCGACTGGTGCTGGTTTTGGTCCATTACACCTTGATTACGTGCTAGGTATTATCAAAGCTTACACAACACGTGTAGGTTCTGGTCCATTCCCTACAGAGCTTTACGACGGTCTTGATAAGCAAGATCCAGTTGGTAAGCACTTAGGTGATAAAGGTCATGAGTTCGGTGCGACGACAGGTCGTTTACGCCGTACAGGTTGGTTAGACGCAGTGGCAATGCGCCGCGCAGTGCAAATCAACAGCATCTCAGGTTTCTGTTTAACTAAACTAGACGTTTTAGACGGTTTAGAAACATTAAAAATCTGTACTGGTTACCAGTTAGAAGATGGTACAGTAACGAACGTTACACCATTAGCAGCTGAAGGTTACGAGAAAGTAACACCAGTATACGAAGAGATGCCAGGCTGGTCAGAAAACACAGTAGGTGCTACGTCAGTTGATCAATTACCGCAAGCGGCACTTGATTACATCAAACGTATTGAAGAAATCACTGGTGTTCCAGTTGATATCATCTCTACTGGCCCAGACCGTGTAGAAACTATGGTATTACGCAGCCCGTTTGCATAATCGTCATAGTGACTGAAAAAGCTGCCTCGGCAGCTTTTTTTGTGCCCCAAATTCACTCTGGAATGATAATTGTATATTATTTGCTAAGACTGACTTTATTTAAGTGATTTTGATGCGTGTTTTATTGCCTTTAACATTACTCTTCTCAAGCCTGAGTATGGCTGAAGAGCCTATCACAGCTGTGCCTCTTTACACAGAGAGCGAGTTAATAGGCTTGATCAATAAAAATACACACCTTGCACGTGTCAAGGCAGATGATTGCCAGTTAGTGCAAGATATCGAAGCGCGAGCCAATAAAATGGCACTGCCATCATATCAGTTCCTGTATGGCGATATGCTAGCTTATGCGGTGTGTGTAGACCGTAATGTAGAGTTAGGGGTCTATTACATGCGTCAAGCTGCCCAGCAAGGGCTTGGTGCGGCATTAGAGCAACTAGGTCGCTACTATGATGTAGGCCAGTTAGTGCAGCAAGATAAAGCAATGGCGGTGACCTATTTACGAGAAGCATCAGCTCAAGGTAACCTAAAGGCACAAATGCGTTTGGTTAATCTATTTAATCAAGGTTATGGCAGCCCACGAGATTATGAAGACGCCTACCGTTGGTTATTTCATTCAATGGTTGCCGATAAAGCAACTCACAAGAAAGTCGAAAATTTACTCGCTAAGCTTGCCGAAAAAATGCCAGACAGCGTCGTTGCACGCGCCCGTTTACCTATGTAGGCAAATACAAATACATATAAAAAAGGCCAGCTAATGCTGGCCTTACTGTTATTTCTCTTCTTTATTTTCTTTCGGTTTGCCGTTGTTCGGGTCTTTTAGCACCGATAGTTTAGGCGGTTGAAGTGCCACAATACGTTCACCTACTTGTGGAGGTTTTTCCATATTTGTAGTGAACGGGCGAATTTTAATAGGCGTATCGTCATCATCGCTTTTTTCACCATTTAAAATAAATAATGGGATTGCTTCGCTATTAACTTCTTTATATTGATCCCAACTAAACTCTTCAGAAATACGCGTCGCACTAACTTTGCCGCCTTTGGCAATTAAGCTGCTTAAACGGGCATAAGCGCCATTGTCGCCAAACAGAATTTGTCGTGACAAGAAGGTCGCACTGTCTTTATTCGCTTTTGCATGGTTAGTCGAAGAGCGCAAAGAAAATACATTCTTTTCGTCGAACAAATGCGAGAAGTATTGTACGCCTAATGCATTGTGATGGCGGTTAGGTGAAAGCGCGAGTACGCTACGAATTGTTGTTAATGGTAAATACCGCTCCGCATGCTCTGACTGCGGATTACCATAGTAACAAGGTAAGCCATCCATGCGTGCCATTTTACAGTTTTCCCATGCAGGATCAGATAAGTGCACCGGAATATTTTGATCTTTTAAGCCGCAAGCAATAGCACGGGCTACATGGTTTGCGCCAATAATTAAAATAGTATTTGGCGCAGGCTGGCGTACTTTTAATAACTTTGCCAACGGTGTTGCTGTAAGGCTTTGCAGTACTACAGTAATAATAATTACAGTAAATATAAGTGGCACTATTTTTTCAGCATCGGCAATGCCAGCTTCGACCATACTTAGAGCAAATACAGAGCCCACCGCAGCGGCAACGATACCCCGTGGTGCAATCCACGACAGAACTAAACGAGACTTAAGTGGTAAATCAGTTTTAAAGGTCGATATTGCAATACAGGCTGGGCGAGCCACAAAAAGCACGATGGCTAAGAAAATAAACACATCGCTATGTAACATCATTAAATCTGATAGCTGTAGTCGGGCTGCAAGTAAAATGAACAGTGATGAAATTAAGATCATCGAAAGGTCTTCTTTAAATTCAAGCACAGAGTCAATTTCGAGATCATCTTGGTTAGCAAGCCAAATACCAAACACGGTAACAGCGAGGAGGCCAGATTCATGGCTTAGGTGGTTCGAAACCGTAAAGCTAATCAGTACTAAGGCTAAAATGCCAAACTTGTGTAACTCAAATGGTAGCCATTCTCGGCGTATCAGCAATGTGGTAAGCCAACCGGCAACGACACCAATGGTTAAACCAACTCCCAGGGTTTTAAAGAGCGCGATAATGGTATGACTCAGTACTTCGCCTTGACCTACAAGCATGACAGCTTCAAATACTAGTACTGCGAATAATGCACCTATAGGGTCTATAACAATACCTTCCCAACGCAAGATGCGGTCAATATCTTGAGTAGGTCTCATAGAGTTTAACAGCGGCGCAATAACTGTAGGTCCAGTTACAACAAGCACCGCCCCAAGTACTGCAGCAACTCGCCAGTTCAGCTCTAAAATCCAATAAGCGCTGAAGCTGATTACTAAACAAGTCGTGAGCATTCCTATAGAGCAGAGGTTACGAACTACCTTACCAATCCCTTTTAACTCTCTGAAGTGTAAGGTTAGTGAACCCTCAAATAAGATCACCGCCACACTCAAAGAAACTACAGGGAAGAGTAAATCGCCCAGTAGAGCGTCAGGTTCTAGTACGCCACTAAATGGCCCTAAAACTAAACCTGTTAGTAGTAAAAATAAAATAGCGGGTACGCGAAACGCCCATGCGACCCACTGTGCTAATACTGAGCACAATGCGATCCCTGCTATATAAATTGCTGACATAGAATAAATTATCCTTTTGTTACTACTGTTCAAAAAAGGTCGAATCACATTATTTATGATGTAATGCAATCCTCAATTAGACCTTTGAAATAAAATTGCCTGCTTATTAAAGCTTACTCATCACTATAGACACAAGCAAACTTGATGCTTCAAATACGATTTTAGTCGTTATTACTACTTTTTGGGGTTATATCTAAAACAAAAGTCAGGTTTGCAGAGAAAAAATCATTAGGGCTAACATATGGTGATCTAACTTATTGTTAAAAAGTATTTATTTTTCCTATTTATGGCAAGTATAAAAGCTGTGATTACTTTTCGCCCTTGATCTTTACCCCTGATTTCCCGTATTATATTTCGTGTTCAAACAATTTGATATCTAAATGTTTATCGGTGTTGCTACAGTTTTATAGAGCTTTACCTCTAAATAATCAATTGTTTGTAACAATTTTAGTGTTTTATACACTTTGTTTTCTAATTAAATAGAAATGAGCTTTCCCGTGTTCAGTGTGTATTTATTACGTGTTGAATAGAATATAAGTTCATTATCTGGTCAATGTTTAGTTCCCATCGTGGCAGCTAAATCTCGGTCATACAATCTACACCCTATCTGTTGGTGTACCAGATTGTATAGGCTCTATGTATGTTGTTATTAATAAAAGCCTCACACAGCTTTTTACAGCGATACATAAACAACACTTATCTCTTTTTATCAACTTATGGTTTATAACCGTTTGGTCTACTGACTGAATAAAAGTTGTGCTATATCTAATCGCAGTACTTGCGTGGCGTAGTCGTGTGCATAGATAAGTTGTTTGGCAAAGTGATAATAGTCAGTGCGTTTAGTAAAGCTAAACGCGAGTCTTTTAATCAGTGGCAAATTGGCACTGAACAGATAGTAAAATGGAAAGTTGAACAGTTATGCAAAAGTTAAATTGGCGACGTATAGTACTAAAAGTAGGTAGCGCATTAATCGCACCCGAACAAGACGGGTGTCGCTCACGTTATTTACTGACCATTGCACAGTTCATCGTTCGCTGTCGAGCGCAAGGTATCGAAGTTATTTTAGTATCATCGGGTTCGGTAGCTGCTGGTTCGCATTTATTCCCTGAACAAGAAAAGCGTTCAGTGACGATGAAAAAAGCAATGGCTGCTGCCGGTCAGACAGAAATGATGGCGATGTGGGATCGTTTCTTTGATTTCCCATCAGCACAGATTTTATTAACTCATGGTGACTTACGTGACCGTGAGCGTTATACAAGTATCCGTGAAACCGTTTTCACCTTACTTGAGCATGGTGTATTACCTATCATTAATGAGAATGACACGGTAACAACTGATGATTTAAAAGTTGGCGACAATGATAACTTGTCGGCAATGGTAGCCGCAGCGGCGGATGCAGATGCATTGATGATTTTTTCGGATGTTGATGGTCTATATGACAAAAACCCGAATTTACATGAAGATGCAGTGCTATTACCAGAAATTGATAGCATCGATGAATCAATTTACGCCATGGCCGGTTGTGCAACCAGTGCCGTTGGTACAGGTGGTATGAAAACGAAAATCGAAGCGGCTGAAAAAGCCACTTCACATGGTATTACAACCTTTATTTTAAATGGTTTTAAAGAAGAGACATTTAACCGACTGCTTGCGGGTGACAACCCAGGTACTATCTTCAAACCATATGAAAAACCGATGCAAGAAGCAGTGCATTGGATGACTCACACAGCTAACGAGCAGGGTGAGGTTGTCGTTGAAGGTTCATTCGATGAATCATTAAAAGATGAAGACGGTTGTATTCGTAGCGATGAAATCGTTGCAGTACACGGAGAATTTGGCGTAGGCGATACCATTTTAGTTCGTAGTGATGATGGTACGCGTCTAGCAAAAGCAACAGCGAACTACAGTAGCTGTTTATTGAATTTTATTGCTGACAACGAGCAAAGTGAATTTAGCGAAAAAATGCAAGATTCAATCGGCCCAGTTGTTTCAGAGAAAGATATCGCATTATTGGAGAAGTCATGAGTTTAATTACGGATATTTCGAGTCAAGCTGCAAAAGCTGCAACCCAGTTAGCTTTACTTGATACTGCTACTAAGAATCAAGTGTTAACTGAGATGGCAGAGGCGTTACGCGAAAGCAAAGCGTTTATCATCAAAGAGAACGAAAGCGATTTAGCGGCAGCACGTGATAATAACCTTGCTGCGTCTATGATTGACCGTTTAACGCTTAACGATGAACGCATTGAAGCAATGGCTGAAGGCATCGAAGTAATTGTTAGCCTTGATGATCCTGTTGGTCAATTACGTGAAATTTCAGAGCGTCCAAACGGTATTAAGATCAGCAAGATGCGCGTACCACTGGGTGTTGTGTGTATGATTTATGAAGCACGTCCAAATGTGACGGCTGATGCCGGTGCGTTATGCTTTAAATCGGGTAATGGTGTTATTTTACGTGGTGGTAAAGAAGCACTTCGCAGCTCGCAAGCAATCGCAAGTGTAATGCACAAAGTACTTGAAAAGCATGGTTTGCCGGCTGCGTTGATTTCAGTGATCCCAGATCCAGACCGTGGTCTGCTCATGGAGCTGATGCAACAGCGTGACACTATTGATTTAATCATTCCGCGTGGTGGTGAAGGTTTAATTAATTTTGTAACAGAAAACAGTACTATTCCAGTGATCCAACACTTTAAAGGTGTATGTCACCTTTATGTAGATAAAGACGCTGATCTGAACGTAGCAATCAATTTACTATTAAATGGTAAAACCCAGCGTACAGGTGTGTGTAATGCCCTAGAAGGTTTAGTGGTTCATCAAGATATCGCTGATGAGTTTTTAAACCTATGTGCAGTTGTTCTTCGTCAAGAAGGCGTTAAAGTAAATGCAGATGCGAAAGCTGCCGAGTACTTTGATAATGCAACAGTACTTGCTGACGACGAGTTTGGTGAAGAGTACTTAGATTTAGAAATCGCAATTAAAGTTGTACCTGACTTTGCCGGTGCCATTGATCATATTGCTAAGTTTGGTTCAAACCACACTGAAGTGATTTGTACTAAAGACCAAGCTGCGGCGCAGTTATTCCAACGCAGTGTGGATGCATCTGTGGTAATGGTTAATGCATCATCGCGTTTTTCTGATGGTTCACAGTTAGGTTTAGGTGCCGAGATTGGCATTGCGACAACTAAGCTACATGCTTACGGTCCAATGGGTCTTGAGTCACTTACAACTGAAAAATACTTAGTGAATGGCGAAGGTCAAATTCGTGAGTAATCACTAAAAAGTAATTGCTTTAAAAAGCCGGGCTTTGCTCGGTTTTTTTGTGTCTAAAACAAATAAATAAAATGAATCGAAATATGAATATGAGTTTGTTTAGATATTTAATTTGGCAGATTGCCTAAAGAGAGGTAGGAAAGTGGTGGAGCTAAGCAGGATCGAACTGCTGACCTCCTGCGTGCAAGGCAGGCGCTCTCCCAGCTGAGCTATAGCCCCACATTCCTAAATACAGGATGCTTAAGTCTTGCGTCTCAAGCGGGGTGAACTTTAAATATTTTTGCATTTGTGGTCAAGTATTTTTTTTAAAATGTTCGAATTTTTACTCTGTTGTTTTATTTTTGGTAGACTAAAGCGCATTCACTGTTTAAGGCTTATCCAATAATGAAAAAAATAGCATGGCTTTTGGTTGTTTTACTTGCCGGTTGCGCAAGCCAACAAGAAGCGCCTCCTTTTGAAATCAATAATAAGCAGTTTTACGAAAAAAATGATGAGCAAGGCAATAAAATCTTTGCCTATGTGGTGTCAGTTAAAGCACAGGGCAGACGCCCGATTAATCTTGATAAGCCAATGACACGCAGGCAGTTTAAAGATTTTGCCGAGCAAGAAGTATTTGAAGAGTCGAGCAACTTAAAACTTATGCTCGAAGACCAAGCGGTTGAATTATTAAATGAAGAGCTTAAAGAACGACAATACTGCGACGATAAACACGTTATTGACGAAGTATTATGGCGTGATTTAAGTGTGCAATTACGAGGACGTTGTTTGTAAATGTATGCAGATAAAAGCAAGTTAGCTGCTACGCTAGCTCAATTAGATATTAATTATGATGTGATTGAGCATCCACCATTACACGGCAGCTTAGATGCCGATAAGTTTATGCTCGATAGACCGGGCACACGTTTAAAAAACCTGTTTTTACGAGATAACGAAGGTAAGCGCCACTTTTTAGTGATCACCGCTCACGACAAACAACTCGACTTAAAAGCCATTGCTCAGCAGCAGGGGTTATCGCGTTTAGGGTTTGCATCCGATGAGCGATTAGCGCGTTATCTTAAAGTGCCACCGGGCTGTGTTTCTATGTTGGCACTGTTAAACGATAAGCAAAATAATGTCACTCTTTGGCTAGACCAAGAAATTTGGTTTAACGAGCTTTTTCATTGTCACCCTTTTGAAAATACCGCCACTTGGCTGATGAAAAAAGGTGACTTAGAGCTGTTTTTTGAAAGTACCGGGCATCAACAGCGTATCGTATTTCTACCTGCCAAATAAACTAAGCTTAAACCTACTAAGCAGACTAAAAGTAGCACGGTCATAAAGGCAACTTGGCCGTGTTGCTGATATACCAGCCCTGGCAATAATGAACCTAATGCCCCACCGCTATAATAAAACGATACATAACCGCCATTGGTGACACTTGCAGGTGCACTGCTGATTTTATTTACCAGTGGAGCGGCACTTGAGTGGATCACAAACATTGCGCCACAAAAGCCAGTAAAAGCAATAACAAAAAGTAATAACTGTTGGCTCATCAATAGCACCATCGTCAGGCTATAGAATACAAAAACCCAGGTTAGTAAACGCCAAGGTGTTGATGACTTTCGTAACAGCCAAGGTGTGGCTATGGAAGCCAGCGCGCCCAGCAAGTAGCCGCTGTAAACCAGTCCGATGTCTCGGGTGTTAGTGATAGCAAAACTGTCTTGAAGAATGAAAGGTAAATAATTTAACAGTGCCGCAAAACAAAAGAACATACAAAATACCGCTCCATAGAGCTTTAATACCAGTGGATCTTTTAATTGCTTTAGATACAACAGCGGTGACTTTGCAGCATGAATACTCGCACCTTTGTTTGATTTAGGAATGGCGAGTGCAAATAGTACTAACCCAAGCGCAATCACATAATAAAAACTTTGCCAGCTTAAAAAGTCAGTAAACAAGGCGGCGAGCATACGTCCGAAGTAGCCACCAACAATGGTGCTGCCAATGTAAAGTGTCATATTACGTTGTAATTGGTCGGCCTGAAAAGTCACACCAATATAACTGGTCATGGCAGTGAGCGCTGCGGGTAGGGTGATCCCTTGTATAAAACGAACCAGTAATAGCAACTCAAAGCTTGGTGCTAAAGTAAAAGCGATACAGCTGATTGCTAACACAAACATGGCAATCTTTAGAATTGTGAGTGGGTTTCGCTTAGCTAAAAACAAGCCATACACTAAAGGAGCAATGGCTAGTGGCAACATAGTTGCGGTCATTAAGCTACCAGCAGTGGCTGGCGATACAGAAAAATGACTGGCAAATAATCCAAGTAAGGGTTGTGGGGCGTATAAAACAAAGAAAATAAACACAGAGCAAAGTAACAAATGGCGCAGCTGCATTTTTAGCTCCCAAGAGGAAAAGCCTTAGCTTATCGGGTACAGGCTTTTTTACAAGTTCAAAGGCGACTAAAATGATAAATCTTGCGTTAAATCAATATGTCATGATTTCATCGCGTGTTAATCTCACATCAATATACTCGATTGCTGTGAATCAAGTGAGCTCAGTACTGTTATTTGTTGGCAGAGCTGATTAAAATAACCCTAATACGCATTAATAAATTGGAATTTCGTCATGGGTTCATTACAAGATCAATTACTTAAAGCTGGTCTTACTACGGCACATAAAGCTAAAGTAGCCAAATCTGAAAAGCGCAAACAGCAAAAGAAGAAAAAGAAAGGTGCGACGAGTAATCCTAGCGATCTGCAAAAGCATATTGAGCAGACTAAGCTTGAGCAACAGAAAAAAGCCGACGAGCTTAATAAAGCGCGTTTAGAAGAGCAAAAGCAACGTGAGCAAGTGGCTCGCGTTAAACAGATTTTAGAGCATCACAATCAAGATGAGATCCGTGGTGATCGTACATTTAACTTCACTTATCAAAATAAAGTGAAAGAGCTCGAAGTAAACGAAAAAACACAAAAGGCCCTAGCTGGTGGCCGTTTAGCAATTTGTGTTTTAGAAGGCCAATTTTTTGTACTGGAAGACGAACCAGCACGAAAAGTCGCTGAAGTCAGCGAAGACTACATAGTGTTCCATGTTGAGCCTGAAGATAAGCAAAAGGATGAAGATGATCCGTATGCTGATTTTGAAGTACCTGATGATTTAATTTGGTAGTGACTGTTTCTATTGCCGTTACAATTTTCGGGTGCAATATTGTTAAATCATGGTCTACACTAAAGAAAATGTTTAATAACCCGTCAAAAAAGAGAAGATACAAATGAGCAAGATCACGAAAATTTTATGTGGGGCTGGCATTGCAATGGCTGCAAGCCTATCTTTCAACACTATGGCTGCGGATGGTGCAACACTATACACAGCTAAGCTTTGCCAAACTTGCCACGGTGCAGAAGGTAAAGCGCCTATCATGCCTCAGTACCCTAAATTAAATGGTCAAAATAAAGAGTACTTACTAGCACAAATGAAAGACATTAAGTCAGGTGCACGTAGTAATGGCATGTCTGCTGCAATGAAAGCAATGGTTGCAAACGTATCTGAAGAAGAAATGGCTGCAATCGCTGATTACTTATCGCAAGTAAAATAAATACCATTTTAGCGTGAAAAGGCCACATCAATTGATGTGGCCTTTTTGTATCACCTATTGATCATCTATTAATAGTAATTTAGACTTCTATACATCTATTTGTGCAGTGTCACATATACAAGGTTTTCCATGTTTGACTTACCAAAACTCGATTTAAAAAATAAAGTATCTGAACAAGAATGGCAGCTTCGTGTTGATTTAGCAGCATGTTACCGTTTAGTTGAGCACTTTCGGTGGGGGGATTTAATTTATACCCACCTATCGGCACGTTTACCGGGCACAGATCACTATTTAGTTAATGCATTTGGTCTTAGTTTTGATGAAGTGACGGCATCAAACCTTGTGAAGGTGGATTTAGCTGGCAATATTCTTGATGACACGCCATTTAAAATTAATCCGGCTGGTTTCACTATTCACAGCGCGATTCATGAAGTTCGTGATGACGCGCATTGTGTTATTCATTTACACACAAAAGAAACTATCGCCGTTGCAACGCAAGAAAAAGGCCTATTACCACTAAGCCAATACTCAATGTTCTCATTGCCATCATTGTCTTATCATGGCTACGAAGGGTTAGCGGTAAACAGTGATGAGAAAAAGCGTCTACAAGATGATTTAGGCACCACAAATCACATGCTATTGGTTAACCACGGTGGCTTAACCGTTGGCCCAACAGTGGGGGATGCCTTTATGCGCTTTTATGATTTGCAGCGCGCCTGTGAAATTCAATTGGCTATTCAAGCCAGTGGTCAAACGGCAATCCCGGTACCACAACCTATTATCGATAATATTTATAATCAAGCGAATGTCGTGCATAGCGGCAGCACAGGTGGCCAGTTGGCTTGGCCAGCCATGTTGCGTAAAGCTTATCGTCTTGATCCTAGTTTTGCTCAGTAAGGAGTAACCATGAAAGTTAATCGCGTCGAAGTGTTCGATATTCATTGTCCAGACAGACCTGCTTGGACACCTGTTTTTGTGCGTATTCACACCGATGAAGGTATTAGCGGTGTGGGTGAAGCGGGTCTGGCTTATGATTTAGGTCATAGTGCAGCTGCGGCAATGATCAAAGAAATGGCTGATGCCTTTTTAATTGGTCATGACCCATTTCAAACAGAAAAACTGTGGTCACGAATGCTACGCGAAAGCTTTTGGGGTTTAGGTGGTGGTCCTGTTGTGTATGCAGCAATGAGCGCCATTGATACTGCACTTTGGGATATTAAAGGTAAAGCATTAGGCTTGCCTGTTTACCAACTATTAGGTGGTAAAGTTAACGATAAGCTACGTACTTATGCATCACAATTACAGTTTGACTGGGACAGCGAATTTAAAGCGCTTGTTCACCCAGAAGAATACGCAGAAGCAGCGCTTAAGGCGATGGCTGAAGGGTATGATGCGGTAAAAGTTGACCCAATCCAGTACGATAAAAACGGCAATACTTATTACGATCGCACTAACATTATTTCTCGTGCAGAAATGAAATTATATCGTGCGCGTATGCAGGCTATTCGTGAAGCAGTCGGTGACGAAGTTGACATTATTTTTGAGTGTCACAGTTTACCAGGCGCAACATCAGCAATTCAAATTGGTGAAATTGCTGAAGAGTTCGATTGTATGTATTACGAAGAGCCTGTGAATTACTTAAATCATTCATTACACGCAAAAGTTGCTGACAAAGTAGCGGTGCCAATTGCAGGTGGTGAACGTTTGTATAACCGCTGGGGGGTGCGTCCATACTTAGAAGATCAAAGTATTGATGTGCTACAGCCAGACTTAGGCTTGTGTGGTGGTTTCACTGAAACTAAGAAAGTGTGTGATTATGCTGATATCTTTGATGTGCGTATTCAAGCTCACGTGTGTGGCGGCCCAGTAGCAACTGCAGCTTCGTTACACTTAGAAACTGCGATTCCTAACTTCTTAATTCACGAGCATCACACCTACGCGATTAAGAAATGGAACCGTGAATTGTGCATTCAAGATCCACAACCTAAAAATGGTTTCTTCCAAGTATCAGAAGAGCCAGGTATCGGTATTGAATTAAATGATGAAGTCGTTATGCGATCTCAACGTGTTGAGATTAAGTAATATTCACCAACATATTATAAAAAAAGCCCGCAAGGGCTTTTTTTATATCTACTTTTTAGCTTTGAATTAATCAACTGGTTTGCATTTTACCAAAGGAAGAGGCTCGGTCGCTTTACTATCTAAATGGCGCACAAAGCATATTTGGTTTTTAATAAGTAGCTCAAAGCGTTCTGGCATTGACAGTTGCTTGCCCATTATAAGGTTACCTTGCCCATCCATTACATTCATACTGTCAGTGACAAGCACACTGGTATTCATAAAAGCATCATCAGCAACAGCAATTGGCTTGCTGTGCATCAACCTTGCGATGCCTTGCGCTATTAGTTCACTTTGCGGCTCAGTAAGCCGTGCATGTTGCAATTTAGGTGTAGGCTCTTGGCTTTGAGCACTACAGCCTTGTAAGGTCAAAAGCATTAATAAGCTAGCTAATTGAACTCTCATGATTCGCTCCTATTGCTTCAATATTTTACTTTGTTGAAGCAAGGTTGAAGTTCGTATATCACGTACTTGCGGCGTATCGTTATAAGTAGCAGGTGCAAAGCCTTGCTCACTGACTGTTGAAGTAGCTACTGGACAGCGTCCATTCTCTCGATAGCTAAGTGCAGCACTGAGCATTGCTTCATTTTCATCGCCTAGTTGGTGAGTGAAATCATCAGCAATTGCACAGCCTGGGATTTTTACAGGTTGAAATTCACTATCGTTGCTGTTTTGTGGTGAGAAACCATCAGCATACTCACCAAACCCTTTATTATTGACGCCAGTAAATTGAATACTGAAGTATGTGGTATCGCAATTATCAGTTGGATAAAAACCATAGGGTTTACCGCAAGTTGTTTCGCCTATTTGAATTACTTCTATATTAGCGCCCCTAAGGCCATTGATCACAGCTTCACTTGCTGAGCAGGTGCTGTCTGTTGTAAGCACGAAAACTCGCTCTAAATTTAGAGATGGTAACGAAGTACCAGGCGTAATCGCAGGATTGTCTGCAAAACCTAAAAACTCATTAGTAAACTGAACAGGCTCTAAGCGCTCCCCAGTAATAGGGTTAAAAGTTGGGTGTTGATCATTAAAAATAGTCTGTTCAAATATTTTGCCACTGGTATTACTCTCGCCTGCCACCATATAAGCAACCTGACTTGCCATTTGAAGGAATCCGCCTGGGTTGTAACGCATATCAATAATTAAATCTTTAACATTACTTGCTGCTAAGCTGTTAAATGCGTCGTACAGAGGTTTTTCTGCAACTGCATTATGGCGATTAAACTGGAAATAACCCACTTCACCATCCGCAAATGTTTTAACGTTACTAACTGCTTGGCCAGTAATAGTTTGTGCAGTCATGCTAACTTCACGAATTTCACTGGTATTTATATCTCGAAATACAAATGAAGTAACTTTGCCGGACTCAGATGGAAATAGGCCTGCATTCAATATATCAACCTCTGCTTGGGTCGTTGCATTTACAAAGTCGACACCATCCACTTCGATTACTTCTAATCCTCGGCCAAGATTCAAGTTTGATGCAGGAGAGTTTGGCTCAGTATAGGAAATAATGCCTTGGCGGGGGGCGCCCGCACTTATCAATCTAAGTTTGAAACCATAACCAAAAGATTGCCCTGATTGGCTTTGAGCTTGCCATTCAGCTGTGGGTAAACTACTGTGGAAATTATCTTTTTTAGCACCTGAATCTGTAGTGTTTTCAGTTTTTAATAAAGCGAAATAATTTAATACTCCTTCAGTTAGTGCGGGGTCTCGATCAACTATTTCGTCATACCACAGATAAGTTTCATGACTCCAAGCTCGTAACCAATGCTTCTCATTGAGTGCTTGGCATTGTTGATCAAATTTGCTTGATGGCTCAAATACACCTTGAGTCCAAGTGATGTCTTCACTAGCAATTACGTCTGAATCTGAACTGCCGGAACCACCGCAACCAACTAAAATCAGTGAGCAAATAAAGGCACTACTTGCCATAGGTTTTTTTAAAGCATTAAACATAAAACAGAGTTCCAGATAAATTAACTTATTTGAATATAGCTAGTTTTTAAGCAATTAGATAGATTTCGTAGGCGTTTTTATAGCTAAGTTGATGCCATAAACTCGGCAGCGAGCACAGTGAGTGATAGTGTTGCCAGCAGTTTTCGTAACTGGTATTTATTTGGCATACAGGAAAGTTACTGGCAAACATAACGCGATGCTCACCAAAGTACTTAACTAAATTATCAACCAGCCATAGGTGTTTGTTTGTGGCAATTTGTGTGAACTCCAACCCTGAGAACTTTATCGTGATATTATCGCAGCGGCTGAGTTTAATGATTGCTTCAAGCCATCTTTGCTCATCACTAATAAAGCCTAAATGATTAATCACCACACGTAGTGATGGTAGTGCTGTGCAATACTTAATAAGCTGCTCAGTTATCTGTATGTTTTCAATTTCAAACTGTGCTTCAAAGTGTAAGTTTTCGGCTGCGATAAAAGCTAGATTATCTAGGCTGTGGGGAGTTAATAAACGCCTAGCTTCATCACCTTCTGTTATATCGCGAATACCAACTAAAGATGGATGTTCTAACTTATTGAGTGACGCTTCAAATTGCTTGGGAGATGCGTCAATCGGGCTGTAGCTGATTGCGCGATACGGAATGTCGTCTAAATGCGTTGCAAGCCAATTGAGCTCATTAATTGGTGCTTGATTATCAAAGCCAGCTTCAATATGCACCAAGGCTTCTAGTTGAAATGGACAAGCAGCTTTAAGTTCAGAAGCGACAATTTGCTTTTTAATTTTATCTAGATTTGGCCAAGCGGGGGGATTACTACCTTGTAGCCAAGTGTATTGACCCTCAGTGAGGTTAAAAAAGTGCACATGAGGGTCAATAATTTTGTCGCTCATTGCGTGGTGTATCCACCATCAATACTTTGTAAGCTGCCAGTAATAAAGCTCGCTTCTGGGCTTATTAAAAAATTAACCAAAGCAGCAATTTCTTCGGGTTGCCCTAAACGGCCTAACGGCTGCAGCGCGGCTTCTTCAGCAACAATCTCTGCTTTATCTGCACCACTGCGCTGACAGTAGGCATCAATCGCATTATGAAACAGTGGTGTTTCTATTGTACCTGGGCACACAGCGTTAGCACGAATGTTAAACGCGGCATAATCCAGTGCAGTCGTTTTTGCCATTGAAGCCAGTGCATGCTTGGTCAGGTTATAAGCAAACGAGTTTGGTTTGCCGATAATTGCCTGATCAGAGGCAACCACTACAATACTGCCGCCTTGCTGACTTTTCATGCTAGGTAATACAGCTTGAATTGCTGCATAGGCACCTTTCACATTGAGCGCAAATAGGGCATCAAACGTTGCTTCGTCGGTATTTTCAATGTTGGCACTTAAATGACGACCCGCATTAGAAATTAAAGCATCGACACGACCCTCTTCTGCAACAATATCGGCGATAGCTGACTTCACTTGCTGAGTATCACTGGCATCACAGTGGCGATAATTGCCTTCTGATGGGGTAATATCTAAGTTATAAACTGTGTAGGCTTCACGTTCTAAACGCTCGACTATCGCTTTGCCAATACCTTTACTGCCACCGGTGACAATTGCAACGTTTGTCATTATTTACCCTTAGTGGCTGTGGCCACAACCGCCTTCACCGTGCACGTGGCCGTGAGATAATTCTTCAGCTGTCGCTTGGCGAACATTAATTACTTCAACGTCAAATGTCAGCGTTTTACCTGCAAATGGATGGTTTAAGTCACAATCTGCATTGAAACGACCTACTTTAACGATAGTTACTTGGTGACGACCTTGATTTGAATGAACGATAGCAGTCATACCTGGCTTCCACACTTTTGTGTTGCCTTGTAAGTGCTTAAGTGGAATACGTTGAATTAGGTTATCAACGCGTTCGCCGTAAGATTCGCTAGGCTCAAGTGTTACGCTAAAATTATCGCCAGCCGCTTTACCTTCAAGGGCTTTCTCAAGACCAGGAAGCATGCCTTCAGTACCATGGATATATGAAAGTGGCTCGCCATCTTTACTTGATTCGATTTGCTCGCCTGCTTCACTAAGTGTGTAGTGAAACTCAACCGCTGCGTCTTTACTGATCTGCATGTTATTTCTCTTTAGAATTTAAATATAGGCACTGATTTTACGCTAACCACAAGTGCTGAGCAATCAAGGCTTTTTCAATGAGCTTTCAATCCCTGATAGCATGGTTTCACTTGCTGGCACTTGTGGCTCAGTTGGCTTAGCTTGTGGTAAGTGCAATGTTAAAATAGTACCGGGTTTTAAAATGCTGGTAGCGCTGAGCTTATTCCACGTTGCAATATCTTTATGCGGTACATCATAAAGTTGACTAATACTCCAAATTGAGTCTCCAGGTTTAACCTGATAGTCGATAGCGATTGTAGAAATGACTTCTTCATGTTGCTCAAGGTAGGGACTGATATTGTAATCAACCAATAATGATTCCGGCATGGTTTGTGGTTGTGATAAGCGCAATTGTTCACCTATCTTAATCAAGTTTGTTGTTTTATCGTTGAGAGTTTTTAGATCTTTTACAGACATTTTAAAACGCCTTGAAATACTGTAAAGGGTATCGTCTTTTTGTACTGTGTATTCTCCAGCAAAATTGTTGCGAAACAGTTTGCTTTGTAACAGCGTACGGCGCTCTATTGGCAGAAGTAAAGTATGTGGGCCATTCGGGGAACTTTGGTTTTTTAAATACCCTGGATTTAATTTATGGAGCTGATTATGGCCGATGCCAGATAAATTAGCGATCACTGAAAAATCAAATTGTTGGCCTACATCAAACTCTGTGGTGAGTGCTTTATTCGCTAATTTAGGGCGCTTTAAGCCTTGTTCAGGATGCTTTAGTAAATAGCTAAGTGCCAAAAGTTTAGGTATATATTCAGCGGTTTCTTTTGGTAATGATAATGACCAATAGTCAGTTTTCTTGCCAAGCTTTTTATTTTTTTCGATGGCTTTTTTAACGCGTCCTTCACCACTGTTATAGGCAGCAAGGGCATGCAGCCAGTCACCATCAAAGCGTTTATGTAAGTAACTTAAATAAGCTAAAGCGGCATCGGTTGAAGCGAGTATGTCTTGGCGACCGTCATACCATTGGTCGCTTTGCACACCAAAATGATAAGCCGTTGCGCCGACTAACTGCCAAACACCAACGGCTTGCTCTGATGATCGTATTGTTGGTCTAAAATCACTTTCAACAAAGGGTAGTAGGGCCAGCTCCATCGGTAGCTTCTGTTGCTCGATACGTGTGACGATATGATACAAATAAGGTGCCGCACGTTTATTTACTTTAATCAGGTAATTGGGTTGTTTTAAATACCATTTTACTCGTGCAGATGTATGTTTATTGGTTTGAAATACCAGCGTTAAATTGTTGGCGATATGCTGCCATAAATCTTTCGAACGAGGCTTTGCTAGCGGGGTATTATTGACTGCTATGGGCGCAGCAACAGGACGTGGTTCAACAGCTGTTGAATCGACAAACTCACTAGGTGCTTGTTGGGTTGTTAAATCGGGCTCGTAATGGCTAAAAATCTCCGGCCTTGCCCGTTGTTGTTCTGTTTCTTGCTGAGTTACTTGGCATCCTTGTAAGCCAATAAACAAGCTCAGCAAAAGTAAATATTTCAAACTTACTTGAGCCATATAATAAAATCCTTTTACTATTTTAGCCCTATTTTGACAATTTGCTTTGTTTAAGTCCAGCTTCTAGAAACATAGAAAACGCTCTTTCGCCCACTTCATCAAGCTGGTATTGCTGTTTAACCTCTGCAGGAAAAAGCGGAATTAATTCACTCACTGGTTTATCTGGCGAGGAATTTGTCATCTCTTGAATGGTTTTTAAAAACCTCAAAGGGAGTGCAAGTTCAGCAGGTGTCAGTGGCTTACCGTGACCCGGTAAAATAGTTGTCAGTGTGGTATTTTTTTGGATACCTTGCAGCGTGGTTATCCAGCGAGTGAATGTACCATGCCCAGGATAGGGTAAGCTGTCGACTATATCGCCACCTAACAGCACGCGACCTTGATCTGCACTTAAAGTAAGATCGCCTTTAGTGTGCGCTTGATACGGTGTAATAACGATAGGGTAGTTACCAAGGTCTAGCTGTGTTGGTTCAGGAATGCTAATCGCCGGTGGCTTTAAGGTGAGCTCTCGCCAGCGAAATAAGCGTTTTTTAGCAAGTTCTAGTTTGTCGCGCCAAATAGCTTGTTGATCTTCAGGTTGATTGGCAAGGCGTTGATAGCTCAATTCAATACTTTTTTCATAACCATCTAATTTATCTGTCAATGCTTGCTGCATTGCTACAAACTCAGTTGCTACTTGCTGATGCACAATAAGTTTAGTTTCAGGGAACTCAGCCTGTAAAACGGCCAAGCCTAGCAGGTGATCATCATGATAATGGCTCGCCACTAAATAACATAATGGTGTTTTTAAGCGTTTTTTTAACTGCACTGCGAGCTTTTCTACTTCGGCAAAGTTACCACTGGCATCAAACATTAATGCGCATTCTTTACCTTCAATCAGCACTTGATTCGAATCGTAAAAACGCAGTTTATTTTGTTGTTGTAGAAATTGGATTTCGGGAGTGATGCTATGCCAGCTAACGCTTGCTTGGGCGCTATAGCTTACGAAAAGACAGATCAAAAAAGCACAAAATCGCATAGTGTTTGGCTCTGATAGTGGTTAGTAGAATTGATTGTAAACAAAAAAAGCGCAGGATGCGCTTTTTTCTAAATACTAAGGTGCTGGCTGAGCTTATCTATTAAGCTGTCATGTTGTTGCTCTTGTTCTGCTTGTTGAGATTTAACTTCAAGCAATTCATGACTTAAATGTAATGCTGCCATCAGCAATGCTTTTTGGTCATTGCGAACCGATGAGCGTTGTTTCATTTGCTCCACTAAGTCATTCAAATTTTGTGCAGCAGCAACTAGGGCATGCTCTTGCCCAGGAGGGCAAGAAAACTCATGTTCTTTACCTAGTAGCTCTACGGTGACCCGCTGACTTTGTGGGCTGCTCATTAGCTAGCCTGTTGAACGCTTTGTAATTTCTCAAGCAGGCCAGTCAATGTGCTGCTTGTATCTTTTTGTTTCTCTTCGTTTTCGAGTACTTCTAGTTGCAGAGTTTCGTTCTCATCTAAAAGCTTAGCGGTTTGTTCTTGTAAGCTTTTAACTTCACTTTCAAGTTCGCTGTTGCGAAGGATTAATTTGTCGATCAGTTGTTCGAGTTGGGAAAGAGTTTCGTTATTCATAAATGCGCTCATAAAACTGTGATTATTGTCATGCAAATGTAAAGGAAAGTGTCTAGATATGCCAGCATTTACGGCCGTTTTAGGGGATTTTTATTTATTATTAAGGTGTAATTCAGCGTAGCGGCTTTTTTATTCATTTATGATTCACCAAAGCGCCAGATGCTAGGATCATTTTCTGTTTATCATGTACAATATGGCTATTCATTTTTAATGCAGTTTTGCATTTGGCGATTTATAAATATGCTTAGTTATCGACACTCCTTTCATGCAGGTAACCCTGCTGATGTGCTAAAACACCTTGTTCTAGCTGAAGTTCTTAAGTACCAAACAATTAAAGACAAACCACTTGATTATGTGGACACCCACTCAGGTGCTGGCTTTTTTGAACTTGCAGGCAGTGATGCACAAAAAACACAAGAGTATTTAGATGGGATTGCTAAGCTTTGGCAGCACAACAGTGAGCATGATGCACTTAATGAGTATATTGAGCTGATTAAATCATTTAATTCAAATGGTAATTTAGATTTTTACCCAGGTTCGCCAAAAATTGCAGAGCACTTTTTACGTCGCCAAGATAACGGTTGGTTCTTTGAGTTGCATCCACGTGACTTACAGTTACTGCAAGACAACATGAAAGGTAAGCGTTCTATTCGCGTACGTGGTGAAAACGGCTTTCAAGGCTTAATTGGTTTATTACCACCAGCATCACGTCGAGCTTGCGTGCTTATTGACCCTCCTTACGAAATAAAAAACGATTACGATACGGTCGTTAATACTCTTGTTAAGGCGCATAAACGCTTTGCTACGGGGACGTACATGATTTGGTATCCGGTTGTAGACCGTGAACGAATTGACAGAATGGAGGCGGGTTTAATCGCATCGGGTATGCGTAACATTCAGCTTTTCGAGCTTGCAACAGAGTCCGATACCGACGTTCATGGTATGACTGCATCGGGAATGATAGTGATCAACCCGCCATGGAAATTAAAGCAAACGATGGATGCTGTATTACCAGAACTTGTTTCCATACTAAGCGATAGCAGTGGTTTTTATCGCAGTGAACAATTAGTTGAAGAGTAATTTCTTCAATACAAAAACGCCCAGCAATTGCTGGGCGTTGTTAATTTAACTGTTGTTAATTCATATAAGTCGCTGCGAAGGTCGCAAGTGGCTCATCACTATCATCTAACAAGGTTAACTGCTCACCATTGATTGAGTACTTAGCCGTGGCTGCAAGTGCTGCCGACATGGCCGCTTCAATATCCATTTGTGATACACACATTTTTTTGGTGCTTGCTAATGGCTTGAATGTGAGCGCCTGCTCATTAACCTCGTAACTGCCTGAGAAGTTATTACAACCTAAGTGACCATTGGTTGAACCATCGTCTTTAAACTGTACGAAAGGTTCTTTATTTTCAACGGTGATAGCCTCACCGCTGATGGTAACTGCTTTCCAATAGGTATTGGTCAAAGTCACGTCTGGCTTTTTCGCTGATACTTTAGTCACCGTTACCTTGTACAGATCGCCAGCGGCATCTTCGGCAAATGGATTATTGTGAGTGGTGCTGATGTAAAGTAATTTACCTTGATTCTCAATGCGTGCACTTACACTGTAGCGGTGACGGTCAGCAATTTTGCTTTCGTCATATTCAAGTGCTACATCATATGGTGGTGCACCATCTAATTGAATTTCTTGTTCGCTAATTACTTCAGCCTTGACATCCATTTTAGAAACATCAGCGAGCTGTACTTTTAATACTGAACCCGGAGGTAGCATACTACGATCTAAATAGGTGATTTGAGTATTCAGGGTTTTCATTGATGATTGCTCAGCTTGTGGTGCACTAGAGTCTTCACCACAGCCTGTTAAAACCAAGCTGCTTCCTAAGATCATTAAACTGCATAGAGAAGCGCGTTTGAAAGATGAAAAGGTATCCGAAGCCATGATTATTTTCCTTGCGTTTAGGGTTATGCATCATATTTAATTGCCTAGCATAAAGTTCGCTGTCTTAATCATAGCTTAATTAACAAAAAATGGGCACTAAGCCCATTTTCGTAATAACGAATCGCTTTAAGAACATAAAGCGCATAAGAATAAACGTTATTTTTTCACGTATTTGGTAAGAATAACAATACGTTGACCATCAACACGGCCTTCAATGTGTTCTGGATTGCTCGTTAAGCCAATGTTTCTTACTGCTGTGCCACGCTTAGCAACAAGGCTGCTGCCTTTCACATCAAGATCTTTAATAAGTGTCACTGTATCACCCGCCTGCAGCACAACACCATTACTGTCGATGTGTTTAATGTCGTCATCTTCAGCTAGCGCTGTTTGCGCCCATTTTAATGTGTCTTCTTCAAGATAAATCATATCGAGTGCATCTTGTGCCCAGCCGTTATCAGTAGCTAAGCGTTTCAGCATGCGGTAAGCGACAACTTGTACCGCTGGAATTTGACTCCACATACTGTCATTCAAACAGTGCCAATGGTTTGCAGTTAAATCAGCATTGTTTTCGATTTGATCTTTACAAGTTTGGCAGACATAAATGCATTTATCAGAATGAGCCTCTGTAACAGGCGGCACTTCGTATACAGATAGGTTATCTGTAGCGGCACAAAGTTCACATTGGTTATTACTGCGTTCGATTAGGGCTTGTTCAATGCTCATAGGAGGCTCTTTTAAGTTTACAAGGTAAGAAAAACAGCGCGCATTATAGCAAAAGAGGGACTGAAGCGGAATATCCCTAGTTATTATAGGGGTATAGTTTTTGTGTATTTATTGATTATGGCATCTAAGCTGCCAGAATTTTTAAGTTCTTTGATTGCTGCATTTATTTTTGGTAACAATGATTGATGTTCACTGCGCAGGCGAATTTTTAGGTTGCCTAGCGAGTGTAATGCGCCAAAACTGATATCAGCATCAAATTGCTCAGCCCAATATAATGCTGGCAGTTTATCTATTATGACGACCTCAATTCGGTGTATTTTTAGTGCCTGAATGAGTTGTTGTTCAGAGTGAAAATCAACCCGTTTAAAGCGGTTATCGTCATAATAGTAATAGCCTAAAACAGTCCCTACGGGTTGATTACGAATACTGTTGAGTTGCTGCCATTGAGCCACCGAGCTTTTTAAACTCACGAGATACTCCTCAACTGCAAACAGGGTGTCTGAGTAACTAAATTGTCGGTTTTGTTTTTCTGTCTGGCTCAGCCACTCGGGGCTTATGACATCAAAATCAATATTCCCTTGGTGAAGGTATTTGACGGTTCGTTTTGCAGGAAGCTCGACATGCTTTACTTGAACATCAGCAAGCTGCATAACTTGCTTGATCAGTTCGGGGAGGATCCCTGGATTGCTTTTGTCATCAATATAATAAGGATAGTAGTTCCCAGAGCCGGTTACATTATATTTCAGTACAGGCTGCTGCTCAGCCAAAACTGCTTGAGTAAGAAAAAGTAACAGTAAGAAAATCGAGTTAGAGAAGCGCAATGGTCTGATTGAATTCGTTTTCATGTACCTAGTTTGGTTGGGTTTTTGTTTTTTAGCAAGGCAAACATCTTTCACTATACTTATAACAATAGTAATGTGGAGTTAGCCACATTTTAGTGAGAAGTTGAATGTCAGAATTAAGTATGGAAGGTAATAAAAGTCAGAGCATGACTCAGTATATAGCCCGGCAGCCAATATTTAATGCTGATAGAAGTTTATATGCTTACGAATTATTGTATAGAGAATCGAGCGATAATGTCTTTCCGGTAGGAACGAGTGATGGCCAAGCAACGGGGCGGCTGTTTTTTAACGCGTTAATGTTGATGGGACTCGAGAAGCTAACAGGTTTTCAACCTGCGTTTATCAATCTATCGACTGACGCTATTTTGGATGACTTTCCTAAGCTGTTGCAGCCACGCAGTGCGGTTATCGAAATAGTGGAGCGGGCTACTAGCATTCCAAAAGTAGTGAACCGCGTTAAACAATTAAAACAAGAAGGCTATTTGTTCGCGCTTGATGATTATGATGGCACAGAGAAATGGCAAGATATTTTGCCTTTGATGGATTTTATTAAGCTTGAAGTTACGCAGCCGATTATCAAAACCAACATGATGATCAAAAAGCTTAAACGCAGCTTCCCAGAAACCACTATCATAGTGGAACGCATTGAAAATTATGAAGACTTTCAACAACTAAAAGCAGCAGGTTGCGACCTGTTTCAGGGCTACTTTTTTGCCAAGCCGGAGCTTTTGAGTTTTGGTAATGTTGAACCATCAAAAATTGCTGTGCTTGAATTACTTAACTGTACTGCGCAAACAGATTTAAATTTTGATGCAATTCAACAACGTGTTGCTAAAGATATTGGCCTTACTGCACGCATTTTAAAATTAGTTAATGCGCGTATAAGTAATAGCCGGCAAACAATTCGTTCGATTTCACAAGCGGTTATTTACCTTGGTGAAGATGCGATTAGACAATTTGTGCGGGTATTAGCGCTAAGCGAATTAGGCAATGACAAACCGCAAGAGCTGACCAAACTTGGTTTAACAAGAGCTAAATTTATTGCTTTGATGCTTGAACCCGGCGGTAAAGACCTAGCTGAACAAGGCTATTTAGTCGGCTTACTCTCTGTTTTAGATGCTATTTTAGATATGGAGCTTAATATCATTGCCAAAGAGTTTTCATTGGGTAGTGAGCTTTCGAGTGCACTGTTAAACTTTAATGGCATGCAAGGGGCGAGCTTACAACTTGCTAAAGCAATGGAAGAAGAGCAGTGGCACACAGCCCTTGAACTACTCAAGATGATCCGCCCAGCCTCAAAAATGGATGTGGTTTTTCAAGCTATGTATGATGCCCGCGCATACGCAGATGAAGTATTCGCAAGCTTATCATCGGTTACAGACTAGGAGCGCAGAGTTCGTTATGATGCAGACTCTGAGTATTAAAAAGGTTTGTAACTAATGCGTGTTGTTTTTCCTATACTGGCTATTTTAATTGCCTTAGTGTTACTTATTCCCGGTGTAACCCAGCCAGTGCTCACCCTTGAAGGAAAAATTGATAAATCTAAGCTTGCCAAAACAGGTATTGAAATGATTGCCGATGAAGGCGATCGCAATACCCGTAGCGTGTTAATGATGGCATCAAGCATGCTGGGGCTTGATAAGCTTGAAGGAGAAATCGATGCCTACAAAAAAACACGCAGCATTTGGGGCACCGTGAATGAGCTTGCTAATAACAAAAACTACCTTGTTGCCGCGCTTGTAGCAGTGTTCTCGATTGTCATTCCCACCTTAAAACTCCTGATGCAATTGCTTTATTGTTTCTTACCAGTGAATAGGTTTAAGTATTTGCTCGGTCAACTCATACAAGGCCTAAGTAAATGGAGCATGGTCGATGTGTTTGTGATTGCATTGATCGTGTCTTATTTAGCAGGTAATGCCGATGGGCAAATGGGCGAGTTGATAAAAATGCATGCTGAATTGGGTGATGGATTTTGGTATTTTACAGGTTATTGCTTGTTTGCTATTGCTGCCAGCAGTAGCATAAAAATAGATAAACCCTTGTCGAGTTCGTAAATTTCGGGCTACAATTTGGGCACTTAATTTTTAAGGTATGATGATGACGCGACTTTCAAGCTACTTATTGATAGCTATGATGCTGCTCACTTTTGTGGGTCAGTCAGTTGCGTCTGTTGCTATGGTATGTGATATGCCACATGCCAGCATGCAAATGGATCATCATGCTAATATGAATGCTGACAGCGACATGAGTGATATGGATTGTTGCCATGAAGACGTAATGGATAACAGCGATTGTGCGTGTCCGTTCAATGCCTGTACAGCTCACTCACTCCTGCCGTTAAATGATTTAGTTGTTAAATCAATTAAGCAATCAGAAAAAGTCACCATGTTAGGCGCCAGCCAGCTTAGTTTTCACGTCAGTTCTTTATATCGTCCACCTATTACTGCTTAAGCAGGATAGGTCTGTCTAAAATTCAGTAAAACGCTGAAATACACCTCATTCTGCACCCAAAATCTATTGTTTTTTAACCATTTTTAAGATTTTTGGAGCATGTGATGATTCACAGCAAATTGATTAAGTCGCTTTCTCTAGGCGCAGTATTGATAACCTCAAGTTTAGTGAAAGCAGAGCCGTTAGCACTCAATCAGGTGATTGATTATGCATTGACTCACGAGCCTTGGTTACAGGCAAATAAATACCAGCAACAGGCGATAGAAGCGCAAAGCATTGCGGCAGGTACCTTGCCAGATCCTGTGTTAACCGTTGGACTCATGAACTTACCAACCGATGGCTTTGCCTTTGACCAAGAGGGTATGACGCAATTCAAAGTGGGCTTGTCACAACAATTTAGCCGAGGTGATAGTCTTGCCTTACAGCAACAAGCTTTAAAACAATCGGCTGAGCAATACCCTTGGCTTAGAGCAGACCGCCAAGCACAGGTTAAAGCTATTGTTAGCGAAGCATGGCTAAATGCCTATCGCGCACAAAAAAGCATTCAACTGATCAACCAAGATAAAGCCTTATTTAATCAACTTATTGATATTACAGAAGCAAGCTATGCCAATACACTTGGTGCGACTCGCCAGCAGGATATTATTCGCGCCCAGCTAGAGCTGACTCGGCTTGAAGATAAGCTGGTGATGTTAGAGCAACAGTTTGATAGTGCCAAAAAGCGACTAGCACAATGGCTACCTATTGAAATGCTAAACGGTGCAGTGAGCGATGAAAACACCAAGGTGACCGCAGTCATGGCTTATCAAGAGCTTGCACCATCGGGGGTGACTGAAGTGTTGATGAGTCACCCGGCAATTATTGCTATTGATCATGCAATGCGTGCTAAAAACACTCAAGTGCAAGTGGCTAAAGAGGCGTATAAGCCGCAATTTGGTATGAACCTAGGCTATGGCTATCGTGATGATACCCCGATGGGTGACTCTCGCGCTGACTTATTCTCTATTGGGGTGAGTATTGATTTACCGCTGTTTACTGATAACCGTCAAGATCAACAAGTTAATGCCGCAATAGCTAATGCCGAGGCGGTAAAAACCAACAAGCTTATTACCCTGCAAAAACTGCAAGGTCAGTATTTTAAAGAGCTTAGCCAACTAAGCCGACTTGCTCAGCGCAAAGCACTGTATCAACAGCAGCTATTACCGCAAATGGCAGAGCAAGCCGAAGCGACATTAAATGCTTACACCAATGATGATGGTGACTTTTCAGAAGTGATGCGCGCACGCATCAGCGAACTTAACGCAAAAATTGATGCGTTGAATATCGAAATTGATAAACAAATTACCCTCGCTCGCCTTAACTATTACGCAGCAGCAAAAGATAACCAAATAAATGCAGCACAAAGCCAAGGAGCTAGCAATGAATAACACAGTGAAATTAGTTATCGCCTTGGCGGTAGGTGCGGCATTGGCAACAGCTGTAAATAAACTAGCTGAGCCAGATCATGGAGCTATGCCAAGCGCTGAGAAAAAGCCGCTATATTGGGTGGCGCCTATGGACAGCAATTACCGCCGTGATGAACCGGGGTTATCACCAATGGGTATGGAATTAGTCCCTGTCTATGAGGAGCAAAGTAGCGCTGAAGACAGCCCGGGAACTGTGAGAGTTTCACCAGCGGTCGTTAATAATTTAGGGGTAAGAACAGCGCCTGTAAGGTTTAAATCATTACAAACGACGGTTGATACGGTTGGCTATGTGCAATACGACCAAGACCAACTCGTGCATATTCACCCTCGTGTCGAAGGTTGGATAGAAACCTTATATGTAAAAGCTGCAGGTGACCAAGTTAAGCAAGGCGAGCCACTTTATACCTTGTATTCTCCACAGCTAGTGAATGCGCAAGAAGAGCTACTGCTTGCACTAAAACGTAACAATGCGGTGCTTATACGTGCGGCAAAAGCACGCTTAGCCTCACTGAATGTTTCTGACGATTTTATTGTGCGATTAGAGCAAAGCCAAAAGGTCAGACAGAACATTACCTTTTATGCCAAGCAAAGTGGCGTATTGGATGAGCTAAATATCCGCGAAGGCTTCTTTGTGAAGCCAGGCACAACCATGATGAGTATTGCTCACCTAGAAGAGGTTTGGGTTGAGGCTGAAGTTTTTGAGCGTCAAGCCGGGCTTATTCATAAAGGCTTGCCAGTGACGATGAGCTTAGACTACTTACCGGGCAAACGCTGGCAAGGCAAGGTCGATTATATTTATCCAACCCTTGATGAGAAAAACCGTACCCTGCGCGTGCGTTTACGCTTTGCTAACCAAGATGGCTTATTAAAACCGAATATGTTTGCTGAAGTGAGCATTACTACTAAGCCAACTGAGCCGCAATTAGTGATAGCCAAAGAAGCGGTGATCCGCACAGGTAGCCAAGACCGTGTCGTGATTGATTTAGGTGAAGGGCGCTTTAAGTCAGTCGCAGTGACGCTAGGCCGTAGTGATAATCATGATGTCGAAATTTTATCAGGCTTACTGAAAGACGATAACGTTGTGGTTTCAGCGCAGTTCTTAATAGATTCAGAATCAAGTAAGAGTTCTGACTTTATGCGTATGCAAGAACCGGATAGTGACAGCGCAATGGTGAATGGCGTGATCAACAGCATTGATCGCGAAGCCCGTACTGCCGTGATTAGTCGCGAAGCCATCCCTAAGTGGGGGCGCGGGGCTGCAACTATGGAGTTTCACTTTTCGCCGCGCATCGATATGTCTAGTTTACAAAGCGATGATGAAGTGCATTTTACCTTTAAATTGGTGGAAGGTGAGTTTGTGATTTTTGACATCATGACCATGAGCCACCCTATGCAAGGAGAAATGCAATGATAGCTGCCGTGATCCGTTGGTCAGTCGGTAATCGCTTCTTTGTATTACTGCTGTCTTTAATGTTGGCAGGTTTTGGGATGTTTTCTTTAAAGAGTACCCCAGTTGATGCCTTGCCTGACTTATCTGATATACAGGTTATTGTAAAAACATCTTACCCAGGACAAGCGCCACAAGTGGTGCAAGACCAAGTAACGTTTCCTATCACTACAGCCATGTTGTCGGTGCCGGGTGCTGAAACGGTAAGGGGCTTTTCGTTTTTTGGTGACTCTTATGTATACGTTATTTTTAATGAAGACACCGACCTTTACTGGGCCCGTAGTCGAGTACAAGAATATTTGAGTCAAGTAAGTGCTCGCTTACCGGATTCAGCGAGGCCTGAACTTGGCCCTGATGCAACAGGGGTAGGCTGGATTTACTTGTATGCGCTGGTGGATAAAACTGGTAAGCACGATATTAGCCAGCTACGAAGCCTGCAAGATTGGTTTTTAAAGTTTGAGCTGCAAACGGTGCCGGGCGTATCAGAAGTAGCGTCTGTTGGCGGTATGGTTAAGCAGTATCAGGTGAATGTCGACCCCGATAAATTGCGTGCTTATGGTATTCCGCTAAGTTTAATTCAAACAGCGATTAAGCAAGGTAACCAAGAGCGTGGTGCTTCAGTGGTCGAAATGGCAGAAGCTGAATACATGGTATCGAGCACAGGTTATATTAAGAGTGTGGCAGATTTAGAAGCCATTCCGCTGGGTACTAATGCCAATGGCACGCCACTGCAATTACGTGATGTGGCTGATATAAAACTTGGGCCGCAAATGCGCCGTGGTATTGCCGAACTAAACGGCGAGGGTGAAGTAACAGGTGGTGTAGTTGTGATGCGCTTTGGAGAAAACGCCGAAGCGACCATCAAACTAGTAAAAGAAAAACTCGAGTCGCTCAAAAAAGGCCTGCCAGAGGGGGTTGAAATCATCCCTGTGTACGACCGCTCAAACCTTATTACCCAAGCGCTTGATAACTTAAGCTCAAAGTTAATTGAAGAATTAATCGTGGTGGCCTTAGTGTGTGTAGTGTTTTTATTCCATATACGCTCATCGATCGTAGCCATTATCACGTTGCCAATGGGTATTTTAACGGCTTTTGTGGTGATGTATTGGCAAGGTATAAACGCCAATATCATGTCGCTTGGCGGGATAGCGATTGCTATTGGTGCAATGACCGATGGTGCTATCGTGATGATAGAAAATATGCACAAGCATATGGAGAAAACCCCACTGACCGACGAGAATCGCTGGCAAGTGGTGATGGACTCAGCCGCAGAAGTCGGGCCTGCGTTATTCTTTAGTTTATTGATTATCACCGTCAGCTTTATGCCCGTGTTTATTCTTGAAGCACAAGAAGGGCGCATGTTCTCGCCACTGGCTTATACAAAAACGTATGCGATGGCAGCTTCGGCGGGTTTAGCGATTACACTGGTGCCGGTATTAATGGGCTACTTTATTCGCGGTAGGGTTATTTCTGAGCAGAAAAACCCTGTAAACCGTTTATTGGTGGCAGCCTATAAACCTTTATTAAGTGCGGTATTAAAAGCGCCGAAAACGACATTAGTACTGGCCTTGGTGTTGGCTGCTATCGGCTTTTATCCGGTTAATAAAATTGGCAGTGAGTTTATTCCTCCTCTCGATGAGGGCGACTTAATGTATATGCCAACGACTTACCCAGGTATTTCAATTGGTAAGGCCCGTGAAATCTTACAACAGACCGATAAGTTAATTGCCAGTGTGCCAGAGGTCGAGTCGGTGTTTGGTAAGGTAGGTCGCGCAGACACTGCCACAGATCCTGCGCCGCTTACCATGATCGAAACCTTTATTCAGTTAAAGCCAAAGTCACAGTGGCGCGAGGGCATGACAACCGAGAAACTGAAAAAAGAGCTCGATAATCTGGTTAAGTTCCCGGGGCTTACTAATGCGTGGGTTATGCCAATTAAAACGCGAATCGACATGCTTGCCACTGGTATTAAAACGCCTGTGGGGATCAAAGTAGCAGGGCCAAAGCTGAGTGAAATTCAAAAAATCGGTGAGCAAATTGAAGTCATCCTAAAAGATTTACCGGGCACAGCGTCGGTTTACTCAGAGCGTGTTGCCGGTGGTCGCTACATCAAAGTTGATATCAACCGTGAAAAAGCAGCACGGTACGGTTTGAACATTGCTGATGTGCAACAGGTAGTTGCCACCGCTATCGGTGGTATGAATGTGACCGAAACGGTTGAAGGGCAAGAGCGTTACCCAGTTAACTTGCGCTACCCGCAAGATTATCGCGACTCGCCAGAAGAGCTTAAGTTGTTACCGATAGTGACACCAAACGGACAGCGTATCGCATTGGCTGATGTTGCCCATGTCTTTATCGAAGATGGCCCGCCGGGTATTAAAAGTGAAAATGCACGTATTAATGGCTGGAGCTTAATCGACATTGAAGGCAGTGATATCGGCAGTTATGTTGAGCGTGCGCAACAAGCGCTGCATGAGCAACTCGAGCTACCTGCTGGTTACTCAATTACGTGGGCGGGGCAATATGAATACATGGAGCGCGCAAAAGCTAAACTCAGTTACGTGTTGCCACTTACCTTGGCAATTATTGTGGTGCTGTTATACCTCAATTTTAGAAGCTTTATTGAGGTGGCAATGATCATGCTAACCTTACCGCTTGCAATGATAGGCGGTATTTGGCTGATGTACCTTGAAGGCTTTAACTTCTCGGTTGCAGTTGGGGTTGGTTTTATTGCCTTAGCTGGAGTTGCTGTGGAAATTGGCGTGATCATGCTGGTTTATCTCAACCAAGCTTATCAAGATGCTAAAGCGCAATCAGCACAGTTCACGGTTACAGAGCTGCGCCAAGCAATCATCAATGGTGCAGGCCTTCGGGTTAGACCAGTGATGATGACAGTTGCCACTATTATCATAGGGTTACTGCCAGTGCTTTATGGCACTGGAACGGGTAGTGAAGTGATGAGCCGAATAGCAGCGCCTATGGTCGGCGGGATGCTCAGTGCCATAGTTTTAACGCTACTTGTGTTACCTGCGCTTTATTTTATATGGCGTAAACGCGACCTATAAATCTTACAGCCAGTGTGTAACTTGTACGCTTTTACTGGCTGCAAGTTACACATTTTATTTTTAAGTTGTTGATATTTATTGTTTTTGTTGCTGGTGTGATTTATGCAAAGTCATATTAAATTGATTTTAATAAGGAATGCACATGCAAGTTAAAACAATACAACAAGTTTATGATTGGACAGTGTTATTTCATACTCAAATGGCAGCCAATTTCCACAGTGTTAAAGACTTACTGGACGAGCATAATCAAATGCTGGTGGATTATTACCTGCAATATGAGAAGAAACTAGCAGAAGATCTCGTTGGCTTTAAAGCCATTACAGAAATAAACACGCTTGATACCTATTGCTATGAGTATTTTGCTGAAAACCCAGAGCTAATTACTTTTAACGATATCAGCACAGATCAGCAAATTGATGAAAAGGCGATTCAGGTTTACTTAACCACGCAACACCAAAAAGTCATCGACTTATACGAGTACTTGGTATCGCGAGCTGATACAGAGCAAAGCAAAGAAAAGCTCGAACGTTTACTTGAGCTTGAACATCAAGGCCTTAAGCAAATGATGCAAAGCTCAAACCGTCATATGGATATGTAATCGATTAATCGATTAATCTATTAATCAGCTTAATGAGAATCGAGTAAGAAGCCGACTTTTTTAAGGTATTTTTGCTCTTGCTGTAAGTCAGCTAAAAGCAAGGTATGTTCTTTAAGCCACTTATTGTGAAACTTTAAGAACATACTATTTTGCTTGGCTGTTACCTCAAGTTTAAAACCTTGATCGGTAATACGCTTTTGATTTAGCAGTACTGCTAAGCGCAAAATCACAATAAGTTGCAATATTTCATAATGCTGCATGGTATGCAGTGTAGGAAACTCTTCTAAGCGGATCTTTTTCCGATAAAAACGTATCATGCAACTAAGCAAGGTTTGTTGTTGCTGCGTAAAGCCAGGTAATTGGCTATTCGCCACGATATACGCGCTGTGCTTATGTATCCCTGATGAATTAACCCCTAAGCCAATTTCATGCAGCTGCGCAGCCCAATCCAATAAATTTATGTGATCTGAGTCGGTCAGATGCCATGTCTCTCTTACTTGTTCAAACAGCCACTTTGCAGTTGTCGAGACACGATTAGCATGCTCTTTATCTATGGCGTTACGTTCAGATAAATTCTCTATGGTATTTGTGCGAATATCCTTATGGGCGAGCTTTTGCTGCATTTCATGAAGCAGGCCTTCACGCAGTGAAAAGTCGCTGTACTGCATCGCTTCGATTTTAAACAGCCTAAATACCGCGATTAAAATGGCTAAACCACCACAAATACTCACTTGCCGCTCAGGCGTAAGACCTTCAATTTGCAGCGCTTGTATTTGTTTAGCTGCAATAAACTGGGTTTTTAGTTCTAATAGCCGCTCTAAAGTAATTAGCTCTTGCTCTGCATCATTGGCATTGATCATGGCAAGGATAGATTTAATTGTGCCTGATGTTCCCACCACAGATTGCCAGCCAGCCGATAAGTAATTGGCAAAAATTACTTCGAGTTCTTGTTCTGCGCGAACTTCTGCTTTAGCGAAGCGCTTAGCAGTGATTTGTCCATCTGCAAAATACTGCTTGGTATAGCTAACACAGCCCATGTTGCGACTAGCAAGTAACTTGTGCTTAAAGTGTTTACCAATGATGAGTTCAGTACTGCCGCCACCGATATCAATAACTAAGCGGTTTTCATCGTGATGAATATAATGGGCAACACCTTGGTAAATTAAACGTGCTTCTTCTTGCCCTGATATAACTTCAATCGGGTAAGGAAACACCTTACTTGCTTGCGTTAAGAACGAATGAATATTTTTCGCGCGGCGTAATGTGTAAGTTGCCGCCACTTTGACATTCTCAAGGGGAAAGTCCTGTAAGGTAGTAGCAAACTGCTTAAGAATCGCCAGCGCGCGCTCTATAGCTTCTTGGCTTAAGTGATTTTTATCATCTAAACCATCAGCTAAATAAACGCGCTGCTTTTCTTTGTGTAAGATTTGCAAAGAGCCATCGACCTCTCTTGCCACCACTAAATGAAAACTGTTTGAGCCTAAATCAACGGCAGCAATTGAGGGATAATCATTCATTATTATAGTTACTTTCCCATTTCTTAAGGTGGTCATAAATGGCAATTTGCGAGCGAATTTTTTTACGATTGCCACGGCGCACATAGCTGTTTTTTTGTTCGCTATCGATTATGCGCGCTTTTGATCTATCTTTAAACTGTAGCTCAAGAATATCAATAATAAGCTGTTTTAATTTTTCATCATAAATCGGTGTGGCGACTTCAACACGGTGATCAAGATTTCGAGTCATCCAATCCGCTGATGAAATATACACTTTTTCTTCGCCATTATTATGAAACACCATCACCCGAGGGTGCTCTAAAAAGCGGTCAACAATACTAATAATACGAATGTTATCGTTCACGGCAGAGGGCACTAATGAACACATGCCACGCACAATAATGCGAATTTTTACGCCGCGTCTTGCGGCAAAGTAGAGGTGATCAACCAGCTCTTTATCAACAAGGTTGTTTATTTTTAGCGTAATTTTGCCAGCCTTACCATGCTCTACATTGGTTATTTCAGCATCAATTAGCGACATAATAGTTTGTCGTGCGTTGACTGGTGATAGCATCAAGTGATCAAACTGAAATGGTTTATAGCTACTTTCGATGAATCTAAAAACGCTATCGCACTCTTCGCTAATACCTTCATGTCTGGTAAATAAACTAAAGTCAGTATAAATTTTGGCAGTTTTCTCATGGAAATTACCCGTGCCTATATGGGCGTACTTCACGATGTTGTTCTTTTCTTTACGATGAATAACGCATAACTTGCTGTGCACTTTCAATGCAGGAATACCAAAGATTACTTTAACACCGGCATTACTCAGAGTTTTTGCCCATTCAATATTGTTTTGTTCATCAAAGCGCGCTTTCAGCTCAACCATTACGGTGACATGTTTGCCATTTTTTGCTGCATTAATAAGTGTAGAGATAAGACGAGATTGACTCGCAACGCGATAAATATTGACCTTAATTTGGGTAACATCAGGGTCAAAAGCGGCTTGGCGTACAAACTCAAGTAAATGGTTAAAGGTGTGATAAGGGTAATACAGTAAAATATCTTGCTCTGAAATGGCATCAAACACACTTGAGTGATTGTTAAAAGCCGTGCTTTGTAATGCAGGCAGTGGTTTGTTTTCTAAATACTGACGACCAACATTCGGAAACGCAATAAAATCGCGGAAATTACGGTAACGACCGCCGGGGATCAACGCATCATGTTGACTAATATTAAGGCGCTTTTTCATCACTTTAAGCATTTCAGCTGGCATGCTCTCGTCATAAACAAGGCGTACAGGCTCAGCAGAAATACGTTGTTTTAGGCCTTTTGACATTTTATCAAGCAAGCCTTCTTCTAGCTCATCATCCAAATTGTATTCGGCATCACGGGTGAGTTTGATGGCGTAACATTGAATATCATCAAAACTAAAAAAGCTGCTAAACACATCGCGAATAAAGTAGGCGATGATGTCATCTAGCATCACGATGGTTTTGTGACGGCGTGTTTTCTCTGGTGGCAAAATAACAAAGCGAGATACGCGGTCAGTAGGCACTTCCATCATGGCATAATGACTTTTTTGATTGGTCATCTCGACGAACAAATAAGTCATGGTGTCGTTGATCTGATCTGAGTAGTCTTTCTTTTCAGAGAGTAAAATCGGCAATATGTGTTGTAGCACATTGTCGTGGAAGAATTTTTTCAGCCAACTCAAATGAAATTCAGACAACTCTTCTGGTTGTTCAACATGAATATTATGCTCGTTTAAGTCATTTAAAATATCTTTATGAATTTGGTTAAACTTTTTACCAAGCTGGAGCACTTTACTTTGGATCTGATGAAGTAATATTTCGTCTTCTTCAAAGTTCGCATCAGGAATTTTATTAAGTAATATGCGGCGTTTTACATCGGCAACACGAACACGGAAAAACTCATCCATGTTGTTTGAGTAAATACCTAAAAAGCGCATGCGCTCAATAATCGGGTTCGATTTGTCTTTGGCTTCTTGCAGCACGCGTTCATTAAAAGACAGCCAACTTAGCTCTTTGGCAAAGTAATTAACGGCTTGAGAAGAAGAATGTGATGCGTTCATCTGGTTTTCCAACGTTTATAGCTAGTTAGAATATAGAGGATGCAGATGACGTTTATATGACGTATTTATCACTTTTATGACATACATGTCAGTTTTGTGACATGTATGTCATTAATTTTAAAGCTTAGTTTAAGTTTAAATATCCCTATAAACTTGCTTGTTATGCGTCCTCAATATCAACAATTAGGTCTGTGGTAATAGACTCAAGTGCGTTGATCACTTCGTCTTTGTTCATGCCTATTGGCAAAGCAACGGTCGCAACAGCACTAAAAATTGGCACGCCCCAGTTAGGTGCACTTTGTTGTTTTGAATTTAGGTGAGTGATATTCGCCCCTTTGTGACGTATAACGCTGGCTAGCTCTTGTACAATGCCTGGTCTGTCGTTACCAGTAATCACGAAGTTAATTTCCTCAGATGGAACATCAGGCAAGGTATCAGTTCCACGTTCAATTCGAACTTCAAGATAAGGTAAGCTGTGAAGAGCATCTTGTAATTCTTGCAAATGCTCTTCAGGTACTGCGGCTTCGATAATTCCGGCAAAATGACCTGCAAGGTGGCTCAAATTACTTGTCAGCCAGTTACCATGATGGTTTAAAATTGTGGCAGAAATATCTTCAACTAGGCCGGGTTTGTCTGGCCCTAAAATAGTAATTACTAACTGCTTCATACTTAAATCTCTATAAAAAAGCCTCAGAAAAATGCAATAAAAGGGAGGAGGCGTTGGTTAAAAATGATTCTTATTGTTGAAAAAAATAAGTCTCATTGAGTATTGATGCTGTTTTAATGTTTGTCCAATTTTTTCACTGTAGTTATAAAAAATTAGTTATAACAATTTGTTAGCTTGATTGTGGTACTGTAATAAAAGTGCTCCACAATGACTTATTTTGGTCATTTTTTAACTTTAAAATACGTCCCTGAAATACTCGCTTTATTACACTGAATTATGACGTTTGTAACATTACTGTCATCTTGGTGAAATATAATTCGCGCAACGTTAAGTTTTAAGGGTGTTTTGATGACTTCCAATCCGAATAAACCTACCTTTCATACGGATAGAAGCCGTCTATTTAAAGACAGGTTTGCCAAGTGGGGTATTTCCGCGGGTGGCGTAATGGTGCTTGTAGCACTGCTACTCATATTCTTTTACCTTCTTTATGTTGTTCAACCTATTTTTGAATCAGCAAAAGTAGAAACACGTAATAGTGTAAAGCTACAAAATGCGTCAGAAGTTGTTGGCCTTGGCATTGAAGAGCAAACAGAAGTTGCCTTTTTACTCGGTGAAAAAGGTAATGTGGACTTTTACAATGTTGAAAAAGAGCAATTTGGTAAAAAGATCACCACTCTTAATACAGAATTACCAAGCGATGTAAGCAGCTTTGCAAGCTCTGCACCGTTTCAGGGGCAATACGCATACGGCCTAGAGAATGGCTCTGTTGTTGTGGTTGCGCCAAAATTCTTAGTGACATTCCCGAACAACCAACGCCAATTAACACCGCGTTTAGATTACCCGTTGGGTGATATGGCGCTTGAGGTTGACGATCAAGGTGCGGCAATCACTAAATTTGCATTTAGCCACTACGAAGATAAAACAGCTGTTGTTGCTTTAACCGCTGACAAGCGCGTTTTATTTAGCAGCTTTGTGGGTGAAGAAAACATGTTCACCGGCGAAGTAGAGTGGGTTGTTGAGCGTACTGAGCTTGATATCGAAGGCCGTGTTGATGAGCTATTAATTTCACCTGATACAACACGTACATTCGTGCGTTCAGCAAATCAAATTTACGTTTACGATACGCGTTACCCTTCTGAAGTTGAGCAAATCCAACTGCTTGCAGCGAACGAAGAAAACGCGAACCTAGTTTCAACTCAGCTATTAGCGGGTGCCAACTCACTGATGCTTGCTAACGATAATGGCGAAGTATCACAGTGGTTTGAAGTAAACACTGAAGATGGCCGTGAGTTCCAAAAGATTCGTGCATTTGAAACCAGCAAGCAATCGAAGCTAAATATTTTTACTGAGTTCTATCGTCGTACCTTCTTCACAGCGGGTGCTAACGGTGAGCTTGGTATTTATTACACAACCAGTGATGCAAAACTATGGCAAGGTAAAGTAAGCGAAGGTCCAATTCAAAACTTTGCTATTTCACCACGTTCAAATGCGGCACTGATTCTTGCTGATGACGCGTTAAAAGTGATTGAAATCCATAACGAGCACCCAGAAGTAACCTGGTCTGCATTATGGCAAGAAGTGTGGTACGAAGGCTATCCAGAGCCGGGTTATATCTGGCAGTCAACGTCTGCGAGTGATGACTTTGAATCTAAGTTCTCGTTAGTGCCAATTTCATTCGGTACGATTAAAGCTGCAATGTACGCAATGTTATTTGCGGTACCCATTGCGCTTTCAGCGGCAATTTACACGGCGTACTTTATGTCGAGTGAATTACGTAAAGTGGTTAAGCCGACTGTAGAAATTATGGAAGCATTACCAACGGTAATCTTAGGTTTCTTAGCAGGTCTTTGGTTAGCACCATTAATTGAAGAACATTTACCAGCGATTGTCGGATTATTGGTGTTGCTGCCAATTGGTATCTTATTAACTGCATTCGGCTGGAACAAACTACCGGCGTCAATTCGTCACCGTATTCCTGAAGGTTCGCATTCAATTTTACTTATCCCAGTGGTTATCTTTATTGGCTGGTTATCGTTTGCGATGAGTAACTCAATTGAGCTTTGGATGTTTGACGGTAATGTGCGTCAGTACCTAACCAATGAATTAGGTATGACATTCGACCAACGTAACTCACTAGTTGTTGGTATTGCGATGGGCTTTGCTGTTATCCCAACTATCTTCTCAATTGCGGAAGATGCGGTATTCAGTGTTCCTAAGCACTTATCAAACGGTTCATTAGCACTTGGTGCAACGCAATGGCAAACATTGGTTCGCGTAGTACTACTAACAGCAAGCCCGGGTATCTTCTCAGCAGTAATGATGGGCCTAGGTCGTGCGGTAGGTGAAACAATGATTGTACTAATGGCAACAGGTAATACACCTATTATGGACTGGAGTATCTTCCAGGGTATGAGAACACTTGCAGCGAATATCGCGGTAGAAATGCCAGAGTCTGAGGTAGGTAGCTCGCATTATCGCATCCTATTCTTAGCAGCATTTGTATTATTCATATTCACATTCGTTTTCAACACAGTGGCTGAATTTGTTCGTCAGCAACTGCGTGAAAAATATAGTTCAATGTAGGTGGAGAGACACGACATGGTAAAGCAGTGGTTTAAGTCTGGTTCTCCTTGGATTTGGATGACCGGCGGTGCGGTAAGCATCAGTTTAATCTCGGTTCTTGGCTTACTAGCCATGATTGCTTGGAAAGGTTTAAGCTTTTTCTGGCCATCAGAAGTAGTGCAATTTGAGCTGCAAGGCTCTGTTGCAAAACAAACAGTGATCGGTGAAATTTATGACCGCGAACTAGTTGCAAAATCTCGTATTGAGGCGACGGGCGTTGATTTATCTCATTACGACAAAGAGCAGCTAGAGCGCTTACTGATCAAAACCGGTAACCGTGAGTATGTTGATCTCGATTTCCGTTGGGTACTAGAGACAGACATTACATCGCGTACTGCGCCAGCAGAGCTTGCAGTATTCGAACGTAGCAAAAACGGTAACTTTTACGGTTATGTTGAGCAGGTTATTAAAGACGGTGAAGTTATCACAGATAACAAAATCGATGTGCTTTATGATCTTGTAGAGCGTGCTGTTGACCTGAATGACCAAGCGTTAGACTTACAAAATGGTGATATTGGTCATATTAACTATGAACTTGAGCGTTTACGCTTAAAAGAAAAAGCATACCAGCTTGATAACGAACTAACCGATGAGCGTGTTGCTGAGCTTGCACAAACTCGTGCTGAGTTACGTGCTGAATACACAGTGTTAGAAAAGCAGTTATTTGCACTTCGTAAAGAAGCAAAGCGTGACCAAGTAACTGTGAGAGACATGCGCGGTGAAGTGGTTACTTTACCTCTGTATCAAGTTCTTGATGTGTGGTTCCCTAATGACATGGGCTTCTTTGCTAAGCTTGGTCACTATTTTGTACAACTTGGTAAGTTTGTAGCGGATGACCCACGTGAAGCAAACACTGAAGGTGGCGTATTCCCGGCAATTTTCGGTACGGTATTCATGGTATTACTAATGGCAGTGATTGTGACGCCATTTGGTGTGGTTGCAGCGATTTACTTGCATGAATACGCAGCAAAAAATGCCGTGACTAAGATGATCCGTATCGCGGTAATCAACCTTGCGGGTGTACCTTCGATTGTATACGGTGTATTTGGCCTAGGTTTCTTTGTATACATGCTCGGTGGCAGCATTGACCAATTATTCTACCCTGAGTCGTCGCCAAGCCCAGTATTTGGTACGCCAGGTGTGATTTGGTCTGCATTAACGCTCGCAATTTTAACGCTGCCTGTTGTTATTGTTTCGACAGAAGAAGGTTTATCACGTATACCAAGTACGGTTCGTCATGGTTCATTAGCACTTGGCGCAACAAAAGCAGAAACGCTATGGCGCATCATCATTCCGATGGCAAGCCCAGCGATTATGACAGGTTTAATCTTAGCGGTTGCACGTGCAGCCGGTGAAGTAGCACCACTCATGCTTGTTGGTGTTGTTAAGATGGCACCAACACTGCCTCTTGATGGTAACTTCCCATACATACATTTAGATAGAAAATTTATGCACTTAGGTTTCCACATTTACGATGTTGGTTTCCAAAGCCCTAACGTAGAAGCGGCACGTCCGCTGGTATATGCCACGGCATTCTTACTGGTATCAGTAATTATCGCCCTGAATATCACCGCGATTGGTATTCGTAACCACTTACGCGAAAAGTTTAGAGCTCTTGAGCATTAATACAGAATTTTTATAGGTAGACAGAGATGATTACAGTTGCACCACAAGTAAACCAAGCGAAAAGCGCGGCAAAGCTAGATTTAGATAACCTAACTGCAGAGCAAACAGCGTTAGAGATTAAAAACTTAGATCTATACTACGGTGATAAACAAGCCCTTAGCGGCGTAAATATGAACATCCCGAAAGGTCAGGTAACAGCATTTATCGGTCCATCGGGTTGTGGTAAATCAACACTTTTACGTTGTATAAACCGTATGAACGACCTTGTTGATAGCTGTCGTATCGAGGGTGAGATCTTACTACATGGTCACAATATCTATGATAAGAATGTAGATGTTGCTGCATTACGAAGAAATGTTGGGATGGTATTCCAACGTCCTAATCCATTTCCAAAATCAATCTACGAAAATGTCGTTTATGGCCTACGCTTACAAGGTATTAAAGAAAAGCGTAAACTAGACGAAGTGGTTGAACAATCTTTACGTGGCGCGGCGTTATGGGATGAAGTTAAAGACCGTTTACACGATAGTGCATTTGGCCTATCGGGTGGTCAGCAACAGCGTCTTGTAATTGCTCGCTCAATTGCTATCGAGCCTGAAGTACTACTTCTGGATGAGCCTACATCGGCACTAGATCCAATTTCTACTTTAGTTATCGAAGAGCTAATTAACGACTTAAAGAATAAGTTTACCGTGGTAATCGTTACTCACAACATGCAACAGGCTGCTCGTGTATCCGACCAAACTGCGTTTATGTACATGGGTGAGTTGATTGAGTATTCAGATACCAATACGTTATTTACAACACCAAGCAAGAAGAAGACAGAAGACTACATTACAGGCCGTTACGGTTAGTTAATAAAGTTACTTGGTACCGTAAACGAAATTTATAGAGGTAGACAATGGAACATAATATCAATAAACACATTTCGGGCCGCTTTAATGAAGAGCTTGAAAATGTGCGTAACCATGTATTAAACATGGGTGGTTTAGTTGAACAACAATTAAACAGTGCACTGGATGCTGTTAGCAATGGTGATGCAGATCTTGCACAAAAAGTTCGTGAAAACGACTATAAAGTAAATGCAATGGAAGTGAACATCGATGAAGAATGTACACGCATTATCGCTCGTCGTCAGCCGGCAGCGAGTGACTTACGTCTTGTCATTGCCATTGCAAAAACAATTGCCGACTTAGAGCGTATTGGTGATGAAGCTGAGCGTATTGCTAAAGTTGCGCTAGACTCATTTACTAAAGATCAGCAAGACTTACTGGTAAACATTGAAAACATGGGGCGTCTAGTATCAAAAATGCTTCATGATGTACTTGATGCATTTGCACGTATGGATGTGCAATGTGCGTTTGAAGTACATAAAGAAGACGCTAAAGTTGATCGTGAATACGAAGCAATTACTCGTCAAATCATGACATATATGATGGAAGATCCACGTTCAATTCCGAAAATTATGGATTTAGTGTGGTCAGTACGTTCATTAGAGCGTATTGGCGATCGCTGCCAAAATATTGCTGAATACATCATCTATTTTGTAAACGGTAAAGATATTCGTCATACATCTCAAGCAGATATAGAAAAGTCGCTGTAATTAAGCCGCTACTTTTCATTATTAAATCGAGCGGCCCTAGGGCCGCTTTGTGTTTTATTGCTGATGTAAGGCAGAAAAAGCGTTCACAATCGAACACAATGCTGTAAAATTCGCAGCTGCCAAAGCATACTAATTTATAAAGGGTCAGTTATGCCTACAAATGCATTTTTAGGGGTTTTTGCTAAATCACCTATTAAGCCTATGGAAGATCACATTAAGAAAGTACATCAAGCAAGTAAAGCATTGATCCCTTTCTTTAATCACGTGTTTAAAGAAGAATGGCAAGAAGCGGAAGAAATCCGTTTAAACATTCGTAATTTAGAGCGTGAAGCTGATGAAATGAAACGTAACATCCGCCTTCAACTACCTCGTGGCTTATTTATGCCAGTTGAGCGTACCGATTTGCTAGAGCTTGTTACTCAACAAGACAAAATTGCTAATAAAGCAAAAGATATCGCAGGTCGTGTAGTTGGTCGTGAGATGATCATACCTACCGAAATCCAAACAGATTTCCTTGCTTATGTAATTCGTTGTGTTGATGCGACTAAACAAGCGTCAAAAGCAATCAATGAGCTAGATGAGCTGCTTGAAACGGGCTTCAAAGGTCGCGAAGTGACTTTAGTTGAAAAAATGCTCGTTGAATTGGACGCTATTGAACAAGACACGGATGACATGCAGATCAAAATTCGCCGTCAATTGCGCGCCATCGAAAATGAACTTAACCCTGTTGACGTGATGTTCTTATACAAGATCATTGAGTGGGTGGGCGAGCTTGCAGATATTGCAGAGCGCGTAGGTTCTCGTCTTGAGCTGATGTTAGCTCGTTAATTAAAAATCAGTTCAAACACGAAAAAAATTAAAGGTTCACACAATGGATATCATTGCAAATTACGGCACGTTATTGGTTTTAACTGCCGCCGCAGTCGGTTTCTTTATGGCTTATGGTATTGGTGCAAATGACGTTGCCAATGCGATGGGTACATCAGTAGGCTCAAAAGCACTTACAATTAAACAAGCAATCATCATCGCGATGGTGTTTGAGTTCGCTGGCGCATACCTTGCCGGTGGTGAGGTTACATCTACAATCCGTAAAGGGATTATCGATGCCACGCCATTTATGGACATACCTGAGTTAATGATACTCGGTATGATTGCAGCATTATTCGCTGCAGGTAGCTGGTTATTAATTGCCTCTTTCTTAGGCTGGCCAGTATCTACGACCCACTCAATTATTGGTGCCATCATTGGTTTCGCATTGGTTGCAGTAGGTAGTGAAGCAATCCAATGGAACAAGGTAATGGGTATCGTAGGTAGCTGGATTGTTACCCCTGCTATCTCTGGTTTTATTGCTTATTTGATTTTCATGAGTGCGCAAAAGCTAATTTTTGACACTGATGCACCACTTAAAAATGCTAAGCGTTTCGTACCTATCTATATGGGTCTAGCGGGCTTCATCATGTCACTTGTAACAATCAAGAAAGGCTTGAAGCATATCGGTATTAACTTAGGTGCTGTTGAAGGTTATGCGCTTTCTATCGCGATTGCTGTTGTAGTTGCTATCATCGGTAAGATTGCGATTGCTCGCCTTAAAATCGATCCTAAAGCTGATAAGAAAATGCAGTTCAACAACGTTGAGAAAGTGTTCGCAGTACTTATGGTACTAACAGCATGTTGTATGGCATTCGCACACGGTTCAAACGACGTTGCTAACGCGATTGGTCCATTAGCTGCTGTTGTAAACATTGTTGAGCACAACGGTGAAATCGCTAAGAAAGCGGCTATCGCATGGTGGATTTTACCACTAGGTGGTTTAGGTATTGTTGCTGGTCTTGCTATCTTAGGTAAGAAGGTAATTAAGACCATCGGTGAAGGTATCACACACTTAACACCAAGCCGTGGTTTTGCTGCTGAACTTGCTGCTGCTTCAACAGTTGTTATCGCATCAGGTACTGGTTTACCTATTTCTACTACGCAAACACTTGTAGGTGCGGTACTAGGTGTTGGTATGGCACGCGGTATTGCGGCTCTTAACATGGGTGTTGTAAGAAACATTGTAGTTTCTTGGGTAATTACATTGCCAGTTGGCGCAGCCCTTGCTATTGTTATTTTCTATGTACTGAGAACTGCCTTCGGGGTATAAAAAGTACTAAAAGACTTTTAGCTTGAAAAGATCTCAATGCCTTAGGTATTGGGGTCTTTTTATTTGCAGGTAGAGAATGAATAACTTACCAAGTATTAAACAACTACAGTATTTATTAGCAGTCCACCAACATCAACACTTTGGCCGCGCAGCAAGCGCCTGTTTTATCGGTCAATCAACCTTAAGTAGTGCAATTCAAAACTTAGAAGAAACCTTAGGTTGCCAACTTATAGAGCGTGAAAACCGCAGCTTAATGTTTACCGCAATTGGTGAAGAGGTTGTCGAAAAAGCACGTAAGATTATTGACGACACCCTTAGCCTTAAAGAGCTGACAAAGAGTTTTTTAACGCCTTTGAGTGGCACTCTCACGCTTGGTGTGATCCCGACGATTGCCAGCTTTATTGCTGCACCTTTATATCATTTCTGCAAACAGACCTTTACCGAGTTAGAGCTAGTGCTAGTTGAAGACACCAGTGACAAACTGCTCGACAAACTTGAACATGGGCAAATTGATATGGCATTGCTGGCTTTACCGTATGACACTGAAAAGTTTCATACACAAGTACTTGCTAAAGACCACTTCAGCCTAGTGCATCATAAAGATTATACTCCAGCAGATGGTGTGGAAGATTTTAATCTTTTACCGGATGCGAGTGTGTTCTTACTAGAACGTGAGCACTGCATGACTGGCCATGCACTAAGTGCTTGCCACTTGAATCGCTCAAGTTGTATTAACCCATTTGAAGCGGCAAGCTTACATACGCTATTAAGTATGGTTGAACACCAGCTTGGTGTTACTTTTTTACCACAAATGGCTATCAATGCGGGCATTTTAGATAAAAAAGAGATGGTCGCAACACCATCGCAAAATGATGCATACCGAGATATTGGTATCGTGTGGCGTAAAACCACGGGCCGGATCAGAGACTTTAGGCTGTTTAGTCAGCAGCTAGAGCTGTTTCTCAATAAGCAATGTAGCTTAGACGGTCAGTGTGACAACGAATAAATAATAAAAAACCCCAAATAAAAAATATTTGGGGTTTTTTGTTATTTAAGCAAACTATTTTTTTCCTTCCCTCGACTAACATAATAACAAAACCATTAAAGGCAGATCAGATGACGAGGCTAACGTGTTTTTTCAATCACTTGAGACACTAATTGCTAAAGCGCAACAGGGCAATAAACGGGCGTGGTTGAAATTAGTCAAGCAGCACGAAACACAGGTATATAACTATTGCCTAAGGATGTTAAGTCACCCTGATGATGCAATGGATTTAATGCAAGAAGTGTTTATTTCTGTTTATAAAAGCTTACCGAGCTTTCGTGGTGAATCGAGTTTTAATACTTGGCTCTATCAAATTGTGCACCGGCGCAGTGTTGAATATTATCGTCGTCGTAAGTTGCATCAAGGTTTAGATGGTATACCTGAAGAAAGCTGCGAGCATAGTGAGTTAGAAACGAATCAACTGCAATCTGAGCAGCATCATGAACTCAAAGCAATGATGAACAATTTACCCTGGGAGCAACGCTTGGTGGTGGAGTTAAAGTTTTTTCAGTACTGTACATTTGAAGAAATCGCTGAGCAATTAGGTATTTCAACCAATACAGCTAAATCAAGACTATACAGTGCTCTAGGCAAGTTAAAAGTGCATTTGGAGGCCGTAGATGGCTAATTTAGATTCATTATTTACCGCATGGTTAGAGGGCGAAAGCCTCACTGAAGAGCAAATTGCGTTGCTACAAGCCAATGCTGAGTATGCATCAATGATGAACAATGCAATGCAGTGGCAACAACAAAGTCAACATTATGAAACGGTACCCGTACCAAATTGGGATCGAGAATCTACGATGCCCAAAGTACAAAAACAAAGTCTGTTTTTTGGTGCTGGGGTGTGGGCAGTGGCTGCGTCAATAGTATTTTGCGCATGGGTTTTTGTTAGTAATCCACAGCAAGGAAACCAGCAGTTACTAGAGCAAGTGGCCAAGCAAACCAATTTATTAGAGTCACAACAAAAGCAAATTGATCAGTTACAAAATATCATTACTGCGCAAAACGAAGTGCAGCAACAGCAGATGTACCAACTGGCCAAAGAAGCGATTAAAACCGGGCGAGTAGAGCGCCAAGAAGATATTGCCAGCGTGCTGGCTTATATCAAAACACAGCGTGCCCAAGACCAAGCGTACTTACGTATGCAGTTAAATGATTTAGCAGAGCAAGTGGAAGGCGGACCATTGCCAACCGTTGCCAACAATTTGGAGTATTAAGATGTCAAAATACAAATCAACTACGGCAGCCTTATTGCTTTGCACAGCAGTAAGCTTACAGGCACAAGCAAGTGATGAATTAGATAAAATTCAGCGTGAAGTCGGGATTATGGAAAAAATCCTCACTGCGGCGTTAAAACAAGATACCGATAACAAGGTAAGAAATGTGTCTTCGAGTTATTTGCAGCATCAAGGTGTGGTGTTTAGCTTTGATGTACGAGGTAGTTCACGCTGGTCTACCGTGTTTGCCTCTGTACCCGGTGCGCCGCTGCCACCCATGCCAGATATCGATTTTGAAGAACTAACTGAAATCGAAGTGTTAGGCGAACATGTGCAAGTGATCAGCGATGCAGTAGTCGTGAAAACGCAAGAAGCCTACCAGCAGGCTATGGAAGTGATGCGCGAAAGCGCTGAGCGAGTACGTGAAGTCGCTGAGCAAGAGCGCGATGTAAGTCGTGAAATTCGTGATCTTGAGCGTGAAAAGCGCGACCTTGAATTTGATCGTCGTCACGATAAAGATGCCAAAGAGCAAGAGCTCGAAAAACGTAAACAAGCATTACAAGCATCGATTAAAGAGCTTGAAAAGCAACAGCTAAAGTTATCACAAAAGCAGCAGCAAATGCGCAAAGAGTTAGCTGAGAAAAAACAAGCCCGCGTAAAAGAGCAAAAGCAACAGCTAGCAGCCCTAGCACAGCAAGTAGATAAAAGCTTATCTCTGACTCTATGTGATTATGGTAGCGGTTTAAGAAGTTTACCTAACGATGAACATGTGAGCTTTATCATCCGTGGTGTTAGCGAAGGTAAAACTGAACAAGTAAAAGTGTTTAAAAAGTCTGACATTAAAAAGTGTGTGGTTGGCGATATAAAAGCCGCGCAATTACTCGAAAAAGCATCAAGTTATAGTTTTTAAATTCTCCCAACTAAAAAAGCAGCCTAAAGTGGCTGCTTTTCATTCATTGAAAATGGTTTTAAGTCGGGTAAAAACAACAAGTAAACCCACACGACTAAGTTAAAGTAAGGTACTAAACCTAACCCTGTAAAGGTTTTTACCGGATACCCTTTTAAGCTCGCATTACGGTAACATTGATACGCTATCCCTAGATTTACAATCAGCAACAAAACGATTAGTTGTGTCATCACTTTTCTCCATTATACCGCCAATACATGGACTTAACGATGTTAAGTTATGCTTAGTATGTTTAATATAATAAGTAATGTCATGTTTATTATAGATAATCACTATAAAAGCACGACATTTAATCTTGCTGTGGATTTAAGTATAGATGAGTATTGTCAGTATGGAAGCAAAATTTCTTAGAAAAAATGTTTAAAAATGTATCAAGCTTTGCTCTAAATAGGCTAGATAATTGTTAGTTAAACAGATTATTTTCAGATATTTTTTTAAGTTCAGCCGTTATTTTTTCAACAGGCATCGGGCGAGCAATGAAGTAACCTTGCCCATAATCTACGCCGATATCTTTTAGCGCTAAAAATATCTCTTGATTTTCAACATATTCAGCAACAGATCGTTTATCAAGGGAACGGCTAATATCATTAATTGCTTTTACCAGCGCTAAATCGATTGGGTCGTTCAGCATGTCGCGAACAAATGAACCATCAATTTTTACATGTTGAGCCGGTAATTGTTTAAGGTAGTTGAAGGTACTAAAGCCTGTACCAAAGTCATCAATTGAGAAGTGACACCCTAAGCCGTTCAAACGCTCGATCATGGCACGGGTTGCAACGAGGTTATTAATACTCGCAGACTCTGTGATCTCAAAAATGATACGTGTTGGTTCAACAGCATATTCTTTTAAGCTCGACTCTATATGAGGCAGTAAGCGTTCATCTAAAAACGACTGTGCTGATAAGTTAATTGCGACTTGATTAAGCTCTGGGTACTCGGCAACGCTCTTAATGGCATTACGAATAACACATTGGTCCATCAAGAAAGTATCGTTTAGAAGCTCTAAAGCAGGAATAAACTGATTAGGGTAGATGAGTTCATTATCAAGCTTTAAGCGTAATAGCGCTTCAAAGTAGGCGACGTGGCCGCGTTTAAAGTCCCAAATCGGTTGATAGTGCAGTTCGATAGCATCATGTTGTAATGCTTGGCGAATGCTATGACCCCATTCAAGACCGGCTTGTAAACTATTGTGATGACTATCTTCTTTTGAATAACAGTGTACTAAGTTGCGGCCTAAGCTTTTTGCTACATAAAGAGCGATATCAGCTTGTTTTAAACATTCACTTGGGTCGTTATTTTGCTCAGTGATTTGTGTTAAACCAATTGAACAGCTAATTGAGTACTCTTGGCCTTCTGAATGAAAACGGTGCTTTTCAATCGCCATACAAATACTTTCTGCCACCAAGTGTGCATCGAGTAAGTTAGTATTTTTTAAGATCACGGCAAATTCATCACCACCGATGCGGCACACCAAGTGCTCATCACTGATATTCGCTGTAAATAACTGAGCAACTTCTTTTAGAACGATGTCGCCTTGTTGGTGACCTTTACTGTCGTTGATAATTTTAAAGTGATCTAAGTCGATATAAATCAGCGCATGCTCGGTATCTTTACTGGTGTACTTGGCCTTACAAATACGTTGTAATTGTTGGTCAAAGTAATAACGGTTATGCAGCTCTGTGAGCGTATCGTGCAAGGCTAAATGACGAAGTTGTAGCTCTGCCTGTTTACGCTCATGAATGTTATCGATAGTGGCGGTAATAGTCGCTGAGTTTTGGCTATTTTTTATTAGTTGTAAGCGACATTCAACCCAAATGGCATTACCATTTTTATGTTTTAGCTGGATCTCTACCTGTTGCTGTTGCTCACCACCAAGCAAAATACGCTGAATGGTATCTTGTAGCTTTGTTTTGCACTCCGGTAAGCAAAAGTCTGTTAGTGACTTTGCTAAACTAGATTTTATGCCATAGCCCGTTAAATGCTCCCAAGCTGGGTTAATAAAGCGAATATTACCCTCTTGGTTAAACTCAAGTACCACCGTATTTAGGTGTAATAAAATACGTTGGTGGGCAGAAAACAGCTCTTTATAACGGCTTTGACTTTGGCTTAGTTGTTCTACTTTTTGTGCAAACTCTGCGTAGCTCACCATGAAATCTTCACGACGAGCAGCGTGGTCACACACTTTGCTTAATAACGAGTGATCGTAAGGGGCGCGAATAAAATCAGTAACGCCAGAAAGTAACAACTGCTCCGCGTAATCTGCATCATTGTTATCAATGATGGTTACAATCGCCTGTTTTGGGTTGTGTTGTAATATTTCGCTAATTAACCCAGCTGCGGTATCAGAATGAGACTCGGTGGCGTCAATCAATACAATGGCAAATTTTTGTTGTAAAAAAGTAGCTAGCGTCGCTTTTGTAGACGTGGTGTGAGTAATAGCAAAACTGAGTTTAAGCTGCTCGCTAATATCTTTTGCTTTGCGACTATCGGTTTCAAGTAGCAATAAATTGAGGCGGCTACTTTTTTCAAGATGGGTTGATAACACGTTGGCTAGCATTTGCGGCAGCATATCTTGGCGTTCAAATGGCAATACGGCATCAATGCCATAGCTGCGAGCCGTGGTTTCGGCTATACGTTCACAATAAATTGGTGGAGTAAGTAAAATAGGTGTGTTTTTTGGTGTTTTTAATAACCCTGAACGGATCATGCGCGAAAAACGCCAACCATCAATCTTACCAACCTCAAGACCGGTAATGATAATATCCACTGGGTGGCTTTTAAGAATTTTTAGCGCATCTTGAGAGTCACTGGCTTCGATAAACGTGAAGACATTAAGTTTGTTTAATGTGGTCTTAATTGTTTCACGCTCAGCAACGCTTGCGTTTAAAATTAGCAGTTTCAACTGCTTTGCCATGGCGCTACTACCTCTTACCTAACCCATGTTTATTGAATAGGCTAGAATAATGACATTTTGCCTAATCTACAAGCAAACTTTACCTAAAAGCGGTTAATAAGTACTTAAGTCTGTAAACCTGTAAACGGCCATTCACTTGGTCTAGGGCTTTGCTTGAGGTAGTGGACGTATCAGAGTAAACTTGGCGCGTTTTTATTAATGAGAGATATGCTCTATGCGCGTAGCTGATTTTAGCTTTGACCTTCCTGATGAATTAATTGCTCGTTTTCCGAAAGCAGATCGAACTAGCAGTCGTTTACTGACGCTTGATGGCCCATCAGGGCAAGTTGAGCATAAAGTATTTAGTGATATTTTATCGCTCGTTAATGAAAATGACTTATTAGTTTTTAATAACACCAAAGTGATCCCTGCTCGCATGTTTGGGCAAAAAGAATCAGGCGGTAAGCTTGAGGTGTTAGTAGAGCGTGTACTTGACGAACACCGTGTGCTTGCGCATGTACGAGCTAGTAAATCGCCAAAACCAGGCTCAAAAATCATTCTAGAAGGTAAAGCAGAAGCAACCATGGTTGCGCGTCATGGCGAGCTTTTTGAGCTTGAATTTGCCAAAGACGAAAATGTACTCGATATCTTAAACGAGATCGGTCACATGCCATTACCTCCCTATATTGACCGCCCTGATAATGAGTCAGATCGTGAGCGTTATCAAACTGTTTATGGTGAAAAGCCAGGTGCCGTAGCCGCGCCAACAGCTGGCCTGCATTTTGATGATAAATTAATGGCAGCCTTAAAAGACAAGGGCATTAACATGGCCTTTGTGACCTTGCACGTGGGCGCTGGTACATTCCAGCCTGTGCGCGTTGACTCAGTTGATGAGCATGTTATGCACTCAGAGTACATCGAAGTACCAGATGAAGTGGTTAAAGCGGTAGCCGAAACGAAAGCAAAAGGTGGTCGTGTAATCGCTGTAGGGACTACATCAGTCCGCTCATTAGAGTCAGCAGCTAAAGTGCACGGCGGCAAACTAGATACTTACTTTGGCGATACCGATATCTTTATTTATCCGGGTTATCAGTTCAATGTGGTTGATGCCATGGTGACAAACTTCCATTTACCTGAATCAACGTTAATCATGTTAGTAAGTGCCTTTGCAGGCCAAGAGAACATAATGGGGGCTTACCATACGGCTATTGAGCAGAAGTATCGCTTCTTTAGTTATGGTGATGCGATGTTCTTAACGCGCAAATAACGTTAAAAAGCCCAGTTTTTGAACTGGGCTTTTTATTTTCGAATTTAGCTCAATTAATAGTAATAAACCTGCAAACAGGGTAGAATCGAGCGGTTAAATTATAGCTTGTTGGACTGTTTTTCCGACACTGAGGATAATATGAAATTTGAATTAGACCGCACTGACGGTAAAGCGCGCCGCGGCCGCTTGATTTTTGAACGTGGTGTTGTAGAAACGCCAGCATTTATGCCGGTAGGTACTTACGGTACTGTAAAAGGTATGACGCCTGACGAAGTGAAAGATACTGGTGCACAAATTTGCCTAGGTAACACTTTCCACTTAATGCTGCGTCCTGGCACAGAAATCATTAAGCAGCACGGCGATTTACACGACTTTATGAATTGGGATCGTCCAATTCTAACTGATTCAGGCGGTTTCCAAGTATTCAGCTTAGGCGCAATGCGTAAAATCACTGAAGAAGGCGTGATGTTCAGTTCACCCGTTAATGGTGAAAAAATCATGCTTTCGCCAGAAAAAGCGATGCAAGTTCAGCGTGATCTAGGCTCTGACATCGTGATGATCTTTGACGAATGTACGCCATACCCTGCGACTGAAAAAGAAGCGAAAGATTCTATGGAGTTGTCACTTCGCTGGGCTAAACGCTCAAAAGAAGGTCATGGTGATAACCCAGCTGCGCTGTTTGGTATTATCCAAGGTGGTATGTACCCTGAGCTTCGTGCACAATCGCAAAATGGCCTAGAAGAAATCGGCTTTGATGGTTATGCATTAGGTGGTTTATCGGTTGGTGAGCCGAAAAACGAGATGATCAACATTCTTGACCACTGTGCTTACAAAATGCCTGAAGACAAGCCTCGTTACTTAATGGGCGTTGGTAAACCAGAAGACTTAGTTGAAGCAGTTCGCCGTGGTATCGATATGTTTGACTGTGTGATGCCTACGCGTAACGCACGTAATGGTCATTTATTCGTAACTGGCGGCATTGTTAAAATTCGTAATGCAGTACATAAAACAGACACCGGTCCATTGGATCCTGAGTGTGATTGTCATACGTGTAAAAACTATTCACGTGCATACTTGCATCATCTTGATAAATGTAATGAAATCTTAGGCGCACGTCTAAACACGATTCACAACTTACGTTATTATCAACGCGTGATGGAAGGCTTACGTAATGCCATCAGTAATGGCAAACTAGACGAATTTGTTGCAGATTTTTATGCACGCCGCGGCCAAGAAGTGCCAGAGCTTGCAGATACATCAGATTAAATTTTTAGAAAAATTAAAGAGGAAGTGAAATGAGTTTATTCATCTCAAACGCCCACGCAAGTGCGGCAGGTGCAGCACCAGCGGGTGGTGGCATGGAAATGCTAATCATGTTGGGTATTTTCGGTCTGGTATTTTATTTCTTAATCTACCGTCCACAAGCTAAGCGTGTAAAAGAGCATAAAGCCCTAATGAGCGCAATGGCTAAAGGCGACGAAGTACTAACGCAAGGTGGTTTAGTAGGTAAGATTGCTAAAATCGCTGATGACAAAGACTTCATCGTGATTTCATTAAACGACCAAGCAGAAGTAACAGTACAAAAATCAGCTGTTTCTGCAGTATTGCCAAAAGGCACTATGAAGTCGCTATAACAATAAAAATAAGGACTCACACGTGTTAAACAAGTTTCCATTATGGAAGTATTTACTTGTTCTTGTAGTGTTAGTCGTTGGTATTTTATATGCCTCTCCTAACTTGTATGGCCGAGACCCGGCCATACAAGTATCGGGCACTAAAGGTACTGATGCTGACCTCAGCGTACTCGATAAAGTAAATGCGACTTTCAAAGAACATAACGTTACTGTTAAATCAAGCAAACTTGAAGATGGACAAATCCTCGTTCGTTTTAAGAATGTTGAAGACCAACTAAAAGCGCAAGATCTACTGCGTGATTCCCTTAGTGAAGATTATATCTCTGCAATCAATATGGCACCTGCTCAACCAGAGTGGTTAAAGTCACTGGGTGGTAACCCAATGAAACTAGGCCTAGATTTAAGCGGTGGTGTTCACTTTACTATGGAAATCGACATGGCGACGGCGGTTGATACTCAGCTTGAGCAAATGGAACAAGATTTCAAAAGTGACTTACGTGAAGAAAAACTGCGTTATCGCACCATTCGCCGCGTAGCGAACAGCGAGCGATTACGTGTTGAAATGCGTAACGAAGAAGATAAAAGCGCAGCAGAGCGTTTCTTATCAACTCGTTACCCATTAAACGTTTACATTGATGATAGCAGCAGCGACAATGCTTTTTACGTGAGCATGAGCGAGCAAAAGCTAAAAGAAATTCGTGACTACGCTATCAAGCAAAACGAAACAATTATCCGTAACCGTATTAACCAAATCGGTGTTGCAGAGCCTAACGTACAGCGCCAAGGTGCTGAACGTATCATCGTGCAACTTCCGGGTGTACAAGATACAGCGCGTGCTAAAGAGATTCTAGGTGCAACAGCAACTCTAGAGTTCCGTGAAGTTGACGAAAACGCAGATGCAAGTGCAGCGCTTCAAGGCCGTTTACCGCCTGGTACAGAAATGATCATGGCGCGTGAAGGTTACCCAGTGGTTCTTAAGCAGCGCATCATTCTTGAAGGTAGCCACATCACTGGCGCGCAATCAGGTATGGATGAGTATCAACGTCCACAAGTTAGTATTACGCTAGATAGCAAAGGTGGCGCAAAAATGAATGCGTTCACTAAGCGTGCTATCGGTAAACGCATGGCTACAGTATTTATCGAATACAAGCCATCAGGTAAAACAGATGAAAACGGTAAAGCACTTCCGCCAATTAAAGTGGAAGAAGTGATTAACGTGGCGACCATTCAAGCGCGTCTTGACCGTTCATTCCGTATTACAGGTATCGATAACCCAGCTGAAGCACATAACCTTAGCCTATTACTTCGTGCTGGTGCACTGGTTGCGCCAATTCAAATCGTTGAAGAGCGTACGGTAGGTCCAAGCCTAGGTCAAGAGAACATCGAAGCGGGTATGACTGCCGTTGTGCTTGGTTTCGTGTTTGTACTGGTATTTATGCTTATTTATTACAAAGGTTTCGGCATGGTGGCGAATATCGCTCTGGGTGCCAACCTAGTATTAATTGTTGGTGTGATGTCGCTTATTCCGGGTGCTGCGTTAACGTTACCGGGTATTGCAGGTATCGTATTAACCGTAGGTATGGCGGTTGATGCCAATGTACTTATCTTCGAACGTATTCGTGAAGAACTTGCTGATGGCCGTAGTCCACAACAAGCCGTTCATTTTGGTTACGACAGCGCGTTTAGCACCATTTTAGATGCTAACATCACAACGCTTATCGCAGCAGTGATTCTATTTGCAGTGGGTACAGGTCCTATTGCTGGTTTCGCAGTAACGCTAGCGATTGGTATTATCACCTCTATGTTTACAGCCATTGTTGGTACCCGTGCGGTAATCAACTTGTTCATTGGCGGTAAGCGTATTGATAAGTTGTCGATTTAGGAGTCAGCATGCAAATTTTAAAACTCGGTGGTAAAACACTCCCGTTTATGAAGTTAAGAAAGTTTGCCATGACATTATCAACTTTGTTGATTTTGGCTTCTTTCGTGTCGTTTTTTACTAAAGGCTTAAATTTTGGTCTCGACTTCACTGGCGGTACCGCTGTTGAGGTAGGCTTTACACAAGCACCTGATCTTAAAGAAGTACGTGATGCAATCACTGAAAGTGGCTTTGAAGATTTCTCAGTGCAACTGTTTGGCTCAAGTAAAGAAATTCTAGTGCGTCTTGCTCCGCAAGGTGCTGGCGTAAAAGCAGAAGTAATTGGCAACCAAATCATTACGGCATTACAAAAAGTTGAGTCGACAGTAGAAATGCGTCGTATCGAATTTGTTGGCCCAAGTGTTGGTGAAGATCTAAAAGAGCAGGGTGGCCTTGCCATGTTAACTGCGCTTATCTGTATCTTAATTTACGTTGCGTTTCGTTTTGAATGGCGTTTTGCGGTAGGTGCTGTATCAGCACTATTACACGACGTTATCATCACACTAGGCTTATTCTCTGTACTTGGCCTAGAGTTTGACTTAACGATTCTTGCGGCGATTTTGGCGGTAATAGGTTACTCACTCAACGATACCATCGTTGTATCTGACCGTATCCGTGAAAACTTCCGTAAAGTGCGCATTGATGACACGATTGAAATTATCGATATTTCATTAACGCAAACGTTAAACCGTACCCTAGTAACATCAATCACCACTATCCTAGTATTGATTGCGTTATTTGGCTGGGGTGGTCAAACGATCCACGGTTTCGCAACCGCATTACTGTTTGGTGTGTTCATCGGTACTTATTCATCTGTTTATGTTGCTTCAGCTGTAGCAATTGCAATGGGTGTAAGTAAAGAAGACTTAATTCCTGAAGTAATTGAAAAAGAAGGCGCGGATCTCGATCCTATGCCTTAATAAGTGATACAAAAAGAAACCGCCCTAATTAGGGCGGTTTTTTTATGGGAGACATTATGAAACACCTGATGTTTAGCGTGTTTATACTTTTAATGCTCAGTGCTTGTGACGATAAGCCTGAGCCAGAACAGACTGATGTGCAGCAAATACCTGAGGTAACACTTCAGCAGCAGTTTGACAGCTATAAAGGGTTGGCTTGGCAAGTCGTAGAAGCACTACAAAATCAATCAACTGCTCAGCAATTACAAGACCTGACGTTCAAGTTAATTACTTCATCAACAGGTTTGTTTTTAAACCTAAAAGCACAATTGCCAGAGTGTGAGGCAAGTTTGCATGCGCTGGCAGACGCAACAGAGTTTCAACAACAAAGTGATGACGCAGATGCATTGCAGAATGAAATGACAATTAATGTAGAGCCTGAACTACCTGAGTTTGCGGCGCCAAGCTGTTATCACGCACAGCAGTTATTACTTAATCCACTTGCAGTTTATAAATTAGCGCAACAAGCTGATTTAGCTACGAGTGATTACCAAAATGCTAAATTAAAAATGACTGATAGTTTTGCCCGCATTAAGCAACTTGAGCTCATCACCGCTATTGAGTAGTCTGCACTCGTCATAGCCTTGCCATAAAATTGTCATACAAGGTTGATAATTTACCCACCTATTTGTATTACTAACGCTAGGTGTAAGGTGAACGCACAACTACAGCAGATCTTAGATAACAGTGCAATTGAAACCTTGTTTCAACCTATCTTTGATATTTCTAATCAACATATTTTGGGTTATGAGGCATTAAGCCGCGGCCCAAAAGGGTCTGAATTAGAAATGCCGAGTGCATTATTCAGCGCAGCAATTGCTTGCCATAAGATCTCTGAATTGGAGCTACTTTGCCGCAGTAGAGCAATTGAGAACTTTGTGAAACTCAATTTACAAGGCAAGTTATTCTTAAATGTAAGCCCTAAAACCTTACTCGACCCTTGCCACCCTACAGGTGAAACATTACACCTAGTTGAACACTTTGGCCTTGCAACCAATCGGGTCGTTATTGAGGTTACAGAACAAGAAAAAGTCGATGATGGTTTTTTATTGTTAAAAACCATTGCTCATTATCGTGAGTTAGGTTTTTCGATTGCTATTGATGACTTAGGGGCTGGCTATTCTGGCTTAAAGCAGTGGTCTGAGTTATGTCCTGAGTTTGTAAAAATAGACCGCTACTTTATCGACCACTGCGATCAGAGTGTGGTTAAAAAAGAGTTTTTAAAGTCAATTATAGAGCTTGCAAAAGCCACCAATACGCAAGTTATCGCAGAAGGCATAGAACGGGCAGAGGAGCTTCGTTTACTCGAAAGCTTAGGTGTGCAACATGCACAAGGCTTTTTACTTGAAAGGCCGAGCTTACAGCCAAGTTACGAAATAAATATTCACTGCTTAAAACACTTAGAGTCATCAGACAATAGCAATACTTTTGAGCAGTCTATGGCGATTGGTTGGTTGGCAGTCGAGCACGCCAGCATTGAATCAACAACACGCTGTAAAGATGCCCACAGTATCTTTGAGCAAGATAAAACGCTAACTAGTCTTGCCGTATTAGAGCACAATATTCCTGTTGGTTTATTACACCGAGATCAACTCACTGAAGTGTTTGCTGCTCCCTATGGCCATGCACTTTATGATAAGCAGCCAGTTACTTCTTTAATGGATAAACAGCCGTTAATCGTTGACGAAAACGAGTTACTCGATACGGTGAGTCAGCAAATTACCGAGTTTGAGTTTGATATTCGACGCCATATTGTGATCACTCGAAATGGTGAATACTTAGGTTTGGCGCCATTGCGTAATATCTTAAAACACATTACCGAAGAAAAAATCCGCCATGCACAACATGCCAACCCGCTGACTATGCTGCCGGGTAATGTCGCGATTAACGAAGCAATTGAGCTGAGACTTCGTAATAACTATCCGTTCTCACTCGCATACGTTGATTTAAACCACTTCAAACAATTCAATGACCTGTACGGTTATGCCAGTGGTGACAGCGTTATAAAATTACTTGCTGAAGTCATCGTCGAGGCCTGTAGTACTAGCAAAGGGTTTGTCGGGCACATTGGCGGTGATGACTTTATGGTGGTGTTTGATAAAAATGATGCAGAGCAAGTTTGCCATAACATTATTAGTAAGTTTGAGCTGCAGTCTCGGGCCTTTTTCACACCAGAACATATTGAGCAAGGGGGTTATTGGGCAAGCAATCGAGAAGGTAAAAAGCAGTTTGTGCCACTGCTTACATTATCAATTGGTTTAGTTAAGCCTGATTTAGAGCTATGTATTAACAGCCACCAAGTCGCAGCGCTGGCAACTGATGCGAAAAAAGAGGCCAAACGTTATCAGAGTAGCCACTTGTTTGTATGTAAACGTAGCCGACCAGCCCCCGCAGTGGTACGTTTAAGCAGCCATAAAGATGAAGCGATATCTGCCCGCTCATGAAGAAATTTTAAGTTTGCTTAATTTTACTTGTGTCCCTGTTTAACTGGGTGTAGCTTAAAAAAAACACAATAAACAAAATAACAATGAAGCGACTATGTAGTGCAATCCTAGTATTGCTAAGCCTAGGATACAGCCTTACCACAGAAGCTAAAAATGTGGTCAATTTAGCGATTGAACAACGCCCACTTTATAAACGCGATTATTACCTTCATGAATTGCTGGCAGCGGCTTTACGCGCCAGTAATTATCAAGCAGCAATTAACGAAGTGTTGGTTCACCCCCATCAACAACGTACCTTACTAATGCTTGATGAAAAGCAGGCCGATGTGTTTTGGAGTATGACAAGCCCAGAGCGTGAACACCTAGCCATTGCTGTGCCAGTCCCTTTGTTTAAGGGTTATATTGGTAAACGCGCATTACTCACTAAACGGGCGTTTTTACCGCGCTTCAAAGGTATAAAAACGAAACAAGATTTAGCCCCATTTAACGCTATTCAAGGCCATGATTGGCCCGATACAAAAATCCTTGCGCAAAACGGCTTAACAGTCAGGCCACTGGCAAATTATCAAGCGATGTTTAACTTAGTGATTAGAGGGCGAGTTGATTATTTTCCACGTTCGTTTATTGAAGTCATGTCTGAAATTGAACAAATCAAAAGTGACGAGCTGGTTATAGTGCCTAACCTTTATATTAGTTATCCAACAGCATTTTATTTTTTTGTCAGTAACCACAAGCCTGAACTAGCTGAGGTATTATTAAAAGGGCTCAACACGATGAAAAGCTCGGGCGAATTTGAGCAATTATTTGCCAGTTACTTTGCTGAAGACTTAGCTAAGTTGCCATTTAAAGAAGGTGAAGTCATAGAGATAAAACTCGACAACGATTATTTTCAGCCACAAAAAAAGGAGCCTTAGCTCCTTTTTTGCATTTTTACATTACAACCGCTATTAGCGAAGTAGTGACTCAGTTAACACTGGGCGAATTTCACGAATGATCGCTTGAGTTAACTTAGGTGCACCACAAATGATGTTGCCGCTTTGGTTATAGTTAATACCACCTGCGAAATCAACAACCATACCGCCAGCTTCTTTAACTAAAAGCTCGCCTGCTGCTGTGTCCCATGGCTTAAGGCCAATTTCAAAGAAACCATCAACACGACCCGCTGCAACATAAGCCATATCTAATGCAGCAGAACCTGCACGGCGAATATCAGCAGTGTGCACGAAAAGTGCTTTAAACGCTTCAGAGTATGCGTCTAAGTGGTGCTTTTGTTTGAATGGGAAACCAGTTGCAAGAACAGAACCTGCTAACTCGTTAGTTTTAGTTACGCGTAAACGCTTGCTGTTAAGCTGTGCGCCTTGACCACGAGAAGCAGTGAATAATTCACCGCGGATTGGATCATAGATAACAGCTTGGTCTAAACGACCTTTAACTTTAAGTGCAATAGATACTGCGAAATGAGGGATACCCTTGATGAAGTTAGTTGTGCCATCAAGAGGGTCTACAATCCATTGGTAATCTGCATCTTTACCTTTATGCTCACCTAGCTCTTCACCTACGATAGTGTGATCTGGGTAAGATTTTAAAATAGTGTCACGAATTGCGGCTTCAGCTTCTTTGTCGATGTTAGTCACTAAGTCGTTAGTGCCTTTTTGTTGTACATCAACTTTTGATAAATCTTCACTTGCGCGAAGTAAAATTTTGCCTGCGTTACGCGCAGCGCGAACCGCAATGTTTAACATTGGATGCATAGCATTACCTTTGGGTTGTAAAAGAACGAATATATTTAAGCCGGCGTATTCTAGCGATTTCTAGCGTAAAGTAAACAATAAACTCGAATAAATTAGGTTGTTTTTTGTACAGGGTTGAAATGCAAGGGGATCCTATTACACAACAAGCGGTAAGCTTAAAGTTTGAAGACGAACGGTGTTATGTTTAGGTCTTTGCCAAAGACCTACTTCGTAGGGGGCACTTTAGTGCCGAAAATATTTACACAAAGAGAAATGAACGAGAAGAAAATGAGGAAGTGACAATCATGCTTTTGTTTCCTCTTTAGCGCAGCGTCTCTTATCCTCTTTGTGAACATTTGGTTTTCTCTGTGTAGCGCGAAGCGCCTCTGTGCTCTCTGTGGTTCAAATATGTTTTGTACAATATGCACAAAGAGAAGTGAACGAGAAGAGAAAGAGAAAACTACAGATTTTTCCTTCCTCTATAGCGCAGCGTCTCTTTATCTCTATGTGAAAATTTGGTTTTCTCTGTGTAGCGCGCAGCGCCTCTGTGTTCTCGGTGGTTCAAATTTGTTTTTGTAAAATATGCACAAAGAGAAGTGAACGAGAAGAGAAAGAGAAAACTACAGATTTTTCCTTCCTCTATAGCGCAGCGTCTCTTTATCTCTTTGTGAGAATTTGGTTTTCTCTGTGTAGCGCGCAGCGCCTCTGTGTTCTCAGTGGTTCAAATATGTTTTTGCATAAAGATAAGTGAACGAGAAGACAAAGAGAAAACCGCAGATTTTTTTCCTCTATAGCGCAGCGTCTCTTTATCTCTATGTGAAAATTTGGTTTTCTCTGCGTAGCGCGCAGCGCCTCTGTGTTCTCGGTGGTTCAAATTTGTTTTTGTAAAATATGCACAAAGAGAAGTGAACGAGAAGACAAAGAGAAAACTACAGTTTTTTCTTCCTCTATAGCGCAGCGTCTCTTATCCTCTTTGTGAGTCATAGAATTATTGCGCGATGTAATATCGCGCCTTACCGCTTACCGTTCAAAGCATATCGCCTAGCGCTTGTAGCCATGTTATAATCCCCGCAATTTTTGACTTTCAGTAAGTAACAACGCAATGACACTTGATGATATTCGTATCGTATTAGTTAACACATCACATTCTGGTAATATTGGCTCAGCGGCACGTGCTATGAAAACGATGGGCTTATCAAATTTATATCTTGTTGATCCTGCTTGTGAAATTGATAGTCATGCGAGTGCGCTTGCAGCCGGTGCAACAGATGTTTTAGGTAAAACAGTGGTTGTTGATACACTGGCAGATGCGATTGCTGATTGTGGTTTAACAATTGGTACTAGCGCACGCTCACGTACTTTATCTTGGCCAATGGTTGAGCCGCGTGAATGTGGTGAAAAGTTAGTAGCTGAGGCTGAACAGGGTCCTGTTGCACTCGTATTTGGTCGCGAAAATAGTGGTTTAACGAATGAAGAACTACAACAATGTAACTACCACGTATGTATTCCTGCAAATCCTGAGTACAGCTCACTAAATCTCGCGATGGCCGTGCAAACACTGTGTTATGAAACACGTATGGCATATTTAAATAAACAGCCAAAAGTACAAGAAGAAGACGAAGTAACCTACCCAAATGCGAAGCAAACTGAGCTTTTCTATGAGCATCTAGAGCAAACGCTAAACAACACAGGTTTTATCATCAAACAGCACCCAGGCATGGTGATGACTAAACTACGTCGCTTATTTAACCGCGCACGTCCAGAAGAAGCTGAGATGAACATTTTACGCGGTATTCTTACCTCTATTAATAAGTCTATTAAATAATCACAGGTTATAAGTATAATACTTGACTAAATTACTCAGGTAATTACAATGTACCCAGTACTTGACTGTTTTTGTCAAGTATTCGGTTTTATCAATGGCAAGTATCAATTTTTATCAAGTGATAATACTTGACTATTTTGGTCTGGTAATTAAAATTTGCACACCTTAGCGTGCAGTAACATCGGGGGCTCCATGAAGTTAACATCAAAAGGCAGATACGCAGTAACCGCCATGTTGGATGTTGCACTACATACAAATGTGGGTGCAGTGCCTCTTGCCGATATTTCTGAACGCCAAGAGATTTCGTTATCTTACCTTGAACAACTATTCGCCCGTTTACGTAAAAATGGCCTTGTGACCTCTGTGCGTGGCCCAGGTGGCGGATATTTACTAGGTCGAGAAGCGAACGAAATTTCTGTCGGCGATGTGATTAACGCCGTTGATGAGTCTGTTGATGCAACACGTTGCCACAATGCAACGGGTGGCTGCCAAAGCGGCATGCGTTGTTTGACTCATACCTTATGGTCGGACTTAAGCGCACGTATCGAAGAGTTTTTAAATAGTATTACCCTTGCTGAATTGGTGGAAAAGTCAGATGTGAAAGAAGTCGCATCGCGCCAAGATAACAGCATCAACAATGCAATTAAGCAACTGGAAAACATTCAAGTAAGCTGTCAACTGTAGCTTGACGAAAGCGGAGAGAGAAATGAAGTTACCGATTTATTTAGATTACGCAGCAACCACGCCTGTTGATGAACGTGTGGCAAAAGAAATGATGCAATGCCTGACTATGGACGGTAATTTTGGTAACCCTGCATCACGCTCACACCGTTTTGGTTGGCAAGCAGAAGAAGCCGTTGATCAAGCGCGTACAGATATTGCTGATCTGATCAACGCTGACCCGCGTGAAATTGTTTTCACTTCAGGTGCTACAGAATCAAACAACCTAGCAATTAAAGGTGCTGCGCAGTTCTATAAGAAGAAAGGCAAGCACGTTATCACGGTTAAAACAGAGCACAAAGCAGTGCTTGATACGTGTCGTGAACTAGAGCGTCAAGGTTTCGAAGTTACCTATATGGACGTTGAAGAAAACGGTTTACTTGACCTTAAAAAGCTTGAAGCTGCAATGCGTGACGACACAGTACTTGTGAGCGTAATGCACGTAAATAACGAGCTAGGTGTTATCCAAGATATCGCGACAATCGGCGAAATGTGCCGTGAGCGCAAAATTATGTTCCACGTAGATGCTGCACAAAGCGCAGGTAAAGTACTTATCGACGTGCAACAGTTAAAAGTAGATTTCATGTCGTTCTCTGGCCACAAAGTATATGGCCCGAAAGGTGTAGGCGCACTTTATGTTCGCCGTAAGCCACGTGCACGTTTAGAAGCGCAAATGCACGGTGGTGGTCATGAGCGTGGTATGCGTTCAGGCACACTAGCTACTCACCAATTAGTTGGTATGGGTGCGGCATTTAGAATCGCTAAAGAAGATTTCGAAAAAGACCATGCACACATCAGCGCACTTCGTAAGCGTCTGATTGATGGCATCATGGCTGATATGGACGAAGTTTACTTCAATGGTGAACCAAGTCACTCAGTTCCAGGTATTGTAAATATCAGCTTCAACTTTGTTGAAGGTGAGTCGTTATTAATGGCTGTTAAAGACATTGCTGTTTCATCAGGTTCAGCCTGTACCTCAGCAAGCTTAGAGCCTTCTTATGTACTACGTGCATTAGGCCGTAATGACGAGTTAGCACACAGCTCAATTCGTTTCAGCATTGGCCGCTTTACGACTGAAGAAGAGATTGATTACACCGTTGAACTAATCAAAAACTCGATCGGCCGTTTACGTGAGATGTCTCCTCTATGGGAAATGCATCAAGAAGGTATTGATTTAGATTCAGTTGAGTGGGCGCATCACTAATCAGTGATCGCCGCCGCTAGCAGGTAGTGAGGATAGTATTATGGCTTATAGTGATAAAGTAATCGATCATGTTGAAAATCCACGTAACGTGGGTGCTTTAGACAAAAATGATCCGTCAGTTGCAACAGGTATGGTGGGTGCACCAGCATGTGGTGACGTAATGAAATTGCAAATCAAAGTATCACCAGAAGGTGTAATTGAAGATGCAAAATTCAAAACATATGGTTGTGGTAGCGCAATCGCTTCTTCTTCACTTGTAACTGAGTGGGTAAAAGGCAAAACATTAGATGAAGCTGCAACAATCAAAAACACTGATATCAGTGCTGAGCTTGAATTACCGCCAGTGAAAATCCACTGTTCAATTTTAGCAGAAGACGCGATTCAAGCAGCAATTGCTGACTACAAAAGCAAACAAGCGAAGTAAGAGATAAATTCATGGCAGTGACATTGACAGATGCGGCAGCAAACCGCGTAGAATCATTTTTAGCAAATCGCGGCAAAGGCATTGGCCTACGCGTTGGCATTAAAACGACGGGCTGTTCAGGTCTTGCTTATGTTCTTGAATTTGTTGATGAGTTAGCAGACGGCGACGAAATTTTTGAAAGCCGTGGTGTGAAAGTGATCGTTGACGCCAAAAGCTTAGTCTACATTGATGGTACTGAGCTTGATTACACCAAAGAAGGTTTGAACGAAGGGTTTAAATTTAACAACCCGAACCAAGCCGATGAGTGTGGTTGCGGCGAAAGCTTCACCGTTTAAGCTTATAAAACTTTCTTTGCTTGAAGCCCTGCCTATGTAGGGCTTTGTTCTTTCCTGTTTACCGAGTTGGACTATGTAATGCGTTACTTTGAGTTATTTGCAATTCCAGTAGATTACAACATTGATTTAGCGACTATTAATAAACACTACCTTGAGCTGCAACGTGCAGTTCACCCAGATCGCCACGCAAGCTCTAGCAGCCGTGATAAATTACTTGCTGTGCAAAATGCAGCAGAAATCAATGATGCATTACAAACCTTAAAACACCCGGTAAAACGTGCTGAGTACATGCTAAGCGAGCTTGGTGTTGATATTCGCGCCGAGCAACAAACATTACAAGACCCGCTATTCTTAATGCAGCAAATGGAGCTGCGTGAAGAATTAGAAGAACTTGAAAATGCCGCAGATCCTGATGCAGCAATTGCCCAGTTTGAAGCGCAAATTAAACAGCTCGATAAACAATACAGCAGTGAATTAGCCGCTCAGTTGGCAAGTAATGATGAGCAACAATGGCAAGCTGCCGCTGACAATATTCGTAAATTGAAGTTTGTTTATAAGTTACGCGATGAACTAGAGCGTATTGAAGACAGTTTATTTGATGATTAATCGTTAGTTGTTACACAACAGCTATTTAAGAGTTTAAAAAGAGCATTATGGCATTATTGCAAATTGCTGAGCCGGGGCAGAGCGCGGCACCACATGAGCACAAATTAGCAGTCGGTATTGACCTTGGTACAACTAACTCGTTAGTTGCAACAGTGCAAAGCGGCGAAGCGCGTACACTGACTGATTTAGCAGGCAATGCGATGCTACCATCGGTTGTTCAATACCAAGCAGATAGCATTGTGGTTGGTGAGCGAGCGGCTGCAGCTGCTACTCAAGACCCTGCAAACACACTCATCTCGGTTAAGCGTTTTTTAGGTAAAACTCAGGCTGAAATCGAAAAAAGCTATGGTCAACTGCCGTACGAATTTTGTGAGCATGATGGCTCATTAGCAATCAGCACAGTTGCAGGTGCAATTAGCCCTGTTACTGCATCGAGTGAAATCTTAAAAGCATTGAAACTGCGCGCAGAAGACAGCTTTGCAGGTCAAGATATCTTAGGTGCAGTTATTACTGTGCCAGCTTATTTTGATGATGCACAGCGTCAAAGCACCAAAGATGCTGCCGAGCTTGCTGGTATTAAGGTATTACGTTTATTAAACGAGCCAACGGCTGCGGCTGTTGCTTATGGTCTTGATTCAGGCCAAGAAGGTATTATCGCCGTATACGATTTAGGTGGCGGTACCTTCGATATTTCTATTTTACGTTTACACCAAGGTGTATTCGAAGTGCTTGCGACTGGCGGTGACTCAAGCCTTGGTGGTGACGATTTTGACTCGCTACTAGTTGATTACTTCAAAAAACAAACGGGTGTGAGCGAGCTTTCTGCATCGGTATTGCGTTTATTCATCAATAAAGCAAAAGCGTGTAAAGAAGCACTAAGCCAATACCAAACTGTAAATGTTGGTTTAGAGTTTGATGGTCAAAGCCACAAAGTTGAAGTAACCCGCGAAACGTTTGATGAGCTTGCTCTTAGCCTGGTTAAGAAAACACTACGCTCTTGTCGCCGTGCGGTTAAAGATGCCGGTATCGAGAACGAAGAAGTACTACAAGTTGTAATGGTTGGCGGCTCGACTCGTATGCCAATTGTACGCTCTCAAGTTGCTGCATTTTTTGATAAAGAGCCACTGACTTCTATCGACCCAGATCGCGTAGTTGCACTCGGTGCAGCACTGCAAGCAGATGTATTGGTTGGCAATAAGCCAGATTCAGACATGTTGCTATTAGACGTATTACCACTGTCGCTAGGTCTTGAAACCATGGGTGGCTTGGTTGAGAAAATTATTCCACGTAACACCACGATCCCTGTTGCACGTGCACAAGAGTTTACCACTTTCAAAGATGGTCAAACGGCTATGTCACTGCATGTACTACAAGGTGAGCGTGAGTTAGTTGACGATTGTCGTTCATTGGCTAAGTTCAGCTTAAAAGGTATTCCGGCCATGGCAGCCGGTGCTGCGCATATTCGCGTAACCTTTAAAGTTGATGCTGATGGCCTATTAAGTGTATCGGCAATGGAAAAATCAACGGGTGTGCAGGCTGAAATTCAGGTCAAACCATCATTTGGTTTATCGGATGATCAAGTTGCAAATATGCTCAAAGAGTCAATGACTAACGCGAAAGACGACATGCAAGCGCGTATGCTTAAAGAGCAGCAAGTTGAAGCTTTACGTGTTGTTGAAGCGCTTGAAGCATCACTGGCAACCGACAGTGCATTACTTGATGAACAAGAATTAGGTGCGTTAAAAGCAGAAATTGCTAAACTTGTTGCCGTACGCGAAAGTGCAACAACACCTGCAGAAATTAAAGCAGCGATTGAAGCTGTAGACAATGCAAGTAGCGAATTTGCTGCTCGCAGAATGGATGCATCAATCAAAAAAGCGCTGCAAGGGCAGTCAGTAGACGAAGTTTAACGAGGTAAGGTATGCCACAAATTATTTTTCTTCCACACGAAGAGTTATGCCCAGAAGGCGCTGCTATTGAAGCTCCTGCAGGTGAAACTGTATTAGATGTTGCGCTAAAGAATGGTATTAGCATTCCGCATGCATGTGAAAAATCATGTGCATGTACAACATGCCACTTAGTCATCCGTGAAGGCTTTGACTCTTTAGATGAGAGCGATGAGCTTGAAGACGATATGCTAGATAAAGCATGGGGTCTTGAGCCTGAGTCACGCCTTGGTTGCCAAGCGGTGATCAAAGATGAAGATTTAGTGGTTGAAATTCCAAAGTATAATCTCAATATCGTTAATGAAGAGCATTAATTTTTAACGGCTTTGATTTCGTAAAAACCGCTGTAGTTGCTTGGTCTCTACAGCGGTTTTTTTATTTTAGAGCTGATAGCTGATAGCTGATAGCTGATAGCTGATAGCTGATAGCTTTTACTTGGAGGTTCTATGTCTGATTTGGTTTTTTCTGATTCGTTTATCGACGGTGACTTTTACTCTACGAGCCAGCGTTTTAGTGTAGATAATCCCGCAACCGCAGAGGCGATCACCCATGTCTCTGATATTGATGAAGCAGGGGTTGAGCTGGCTATAAAAAGTGCTGACGAGGCATTTAGCAAACTAAAGCAAACAACTGCAACCGAACGTAGTGAAACGTTGCGCCGTTGGTACGACTTAGTTATTAAGCACAAGCAACAGCTTGCTGAGTTAATGACTAAAGAGCAGGGTAAGCCTTTAAAAGAATCCTTGGGCGAAGTGGAATACGGTGCAGGCTTTATTAAATGGTTTAGTGAAGAGGCAAAGCGTAGTTATGGCGACACCATTCCGGCTACTGACAGCAAGCATCGTTTAACAACGATAAAGCAGCCAATTGGTGTGGTAGCTGGTATTACACCTTGGAATTTCCCGATTGCGATGATCACTCGTAAAGTGGCACCCGCTTATGCCGCGGGTTGTAGTTTTGTCATAAAACCTTCGGAGCATACGCCATTATGTGCCATTGCCTTAGCCTACCTTGCTGATAAAGCAGGATTTGTAAAAGGAGCGCTGAACGTAGTGGTCTCTGAAAACGCTAAAATGGTGGGTGAGATCATGACTGAGTCTGAGCGTGTGCGTAAATTCACATTCACAGGCTCAACCGGTGTGGGTAAGCAGTTACTATCGCAGTGCGCTCCAACAATTAAACAAACGTCTATGGAACTTGGCGGCAATGCCCCGTTTATTATTTTCGATAATGCCGATTTAGATGAGGCAGTTGCTGGCCTTATGGGGGCTAAATTTAGAAACGCAGGGCAAACTTGTGTCGCCGCAAACCGAATTTTTGTTCAGCGCTCAGTGCTTGAAACGGTGCTCGAAAAACTCACAGACAAAGTGGCTGAGTTAAAGGTGGGTAATGGTCTTGATGATGGGGTAGATATTGGCCCATTAATTTACCCTAAAGCAAAAGAGAAAGTTCAAACGCTTGTGCAAGATGCGGTTGATAAAGGGGCGTCGTTAATCGGTGACAACAGCGAGCTTGAAGGTAGCTTTCAAGCGCCATTAATTTTAACTGATGTTACTCCAGAGATGGATATCTATCATGATGAAGTGTTTGGCCCTGTAGTCAGCATCATCGCCTTTGATGATGAAGAAGAAGTTCTTCAGCTTGCGAACGACGTACCTTACGGTTTAGCTGCGTATTTTTATAGTGAAAACATCAAGCAAGTTTATCGCGTAAGCGAAGCACTCGAATACGGCATGATAGGTATTAACGAAGGGCTTATCTCAAACCCAGTAGCGCCATTTGGCGGCGTTAAACAGTCTGGTTTAGGCCGAGAAGGCGGCCACCAAGGGTTAGATGAGTACCTAGAAGAGAAGTATCTTTGTGTTAAGGTTTGAGCGATAAGCTATAAGTGCGCGTGAAAAAATTTCACGCCTACAATACCTCGCACCTCGTAGGAACGGCTTTAGCCGTGAATAGGTCAGATCTATTCGGCGTTAAAACGCCACCTACCGTGTAGGCGTCACGCTTGCTTGGCGCGTTTTACATCAATACCCTGACGGCAAATCCAAAAACATCGCGCGAAATAAATTTCACGCCTACAATACCTCGCACCTCGTAGGAACGGCTTTAGCCGTGAATAGGTCAGATCTATTCGGCGTTAAAAC
>NZ_JADKNF010000009.1:102653-127812 GCF_017808125.1 Pseudoalteromonas sp. PA2MD11
AAACGCCTCCTACCACGTAGGCGTCACGCTTGCTTGGCATGCCTTACATTCAACACCCTGACGGAAAATCCAAAGACATCGCGCGAAATAAATTTCACGCCTACAATACCTTGCACCTCGTAGGAACGGCTTTAGCCGTGAATAGGTCAGATCTATTCGGCGTTAAAACGCCTCCTACCATGTAGGCGTCATGCTTGCTTGGCGCGTCTTATATTCAACACTCTTTCGATGGATTAACGCCTTTTCCAACAAACAACACAATTCGGCTTCAAACTCCTCGCCTTTATTTTTCACAAAATGATAGCGCTGTCATTTTAGTTTTTATATGATAGGAACGAATTATTAACAAAAATGAAAAATAGTACGCAGAAATACCGTACACTCAGGGCATAAACGAGGAGAAAGTAATGGATTTTAAAAAGTCACTATTCGCGGTAATGCTAGCGACTGCGCCTTTAATGGCTAGTGCAGCATTAACTCAATCGCAAGTTGATCAGTTTGCGAAAGGTACCGAACTGCTATTTTCGGTAGAAGATAACTTTCGTAATAAAGATGCGGGCTTTTTAGGAAAAATTACCCTCAATAATGGCTCTGATGTCGCGTTACCTGCAGGCGAGAGCGACTGGCAGCTTTATATTCACTCAGTTCGTAAAATCTCAACTGAGCATGTCGCAGGCCTAAACATCGAACACGTTAATGGTGACCTTCATCGCATCGTACCAACGAGCTCGTTTAAAGGTTTAGCTGCAGGTGAAAGTATAGAGTTGCCGTTCGATGCGCAAGTATGGATTGTTGCTTACAGTGACTTTATGCCACGGGCATTTTTTGTTTCGGGTAAGAATAAACCAGCCGTATTTGCCAATACCGACACTGAAGACTTTAAACAGTTTGTGACGCCATTTACCCGTGAAAATCAGTTACGCCGTTACAATGAGCCAAAAGATTTATCGGTTTTAGCAACGGCAAAAGTACGCTTTGAGCGTAATAGCGCTGATAAGGTGTCTGTTAGTAAAGAGGATGCTTTAAAGCGTATTATTCCTAAGCCTCGTAAAGTCGATTTTAATCGTGGTAGCGCAACGTTAAATAATAATTGGCAAATTAGTTATCAAGGCCAGCTTAAGCACGAAGTTATGGTGTTTATGCAAGACTTACAAGATGATTATGGTATTAGCCTTAAAGCACAGCCAGATCACATCAATGTCGGTAAAGACAAAGTAATACGCTTAAAAGTCGACCCTAAACTCAATAGCTCAAAAGCAGAAAGCTACACTCTAGAAATTGATGATGACGTGATCACCATCGTAGGTAGCGATAACGCCGGTGTGTTTTATGCGATGCAAAGCTTATTAAACCTCATTCCTGCCAACAGCCAAGGCAGTGCTAGCTTACCGCAGTTAGAACTTGAAGACTCACCGCGCTATGGTTGGCGTGGTATGCATTACGATAATGGTCGTAACTATCATGGCAAAGAAGCAATGTTCAAGCTGGTTGAGCAAATGGCTCGCTATAAAATGAATAAGCTACACTGGCACTTTTCAGAAGATGAAGGTTGGCGACTTGAGATCCCAGGCTTACCAGAGCTCACCGACGTTGGCGGCTATCGCTGCTTTGATTTAGAAGAGCGCGAGTGCTTATTAACTCAGCTTGGTACAGGGCCATTTAAATCAGGCTCTGGCAACGGTTATTTGAAACGTGATGAGTTTGTTGAGCTATTAAAGTTTGCGAAAGACCGCCACATTCAAATCATCCCTGAAGTTGAAGGGCCAGGTCATGCGCGTGCTTCAATCAAAGCGATGGAAGCGCGTTATCACAACATGTTAGAAGAAGCTGAGAAAGCCGCTAAAAACAACATTAAAACGCGCTCTGCAAACAAAGAAATTCAACACATAGATATGGGACCAGTAACGCAATACTTGCTTACTGATCCAAAAGATACCTCTGTGTACATGACGGTACAAAACTACAAAGATAACTCAATGAATGTGTGTATGGACTCTACCTACGCATTTTTAGATAAAGTAACTTATGAACTTCAGCAGATGTATCGCGAAGCGGGTGTTCAGCTAAAGAACCTGCATATTGGTGGTGATGAAGTCGGTGCTGGTTCGTGGATAGGTTCGCCAATCTGTCAGGCGTTATTTGCCGATCCTAATAACGGTGTAGCTGGCCCTGCTGATTTAAAACCTTATTTCACACAACGTGTTGCTACCTTACTTGAAAAACGTGGTATTTCTCCGGGTATTTGGGAAGATGGCATCATGTATGACCGTGAAAACTCGTTTAAACGTGATGAGTTCCCTAATAAAAACTTTACCGTCAATACTTGGGATAACATTTGGGAATGGGGCGTTGCCGATAGAGCATACCGTCTAGCAAATGCCGGTTACCAAGTGGTGTTATCACACGGTACGCATTTGTACTTTGACCACCCATACGAAGCAAGCCCTGAAGAGCGCGGTTATTACTGGGCAACTCGTTACACAGATACTAAAAAGGCCTTTAACTATATGCCTGATGACGTGTATGCCAATGCTGATTACACCCGCACTCGTGAGCCAATTGTTAATTTAGAAGCGTTGGTGGGCCGCCCGTTACCTAAACTTGAAAAGCCAGAGAACATTCTGGGTATGCAAGGACAGGTATGGTCAGAAACAATCCGTACTGAAGAGCAAGTATTAGCAATGATCTTCCCGCGTATTCTGTCAGTGGCAGAGCGCGCATGGCATAAAGCCGATTGGGAAGGCGAAAACGTCGATAGTAAAAAACAAGCAAAAGACTGGGCGGAGTTTTCAAGTGCAGTTGGTTTAAAAGAGCTTGAGAAACTAGCTAAAGACGGCATCAACCTGCATTTACCAGTACCTGGCGGTGTGATTGAAAATGGTAAGTTGTATGCCAACAGCGCATTTGCATATTTGAGCATTGAATACAGCTTAGACAACGGCCAAAGCTGGCAAACTTATGCCGAGCCTGTGAAGGTTGATAGCAATGCAGAAGTTGCACTACGCACCCGCTTAAACGCACAGCAAACCAGCCGCGTGACCGTTGTTGGTGAATAATGTTTTTTCGATAAATAAATGTGACGCTTACAGAAAAACGTAGGCGTCATTTTTTGTTTTAGCCACTTATATTCACAAAGAGAATAAGAGAGCGCTTCGCTTAGAGGAAAACAAAAAAACATTATTGGTATTTCCTCATTCTCTTCTCATTTACTCCTTTTTGTGCAAAAGAACTTTTGAACCACAGAGTACATAGAGGCGCTGCGCGCTACACAGAGAAACCAAGTGATCATAAAAAGCATTATTATTACTTCCTCATTTTCTTCTCATTCACTTCTCTTTGTGCAAAAGAACTATTGAACCACAGAGAATACAGAGGCGCTGCGCGCTACACAGAGAAAACCAAATGATCACAAAGAGGATAAGAGGGCGCTTCGCTCAAGAGAAAGTAATATTGTGGTTTCCTCATTCTTTTTTCATTCACTTCTTTTTGTGAATAAATCTTCGCGCGAAATAAATTTCACACAATGGTATCTAAAAGAAGTATGTCAGCGCTGTCATTTTTGTTGCGATAGTGTTATAAATATTTAATATCTCTTTTATATAATCATCTGAATGAGCAGCGCTGTAGAGTCGAACTGTGCTGTTATAGGAAATGTTATGTCTGAAATAAATAAACAAAGCAGTGTTGTGCCTATGGCGATTGTTGCCACGCTGTTTTTTATACTGGGTTTTGCTACGTGGTTAAATGGCTCACTGATGCCATTTTTACAGCAAATTTTGCAGCTTTCACCATTTCAGGCATCGCTGATCATTTTCTCGTTTTATATCGCCGTGACTTTTACGGCTCTACCTTCGGCGATGATCATCAGAAAGGTAGGTTATAAAAATGGTATGGCGCTGGGTATGGCAACCATGATGGTGGCAGGTTTACTGTTTATCCCTGCGGCAAAAACACAAGTGTTTGCACTGTTTTTATTCGCGCAGCTTGTTATGGGGGCAGGGCAAACGTTATTACAAACAGCGGTTAACCCATACGTAGTCAGAATCGGCCCTGAAGAATCAGCCGCGGCTCGCGTTAGTATTATGGGTATATTAAATAAAGGGGCAGGTGTTGTTGCACCGATTGTATTTACCGCACTGATACTCAGCGACTTTAAAGGCTTTGTAGGTAAAGAGCTTAGCCAAACTGATATTGATGCCATGGCTAATGGCTTAATCTTACCGTATTTAGGGATGTCTATTTTTATTGGTATACTCGGCTTTGCGGTAACTAAAATGCCATTACCAGAGTTAATTGATGACGACGTTGATGAACAGAAACCGGGGCAGGTAAAAGAAGCATTAAGCCATCCGAGTCTTGCTTTAGGGATAGTGGCACTTTTTGTTTATGTAGCTGTTGAAGTAATTGCCGGCGATACCATTGGTAGCTTTGCGTTGTCGTTAGGTATTGAAAAATACAGTGTTATGACATCGTACACCATGGGGTGTATGGTACTAGGTTACTTTTTAGGGATTTTACTTATCCCACGAGTGTTATCGCAGCAAACAGCACTAACTATTTCAGCGGTATTGGGCTGTGTGTTAACGCTAGCGATAGTTACAGGTAGCAATGAAACTGTATTTATATCAACATTGTTTGGCCTAAAATCGGTACTGCCTGATACCTTATTGCTCATTGCTGTGCTAGGCTTTGCTAATGCGATTGTTTGGCCTGCAGTTTGGCCGTTAGCATTATCTGGTTTAGGTAAGCTAACTAGTGTAGGCTCTGGTCTGCTCGTTATGGGCATAGCCGGTGGCGCATTTGGTCCATTATTTTGGGGTCTGGCAAGTGGTGGCGTAAAAAGCGCTGAAGCTCAACAAATGGCTTATATTGTGATGTTGCCTTGTTATTTATTCATACTTTTCTATGCTGTTAAAGGCCACAAGATGAAAAGTTGGAAGTAATTATGAGTTTGAGGTTATGTGTTAAAGCACGCAACCTTGAACTTTGAAAAGCATTTCTAGTAAATAGAAATAATCCCGTGTGTAATGCCACCGAAAGGTGGCATTTTTTTGTTTGAAATTTAAGGTTCTCGTTACACAGAGTAAACCACTTTTATTCACAAAGAGGATAAGAGAGCGCTTCGCTTAAGAGAAAGTAATATTGTGGTTTCCTCATTCACTTCTCTTTGTGCAAAAGAAATATTGAACCACAAACAAACCCGAACAGCCAAAGCTGACGGCTTTTAGATCTGAAAACAGGTTTTAAAGATAAATCTTGAAATTCAAAATAAAAAATATTTAGGAAAATATAGGGATTTACAAAGGGGAGAAGTGGGGCGACTGATGGGGCTTGAACCCACGACAACCGGAATCACAATCCGGGGCTCTACCAACTGAGCTACAGCCGCCACTGAGATACACCTCGTTTGGTGTGGCGCGCATATTACATAATTAACTTAGGCTTGTGAACCCCCTAAATTAAAAAAAGTAAAAAAAACTTACTTGCTTCAGAAAATTCAGAAAAGCAAGTTTAGTCAGTTAGTGTTCAGTTTCGGTATTTAGACTTGCGACTTTTGCAATTGAGCAATTACTCATTTTTTAGTTTGACTGTAATTTAATGATTTTTTAACCAAAGATCATATATAATTTGAACAGCGTTATGCTAAAAATGAACTTCAGGAGAGAATATGGATACAATAATGAACTGGATCAATGAGAATTCAGGTTTAATCATACATTACGCCGTTCAGGCTGTTCTTGCGCTAATCATTTTCTTCATCGGTGGTCGTATCGCAAAATTTTGCGAAGGGATGACTGAAAAAGCATTTGATAAAAAGAAAGTAGACAAAGCCGTAGGTTCATTTGTAGCAAGCATTGTTTATGCTATTGTTTTTGCAGCAACTATCTTAATGGCACTATCTCAACTTGGTATTGAGACAACATCATTCATTGCTATTTTAGGTGCGGCTGGTTTAGCTGTTGGTCTAGCACTTCAAGGTTCACTGTCCAACTTTGCATCAGGTGTTTTAATCATCCTACTTCGCCCTTTCAAATCAGGTGACTATGTAGAAGCCGGTGGTAAAGCGGGTACTGTTAAGAAAATCGAAATTTTCTCTACAGAATTACGTACACCAGATAATAAAGTAATTATCATGCCTAACTCATCAATCATGGGCAGCCCAATTACAAACTTCTCTCGTGAATCAACTCGTCGTATCGATTTAGTAATTGGTGTGGGTTACGATGCAGACCTTAAAGAAGCAAAAGCAGTTCTTAAATCAGTATTAGATAAAGAAACTCGTTTATTAAAAGATCCAGCATACACAGTCGCTGTGTCTGAGCTTGCAGATTCAAGTGTGAACTTTGTAGTTCGCCCGTGGGTTAATTCATCAGATTATTGGCCAACGTACTTCGATCTAATGGAAAACATTAAGATCGCATTAGATGACGCAAATATCACGATCCCATTCCCGCAAATGGATGTTCATTTGCATAAAGAAGATTAATCACAAGTAGTAAAGGTTATTTTTTAATGAAATTAAAAGCTTTATCAATTCTAGTTGCAGCAAGTGCTGCAACTAGCGCATTCGCAGCAGATGAAACTAAAACTTGGGATGTAACCAGTGAACTAGGTGCCATTATTACAAGTGGTAACACTGAAACAACAACACTAAAAGGTGGTGTTAAGGTTTTACATAACCTAGAAAACTGGAATAACGAGTACAAGTTAGACGGTCTTTATAAAGAAGATGAGATCGAAAACGACGACGGTGTTAAAGAAACACAACGTACTAACGAAAAGTACTCAATCTCTGCACAAGGTAACTACAAGTTAAACGAAAAGCACTCACACTTATTCATCTACGGCTCGCACGTATCTGATTACTTTGGTGCATATCGCAACGAATCAGTAATCTCAGCAGGTTATGGTTTACGCGTAATCGACCGTTCTGATATGTGGTTAAACGCTGAAATCGGTCCAGGTTATAAGTATTTCCAATACCCTGATGACAGCACTGAAGTTGATGAAAACGGTAACTCACTTGCCGGCGAGCGCGAAGGTGAAGTTATCGCGTTAGGTAAAGTTGATTATAACTGGCAGATTTCAGACAGCGCTCGTTTTACTCAGTTAGTATCAGTAGAATATGGTGATACCAATACTAAAACACGTTCAGAGTCTGCAATTCTTGCCAAAATCAACGGCTCACTACAAATGAAAGTAGCTTACAACATCACTCACAACTCAGACGTTGCGGATGATAAAGAAAACACAGATACAGAAACGTCACTAACGCTAGTTTACAGTTTTTAACTAAATAAATCGTTTTGTTGACAATTTAATGACAAAAAGGGACGAAAGTCCCTTTTTTATTTCCTTGAGTTTCAGGTAGAATACACAATCTTTTTGACTGTAGAACTATGGATATCCCTACTTGTGATGTTATTTAAAAGATTATTCCTTACTTTTTTGTTTCTAACCACTTCATCGGTATTGGCATTTACTCCTACTGCAGCTCAAATTGAGCAATTCAAAAAGCTCCCAAAGGCTCAACAAGAAGCGCTTGCAAGACAGTATGGAGTCGATTTATCTACGATTACAGGTAAATCTTCTGACGAAGAGCCAATAGAAACTGAATCAACCATTCAACCTCGTTTAGATAAAGAAAAAGAGCCGCTAACCGATGAAGAACGTTTCGCTCCCAAAGAAAGTGAAGTAGAGCCTTTTGGCTATGATATTTTTGCAGGCGAACCAACTTCATTCATGCCAACAGAAAATGCGGCCGTTCCTGATACCTACTTAATTGGTCGTGGAGATGAGCTAACAGTTAACTTTTACGGCAAAGAAAGTGAAAGTTACGATCTGGTTGTTGATCGAGAGGGCCGAATTAATATTCCAAACTTAAGCCCTGTACAGGTAGCAGGATTAACCTTTATTGAGGTTAAAGAACTCATCAAAGCTAAAGTTGAGCAAGAAGTGATTGGCGTTAAAGCGTTTATCTCTGTTGGTCGATTACGCAGTATTCGCATCCTTGTTTTGGGTGAAGCATATAAACCAGGTAGCTATAGTGTTTCCTCTCTTGCGACAGTTTCGCACGCCCTTTTTGTAAGCGGTGGTGTGTCAGATATAGCGTCTTTACGAAATATTCAAGTAAAGCGTGCCGGAAAAGTTGTTGCTAATTTTGATTTATATGATTTATTGATTAATGGTGATAGCAGTAACGATATTATTTTAAAGCCGGGTGATGTCGTGTTCATCCCATCAGTTGGTTCTCAAGTCGCTGTTGAAGGGTTAGTTAAACGACCTGCTATTTTTGAGCTGAAAAAAGGCGAAACAGCAGCACAGTTATTAAAAATGGCGGGTGGTTTAAAACCGCAAGCTTACGCTAAAAAAGCAATTGTTGAACGCTTCAATAACAATAACATGAAAGAAGTGTTATCAGTGGACTTTAGCGGAAATCAAATTAATTATATTCCTCGCGATGGCGACCGCATTCGTTTTAACCCTGTCAGTTTACAATACCAAAACAGTATTAGCCTAATTGGTGCAGTTGCTCGACCTGGTCATTATCAATGGTATGAAGGTAAGCACATTTCTGATGTTCTAACTTCCGTACGTGGTGACCTGCTTCCTCAAGCTGATTTAGGCTATGGCTTACTTGTTCGAGAAATTAACATTTCTGGCGATATTGAGGTTTATCAATTCGATATTGCCCAAGCAATAGTTAAAGCAAAACAACATGATTTAGAACTAAAAGCAAATGATAAACTTTTTGTTTTTAGTCGTTTCCAAGAAAAACAAGCTGAAGAAGCCGCGCTTGCCAACATGGCCCTAACTGTTGAGCAACAGCAGCAGCAAGTAAAAGTAAAGCAGTGGCACGAATATCAGAGAAAAGAGTTTGAAAGGTATGTAGGTGTTTTAAAAGCTGATGATCCTTTTAAAAAAGAGGAAGAAAAAGAGCTAAGCATTGCGGAAATTTCAAAAAGAAAAGCAAAAGAAGAAGAGGTAGAGCTAAAGCCAGAGGATTATGCTGCTTTTAGTCGATACACTTTATTAAAGCCTATTATTGCAAAGCTAAAGCAGCAGGCTTCAGTGCATAATGCAATGCAGCTAGTTGAAATCAATGGTCATGTAACCTATCCGGGTATTTACCCTTTAACTGTAGGTAGTGAAGTTAATGAACTAATTTCTGCAGCTGGAGGTTTGTTGGAGTCTGCTTACACTGAGCAAGCTGAAATAACTCGTGTTGTTGCGGGGGAAGGCTCTAAAGTTGAACACATCAAATTTAATCTAGCTCAGGCTATGTTGGGTACCAAAGTTGAAAATAAAACTCTTAGAAGTAAAGATAGTATAAATATTTTCTCTATTCCTAACTGGCAAGAAAACGTAAAAGTTGAGCTAAAAGGTGAAGTTAAATTTCCTGGTGTTTATACCATTCGTCGTGGAGAAACATTAACCAACTTACTTGAACGTGCGGGTGGCTTTTCTGAATTTGCTGAGCCCGATGCTGCTATTTTTACTCGTGAATCGATTCGTCAACAAGAGCAAATGCAATTAGCTAAACTAGCTGAAGACTTACGAAGAGATATTGCTACAAAAAGCTTCGAAAAGTCAGTTAGCAGTATCCGCTTATCTTATGATGAAATGAATAAGCTCTTGCTTGATTTAGCTAATGTTGAAGCAGTAGGAAGGCTTGTCATTGACTTACCTCTCATTGCAGAGAATAAACAAAATCTAGTGTTACAAAATGGTGATACGCTTTATGTCCCAAGTCAGCGTGATTCAATCAGTGTAATAGGCGAAGTGAACTATACTACTTCTCATTTATTTAAGCCTGGAGTCAGTGTTGATCAATATATTGATCTTAGTGGTGGTTTAAAGGAGCGCGCTGCTGAGGATCGTATTTATATAATCAAAGCAAATGGTTCTGTGACTATACCAAATACTGGCACTTGGTTCGCTGTGAATGACTCTAAGTTATTAGAGGCTGGCGATACTATTGTTGTCCCTATGAACTCTGACTATATGGATAACCTAACACTGTGGAGCACAGCAACGCAGATTGTTTATCAGTTAGGTGTAGCTTTAGCTGCAATTAGTAGTATATAAGCTCTGCATGTTTAGTAGCTTAGTTTAATTCAGCAGCTTCAATTGAGATAAATATGAAAGAAAATTTTGCGTCTGATAATCATAGTCGAATAGATGGTGAGATAGATTTATATGACTTGTTCTTGGTAATAATGAATGGGAAGTGGCTGATTATAACGGTAACTTTTGTTTTATCTTTATTATCAGTGGTTTATGCTATTTACCAACCAAATATATATCGCTCTGAGGCATTGCTGGCGCCAGCTGAGCAACAGCAGTCAAACGGCTTAAGTGCTTTAGCAGGTCAGTTTGGTGGTCTAGCTAGTTTGGCTGGCGTTAACTTGGGGGATTCAGGTTCCAATAATACTGATCTTGCTTTAGCTATACTCAAGTCACGAAAGTTCATTTCTGAGTTTATTGAAAAGCACAGTATTATGCCTGATTTAATGGCGATCGAATCATGGAACTCCATCGATAATACAGTTATCTATGATAAAAATATTTATGATGAAGTGGATCAAAAATGGGTCAGAAAAGTAGAGTTCCCATTTAAACCAAAACCATCAACTCAGGAAGCTTATAAAGAATTTATAAAAATAGTCAGTGCTACAAAAGATCCAGACTCAGGCATGATAATTATTGCTGTGGAGCATTTTTCTCCGTTCATTGCTCAACAATGGGTAAATTGGTTAATAGAAGATATTAATCTTACCATGAAAAAGCGTGATGTAATTGAAGCAACGAAGAGCACTGAGTTTTTAATGGCACAAATTGAAAAAACTAATGTAGCTGATATTCGAGTCGTTTTATATAAATTAGTAGAGGAGCAGGCGAAAACGATAATGTTTGCTAACGTCAGAGATGAGTATGTTTTCAAGACTATCGATCCAGCTCTTGTTCCCGAAGAGAAATTAAAACCTAAACGAGCTTTAATAGTTATTGTAAGCACATTTTTTGCCGGCGTAATCGGTGTTTTTATAGTTTTAATACGCTTTTATATATCAAATAATCGCCGTAAATCTTAATGATAAAAGATAAAGTCTTAGCTTAGAGGTTTTTGTGAACATATTAGTAACAGGTGGTGCTGGGTTTATTGGCTCTGCACTAGTCCGTCATATTATAAATAATACAACTGATTCAGTTATCAATGTTGATAAATTAACCTATGCAGGCAACTTGGAATCTTTGAAGGATATCGAAGAAAGTGAGCGCTATTCTTTTGAATGTCATGACATATGTAATCATAAAGAGATGCAGCGTATTTTCAAAGCTTATCAGCCTGATGTTGTAATGCACTTGGCCGCAGAGAGCCATGTTGATAGATCAATTACTGGTCCGTCAGAGTTCATTCAAACCAATATATTAGGCACGTATACATTGCTAGAAGTAGCAAGAGAATACACATCGACCCTTGATAAAGATAAGAGAGATTCTTTTAAATTTCATCACATATCAACAGACGAAGTATATGGAGATTTGCCACACCCAGACGATTTTGAGGAGCCTAATTGTGAAGATGTACTTCCTCTTTTTACTGAAGAGACTTCGTACGCTCCAAGTAGCCCGTATTCTGCATCAAAGGCATCAAGCGATCACCTTGTTAGGGCTTGGTTAAGAACATACGGTTTACCTGTTGTAATAACTAACTGTTCAAATAACTATGGACCATACCATTTTCCTGAAAAATTAATCCCATTAGTTATTTTAAACGCTTTAGAAGGTAAGCCTTTACCTGTATATGGGGAAGGGAACCAAATTCGAGATTGGTTGTATGTTGAAGATCACGCTCGGGCTCTATATGAAGTTGTAACAAAAGGGCAAGTTGGTGAAACATACAATATTGGTGGTCATAATGAAAAGAAAAACTTAGAAGTTGTCCAGAGTATTTGTGGAATACTGGATAACCTTGTTCCAAAAGAAAAGAAATATTCGGAACAGATTGTTTTTGTTGCAGACAGACCGGGGCATGATAAACGCTATGCTATTGATGCCTCAAAAATTCACTCGGATCTGGGATGGAAACCAGAAGAAACATTCGAAACAGGCCTTTTAAAAACGGTTAAGTGGTACCTAAATAATCAGTCTTGGTGTAAGAGTGTTCAAGATGGCTCTTATAAGCGTGAGCGCCTTGGTCAATTAAAAGGGAATAGTTAATAATGAAAGGCATAATCTTAGCGGGTGGCTCAGGTACTCGACTTTACCCTATTACTATGGGGGTATCAAAGCAGTTACTACCAATCTACGATAAACCAATGGTCTATTACCCTTTATCAGTTTTAATGTTAGCAGGGATACGTGAAATTCTCTTAATCACTACACCTGAAGATAGAGACTCATTTCATCGTTTACTTGGGACTGGTGAGCAGTTTGGTATCAAACTTAGCTATTCTGTCCAACCCACTCCTGACGGGCTAGCTCAAGCATTTATCTTAGGTGAGCAGTTTATTGGAAATGATGATGTATGCTTGGTATTAGGCGATAATATTTTTTATGGGCAAGGTTTTTCCCCTAAACTTAAGCATGCTGTTGAGAATGCTCAAAATGGTAATGGTGCAACTGTTTTTGGTTATCAAGTTAAAGATCCTGAACGCTTTGGCGTTGTAGAGTTTGATGATGAGCAAAAGGCTATTTCAATTGAAGAAAAACCAGCAAAGCCGAAGTCTCACTATGCGGTAACAGGGTTATATTTTTATGATAATTCAGTGGTTGAAGCAGCAAAAAAAGTTGAGCCTTCTCATCGTGGTGAGCTAGAAATAACAACACTTAATGAAATGTATCTCCAAAAAAATAAACTTAACGTTGAAATCCTTGGACGTGGTTTTGCTTGGTTAGATACTGGTACTCATGAAAGCCTATTAGAGGCAGCAAGCTTTGTTGAAACAATTGAAAAACGACAAGGTTATAAAATAGCCTGTTTAGAGGAGATAGCTTTTAATAATGGTTGGCTTTCTGCTGATTGTATTAAAGAGCGTGCAAAACTATTTTCTAAGAACGGCTACGGGCAATATCTTTCAGGCTTACTAAAAGATATATGAAAACAGCAGTAAATGGGTTGAAGTGGAGTGCTCTAGAAAGGTTGGGTGTTCAAGCTATTCAACTAATCGTAATGTTGTTACTTGCCCGTCTTTTAGGGCCCGATGCTTTTGGTTTAATTGGTATTCTCACCGTTTTTATTGCCATAAGCCAGGTGATATCTGATAGTGGCTTCAGCTCGGCTTTAATTAGGCTAAAAGAACGCACAGAAATTGATTTTTCAACTGCTTTCCAATTTAACATTTTAGTTGCTTTACTTTGTTATTTAGCTTTATTTATAGGCGCAAATCAGATAGCTGTTTTCTTTGAGCAGCCAGAGCTTGAAGCTCTAATTAAAGTTTTAGGTTTATCTATAATTATCAATAGTTTTACGCTGGTTCAAAAAGCTAAATTGACGATTAAAATGGACTTTAAAACTCAAGCAAAAGCTTCTTTGTCAGCTGTATTTATTAGTAGTGTAGTATCTATTACTTTAGCTTACTTCGACTATGGAGTTTGGGCTTTAGTTTATCAAATACTAATAAACTCATTCTTAACAATGGTGTTATTAAATATATTTCATCCCTGGTTACCTAAAAGTTCATTTAATATACAGTCATTCAGTTATTTATTTGGTTTCGGTTACAAATTATTGCTTGCGGCAATGCTCGATACTTTGTTTAAAAATATATATCAGTTAATCATAGGTAAACAATTTAACCCAACTCAAGTGGGTATTTTTACTCAAGCGAATCAACTTGCTAGTGTTCCTGCAATGACTTTCACCACGATAGTCCAAAGAGTTACTTATCCTATGTTAAGTAATATACAAAGTGAAACTGACAAGTTTGAATACAGCTACAAGTTAACGCTACGAATGGCTGCTTTTGTTATTTTTCCGCTTATGGCTGGGTTAGGTATCATTGCAAGGCCGTTTATTAAAGTTGTACTAGGAGATGACTGGTTACAAGCCGCAGATTTACTTACGATCTTGAGTTTCACTTTTATGCTGTATCCTATCCATGCTATTAATTTAAACTTATTACAGGTCAAAGGTCGTTCAGATATTTTTTTAAAGCTTGAAGTTATAAAAAAAGCATTCATTGTTTTAATATTATTTATAACAATACCTTTTGGTATTAAGGCTATTTGTATAGGGATGCTTATCCATACATATTTAGCTTTTTTTATTAATTCATATTATACAGGTCAATTTAGTAAGCTTAAAATACGTGATCAACTAAATGCACTGGCGCCTATTTGGTTGATGGTTGCGTTGAGTGCTTTATGCTCATATTTTATTGTCACAAGTATCGTTTCTGTACTCCTCTTAAATAGCTACATGCAGTTGTTTCTTTTATTAATAACTATGCCGCTAATATATATTGCCTCAGCAAGGGTCTTTCAACGAGATTTGTACACGCAAATTCTAAATATTATCTTACGAAGAAAGGTTTAACTTAAATGGATAAAATTACGGTAACTTCACCATTGCTTCCACCATTGAAAGAAGTGATTCCTTACTTAGAAGATATCTGGGATCGTAAATGGTTGACTAATAACGGCATATATCATCAACAGTTAGAGAAAAAGCTTTGTGAGTATTTAGGTGTGCCTTATATCAGTTTATTTTCAAATGGGACACTTGCACTAATAACAGCTCTTCAATCGTTAGAATTAAAAGGTGAGGTAATAACAACACCATACACTTTTGCAGCCACCGCACATGCAATTATGTGGAATGACTTAAAACCAGTATTTGTGGATATTGATCCAGTAACCATGAACTTGGATCCTAGTTGTATTGAAGCAGCAATAACAGATAATACATGTGCAATTTTACCGGTGCATGTTTATGGTACCCCCTGTGATAATCAGACGATTGCTGCTATCGCGAAAAAATATGATCTTAAAGTTATTTATGATGCAGCACATGCGTTTGGCGTAAAAGAAAGAGAGCAATCAATTTTAAATTATGGAGATCTATCTATTTTGAGTTTTCACGCTACGAAAACATATTCAACAATAGAAGGTGGTGCTGTGATTTGTAAAAGCCAAGAAGAAAAAGATAAATTAGACCAATTGAAAAACTTTGGCTTTGAATCGGAGACTGTAATTAAAGCATGCGGTATGAATGCAAAATTAAATGAGATTCAAGCAGCATTTGGGTTGGCATCATTGAAAAAAGTTGATGCCGCAATTGAAAGACGCTCCGAAATTGCAGCTCTATATCAACAAAGTCTCGTAAATGTTTCTGGCCTATCGACATTGCGAATCAATCATGAGGTCAGCCTTAATCATTCATATTTTCCAATAATTATTGATGTTGATAAATTTGGAATTGACCGAGATACACTAGCCCTAAAGTTAGAAGAAAATAATATCTTTGCTAGACGCTATTTTTATCCGATTGTAAGTGAATTTGAAGTGTTCAAAAGTGAATATTCAGATACGCCAATAGCTAAAGATATTTCTAATAGAGTTTTATGTTTACCAATTCATGCTGATCTTACTTTGGAACAACAGCAAAGAGTTATTGATACGATTTTGAATAGTCGTGGGGGAAAAAAGTGAAAGTCATATTAACTTACGGAACATTCGATCTGTTCCATGTTGGACATGTAAGACTTCTTGAAAGGCTTTCAAAGTTGGGAGATAAGCTTATTGTTGGTCTTTCATCTGATGAATTTAACAAAGGTAAAGGCAAAAGTTCGTTTTTCTCATATCAAGAAAGAGCTGAAATACTTTCGTCATGTAAATTTGTCGATTTAGTAATTCCAGAGCATTCGTGGGAACAAAAAGAGACTGATATTAAAAAGTATAATGTAGATGTTTTTGCAATGGGAGACGATTGGGAGGGACGTTTTGATTCTCTTAAATCATTATGCGAAGTTGTATATTTACCCAGAACTAAAAGTATCTCAACCTCTGAAATCAAAACTTTAATAGCTGAATTAAAGAAAAATGACTTGGATAAAGTTCAAAAAAGTCTAAATGATGCAATTGAAATTATTAAACAACTGAACTATAGCGAGTAACATATGGACTCTAAATTAAGCAGTGAAGATATCCGTAAGCAGTTACTTACTATGGCTGTTGATATTACAAAAACTCTAGATGAGCACAAGATACCTTACATCCTTACATATGGAACATTGCTTGGTGCTGTTCGTCATTCAGGTTTTATCCCTTGGGATGATGATTTCGATATAGCTATTCCCGCAACTTACCAGAAAAAGGCAATTCAGGTTTTAAGCAAAATATCTAAATACCATTTTCTTTCACTTGCATCAGATGATTACTTTGACTGGGTTTTAAGGGTAACTGACAAATCAACAAAAACGACTTCAAAAGAGACTGAATGGGATGTTTATAACCACACCATGAGTAGAGAAGATATTGGCCTATGTGTGGATATTTATCCATTTTACTGTTTGCCTGATAATGCTTTTAAGTTTAAAACCCATAAGCTTTTCACTAAAGTATCAAGCTGGCTAATTCGTAAATCTTTTGCAAAAAAATCTAATTTTATCAAGAAGCTTGGCTTCGCAATGCTAAGTTTACGTGCGAACGCTAGTGAAGGTAAGTATTACACCGATGCTGGTCGAATTTATTATCAACCAACTTTGTTCACACAAACAGAATATATCGATTTTGAAGAATTTAAATTTCGCGCCCCTACAGAGCCTGAAAAGTTTTTAGAAAGCCGCTACGGCGACTGGCAGAAATTACCTACTCAAGAAGAAATAGATAAAGCAATACATTATGAGGAAACTTTTTGGCGATGAATAGGGTGTTAGTTGTACCTAGTGGTACTGAAGTTGCGCAAGAAATTGTCAGATCATTATCTGTTGTAAAAGGTGTAGAGCTTTATGGTGCTAATGGTATTGATTGCTTTACTGAGATCCCTCGTGCTCGTCACATTGTAGGTATTCCATTTATTGATGAGCCTGATTTTATAGATGTAATTACTAGCTTAATTAAAGAAAATGGGATTACTCATATTTTTCCAGCGCATGATTCAGCATCTTTAAAATTAAGTGAGTTTGCTGACTCATTAGGTGCACAAGTGATCAGTTCAAGCTACGAAACAAATAAAGTATGCAGATCAAAGTCTCTGACTTACAAAGCGCTAGAAAAGGTCGTCAAAGTCCCAAAAACATATCTTTCAAAGAATGAAGTAGAGTCATTTCCTGTTTTCGTAAAACCTAATATTGGGCAAGGAAGTGTTGGAACAAAACTTATAACGAAAGCGAGTGAACTTCTAGATGTTACCGAGGATGATATTCTTTGTGAATATTTACCAGGAGAAGAGTTCACTGTTGACTGTATCAGTGATGCAGATAACCAGCTTCAATATGCTCAAGCCAGAAAGCGCAATGCTATGAGAAACGGTATTGCAACGGAGACAGAATTAGTAAATGACAATAGTTTATTTTATTCATTCGCTGAGAAAATAAACAAATCTTTAAAATTCCAAGGAGCTTGGTTTTTTCAAGTGAAAAAAGATTCGCTAGGTGAACTTTGTTTACTAGAAGTTGCAACTCGAATCGCTGGATCAATGATCACGAGCAGAATGAACGGTATTAATTTTGCCGAAATGTCGCTTTTTATCTCAAATGGTATTCCAGTAAAAGCTTTAAAAAATAATTTGGAAATTAAGCTTTTTAGAAATTTAGCATATCAGTTTGATATAAAATTAAATTTTAATGTCCTTTATACTGACTTTGATGATTGTTTAATTTTCGGTGATAAAGTCAACGACAAATTAGTGCAATTCATTTTTCAGTGTATAAATAAAAATATTAAAGTGGTTTTAATCACACGTCATGCGGACGATATCCATCAAACCTTAAAAAATATGAGGCTTTCCCAGCTTTTTGATCAAGTTATTCATATAACAGATGGTGCACCTAAGTCTCAATTTATAACTGAAAAAAACGCAATTTTTATTGATGATTCATTTGCAGAAAGGTTAGATGTAATGGGTGTATGTAACATTCCTTGCTTTTCAGTGGATATGGTTCAAGGTCTGACATGTTTAAAGAACTAACTCCCCTGCCAACAGAGCAAGAGATAAAATCATTTTGGAAGCATGTTGATAAAACATATATCAGTATAATTTGTACTTGTTTCAATCAACAAGATTACATCGCCGACGCTATAAACTCATTTCTTGCTCAAAAGACAGAATACGCTTTTGAAATAATAATTCATGATGATGCATCTACTGATAAAACAAGCGATATATTAAAAGCGTATGAGCAGAGCTATCCAAGTATCGTCAAAGTTATCTACCAAACAGAAAACCAATACTCTAAGGGTAATGTTAAAGTAGAAAATATTGCATTCAGAAAAAGTCGTGGTGAATACATTGCTTTATGTGAAGGAGATGATTTTTGGGTTGATGAACTAAAGTTACAAAAGCAATTAGAGGGTTTACTTGCATGCCCTGACTTAAAACTGTGTTTTACATCAGCTTATACATTAGCTCCTAATGGACAAGTAAATAAAACCGCTAATTATAACGAAAAAGTAAAAGTTTTTTCGTTTAGTGACATTATTATAGGTGGTGGAGCTTTGATTCCTACTGCCAGTATTTTCATGCGAAGAAGCGTGATGGAGAGCTTACCAAGGTGGTTTGAAAGCGCTCCTGTTGGTGATATTTTTATCCAAATAAATGGATCTAAGCCCCAAGGAGCTTTATATCTTCCTGATGTAACAGTTGTTTATCGAGTAGATGCTGTTGGTTCATGGAGTGTATCGCAAAAGCATGTACCTGAGGAAAAAGTTAAGTCGCAGGTTGCAAAGTTAGCTTCTTGCTATAATTTGCTAGCTGAAGATAACGATAATTATGATGATTATCAAATTGCTAAATTAAATCTATATATTGCGAACGCATTAAAAGCTATTTCACAACAAAGGTATGGGCTTGCTAAGTACTTTATTAATAAATCAAAAGAGCTCCCTCATAGCTCTAAAAGAAAACAGGTATTAATTGCTTTTCAACATTGTTTGCCATTTTTTAGATTACTACATAATACAGTTAAAAGTTTTAGATGAAGCTCTGTGAAGGCTAGATATGCCCATTAATACTAAACCAATATTTTTCATCCTAACGCTACTTTTGTCACTGTATACACTAAGACTTGTAGGGCCTTTATCAGTTGCTGACTTTGGGGCTATGCTATTTATATTTATATCGCTATTAAAGTTCAGAAGTGTGGTCATTAATGACTTTAATGTAGTTTTTTTAGTTTGGGTACTGGTATCGCTAATTTCTTCTTTAGGTCTAATTTATGAAGACTACTTTACAGTAACAGGTTTTCTAGGGACTGGTTTGCGGATATTGGTGTCAATGGCTTTACTATTATGCCTGCCACTATGGTTGAAAAGTAAGGAGGAGCAGTTCCAAGCTATTGGCGCTTTGCTATCTATCGTTATTTTTCACAGCATTGTCCAGCTTGTATTTGTTGCTCTATTTTATCTCAATAAAGCTCCATTTTTGAATTTGGTACCACATGGCGATCAATCATCTAGACAAGAATGGCTCAATGTTTATGACTATACGTTTTACACTAGGTTTGGTGGAGTGTTTGAAGAGCCTTCATGGTACTCCTGGTTTATGGTGGCATGTATAGGTTTGATTATTTCTTTTGAAATAGTGAATAGAGTTTCGATAATTACTAAGAGGAAGTGGTTATTAATATTATCCGCTTTGTTTTTTACGTATTCTATTGCAGGAATAGCTTCAATCGTTATTCTAATAGCTTATAAGATATTGAGTGGGAGTATTCGGGCTAAAATTAGAAGTGTAGTATTTATTTCTATTGCTCTTCCTGCTCTTATACTGTTGAATCCGGATTCTGCTTTATTGAAGCGGTTAATGGGGGTGTTTAGTGGCACAGATGGCTCATCAAATACGCGGATTTTTGATTCCTTCACAAAGCTAAAATTAGTACTCGAAAACAATATGACTGGCACGGGAATAGGTAACAGCATAGAGGGTATTTACCATTATGATGTTACAAACAGCTTTACAGTTATCTCTACTCAAAACGGCTTTATTGAAGCATTTGTATCAACAGGGTTGATAGGTGGGGCAATCTTTATGGTCCCTTTTGTCTATTTTTTATGTGTGAAGAAATATTGGCTATCACTTATAACTATGACCTTGGTCTTTTTCACTACCAGTGCATTGTTTATCGTTGTAATGTGGTTCTTTATGGCTCTTGCGTATTTACTTTTTAAAGACTTGAAAATTAACCCACAACCCTCAACCTAATTAACTCCTAAATCGCTTAATATAGAACAATTAGTCATGAAGAGTATTATGAAAAGAGAATTAGTTATTTCTACTGTTTTTAGTAATTTAGAAAAAACAAAAATGCTTGCCGAGCAATGTTTTGAGTCTACAAGTATCAGGTCAACTATAGTTTGCCAGTTATTTGAAATAGCTGAATGCTCAAAACAGAATGAGTACACAGAGGCGTACGATATTGTTTATTCAAATGACAGGGGGTTGGCTAAAAGTAGGATGCTAGGAATTTTATCTTCAAATGCTGACCTAATTTGGATTGCTGATGACGATATTGAAGTCGTGCCTGAAGGTGCAATTGAAGCTTTCTCTGCACTAGAAAGTGCAGGTAATGACTTTATAACTACGAAGTATGCAATAAATGAAACTCAGGAGCGAAAGAGTTATTCGGGTCAAGTTTTTAATCACTCTAATCTGAGCATTATGAAAGTAAGCTCGATAGAAATAATCATCAATAAGCAAAATGTTTTAAACTTAGGAGTCGGTTTTGATTCTCGATTTGGGCTTGGAGCAAAATACAAGTCTGGAGAGGAGAATGTTTTTTTAGCTGATATTTTATCAAGAGGGGGAAAAGGACAGTATCTACCTATTGTAACTTCTATTCATAGAGAAGTGACATCTGGAGGTGACTTTAGTAACCCACTAACAAATATCTCAAAAGGAGCAATTTTCAAGAGAATCTTTGGCTGGTGGGGCCTACCTATTTTATTTGCTTTTTATGGCCGGAAACTTATTAACAAAGAAATCAAAGCTTATCAGTCATTCACCTGTGTGTTTACATCTCTCAAAGGCTTTTTTCGGTTATAGAAATAGGCCTAATCCATTCATTTCATGCTTGGGTTGTTGATTAATCAATTCACCTGAATTTACATCAGAAAATAAAAAATGTAGAGCTTTCCCTTTCTTTAAAACATATTAATTTAGTGTATAATACCGCTCTTTAAATTTTTGCTGAATGCAGTCGCACTTTTTAAAAAGTTTTTACATTAGGTAACAGTTTTTTTTACAAGGATATGTTTTTATGCTTTGGGGTGGTTTTCTTTTATGCGTAATAAATAGTTAAACTGAATACTAAATGTATTTTGTTTCAATTTTATTAAATAGGTAATCTCGTGTCACAACTGCTGTGGCAATGCTGATGTAGTCATCTAGTGTTGAATAAACCATAACTGCCAATGAGGCTACTAAGCATAGATATAGCACATGGAGTTACTTACTTAATGACTTTGACACTTTTCTCTTCTAGCTTGTTCTATAGAATATTATTAATGATTAAAAATTTAAAAAATGGAAAGCCCTTTAAGGCGCCTAAGTATGCTTATAATACAAGTGAAATATACGTTTATTGCCCAGAAGCGCAAGTCGAAGCGATTAGAAGTGTTTTATCAAATTATGAAATTAAAGTGCACTTCAATGATTACTCTTTAGTTAATCTTGATGAAAAAATCATAACTCATTATGAAAATATTCACCTTTCTGAGCATCAAAGAGAGTTTTTGGTAACAGCAACTGAGCTAGGTGCGTGGGTTGAGCCATTGGTAAGTTATCTTGATGAAAGGTTTGGCTATACAGAGGTTTCATTATTAAAAAGTAGTTACTTTTTACACCAAAAAGCTTTTTCAATTTTATCAACAAAACGCACTCAAAGAGCAAAAAGGTTTATTGATTTATCGTCGGCTTTACTGCTGCTTTTTTTGACGTCTCCAGTAATTTTGATTACAGCTATTTTAATAAAGCTCGAGTCCAAAGGACCTGTTTTATATAGACAGTCTCGTACTGGGCAATACAATATTGAGTTTAATGTAGTCAAATTTCGCTCTATGCGAGTTGATGCTGAAGCAAACGGAGCACAATGGGCAAGCGAAAATGACTCTCGAGTAACAAAGGTTGGGGCTTTTATACGAAAAACCAGAATCGATGAATTGCCACAGCTATTTAATGTTATAAGAGGGGATATGTCGATGGTAGGACCTAGGCCTGAGCGGGAAGTTTTTATCAAAGAGCTTGAACAAGAGATTCAATATTACCGTTTTCGTCATGCCGTAAAGCCAGGTTTAACAGGTCTTGCACAAGTTAGCTACCCTTATGGTGCTTCGCTAAATGATGCTATCTGGAAGCATAAATACGATATTCACTACATAAAACATCATAGCACTTTTTTAGATATGAAGATCTTTTTGAAAACTATCAAAGTGGTCTTGTTTGGTTTAGGTAGATAATGAATGAAGCCTTTAGTTTCGGTTGTTATGCCGACCTTCAATGCAGAGAAGTATTTAGCTGAAAGCATAAACTCGGTTCTAGCCCAGACTTATAATAACTGGGAGCTGTTAATAACAGATGATTGCTCAACAGATGATACAGTTGCTATTGCTAAAAAATATGCTGATTCTGACTCTAGGGTTAAATTATTTATTCAACCACAGAACCAAGGAGCTGGAGCTGCTAGAAACAACTCTATAAAGAATGCAAAGGGTAAGTATATTGCTTTTCTGGATGCTGATGATCTTTGGCTACCAAAAAAGTTAGAAAAGCAGGTTTTGTTTGCTCAAAAAAATAATCATGCTTTGACTTATACAAGTTACCAAAAATTTTCAGGTAATAAACTAGCTGGGATCGTAACTCCTCCAAAGAGTACAACTTATAGCAAATTAATGTATAGCAATGTTATAGGTTGTTTAACCGCGATGTACGATGCTGAGCAACTTGGAAAAAAATATATGCCATTAATTCGTAAGCGACAAGATATGGGGCTATGGTTAGATATTTTAAAAGAAGTTCCCGCAGCATATTGTTTGAGAGAGCCTCTTGCTCGCTACCGTGTTGGAGTTGGTATGAGTGCTAATAAACTTAAAATTTTATCATATCAATGGCGATTTTATAGAGATGTAGAAAAGCTTGGCTTATTGAGAGCTACTTACACTTTTGGCGTATATGCGATGAAAGGCTTTAGAAAACACACTAAGTGAGCCAGTGGGTCGAAGTTTACAATTGTAAAGCTATTTCTTTTCTAGGCATCAAGGGTTTTCTTCCAAAAAGAAAGTTTATCTTCAGCTGTGATCAGAATACCAGAGTTGCACAGCAAATTAATAAATCATACATTTAATCCGTTTCTAATAGACACACCTAACTTCTCTGCGTATAATCGCTGGCTCATAAAAACCAGTCCTTTTGGATTGGTTTTAAGGAACATGAGTATTTTAGGTGTGGCTATGGAAAGTTGGTACTTACTTTTTTGTAAATCAAAACAAGAACAAAGAGCTAAAATTAACCTTCAAAACCAAGGTTTTGAAGTCTTCATTCCTGAACACCAAATAGAGCGCATTGCTAAAGGGCGCCGTACTATTCGAGTATCACCTCTCTTCCCTAATTATATATTCATAAAGTTATGTACGAAAAACTGTAACTTTTCTGCGGTAAAAAATACTCGAGGCATAAGTGGCTTTGTTACATACGGCCAGCAATTTCAGCTTGTCTCAGAACAGTTGATTGCGCAACTCAAATCTATGAATGATATGTGTGAGATAACTTCTGCGTTACCAAAAACGGGAGATGTTGTTTATTTGAATACAGAGTCATTTAAAAACGTTGAAGCTATTTACCAAGAGCCAGATGGCGATATGCGAAGCATACTTCTCATTAATTTGCTGAATAAACAAATAAGCGTAAGTGTAGAAAATAAAGAAATCAGTTTATAAATCGTGCTCCAGCGCGATGTTTATGTAGGAACGGCTTTAGCCGTGAACATATTCAAAATGTTCGGCGTTAAAACACTCCTACAGAACGGGTAATACTTAGGAACGGCTTTAGCTGTGAACATGCTTTAAATGTTCGGCGTTAAAACACTCCTACAGAACGGGTAATACGTAGGAGCTGCTTTAGCCGTGAACATATTCAAGATGTTCGGCGTTAAAACACCTCCTATAGTGTAGGCTTTATGTTTTAACATTAAAAAATAACAATAAAATCAGTACGTAGGAACTGCAACCTAGGGGCGGAAGCGTGCCCGAAGGGCTAGACAAGGTGTAGGCGACACGCTTGCTTGGCGCGTCTTAAGCATAGCGTTACTGTTAACATGTCGCGATGTCGCGATGTCGCGCGAAATAAATTTCACGCCTACATCAAAGACATTTAATCGCACAAAGAGGTTAAGAGGCGCTGCGCTAAAGAGGAGTTATTTAGGTTTTCTCATTTACCCTCATTCATTTCTCTTAGTGCAACTAGAAACTAGTAAAGGATATTCACAAAGAGACTATGAAGCGCTGCGCTAAAGAGGTAAACCAAGTATTTTGGTTCTCTCATTTAGCCTCATTCATTTCTCTTAGTGCAACTAGAAACTAGTGATGAATATTCACAAAGAGGTTAAGAGGCGCTGCGCTAAAGAGGAGTTATTTAGGTTTTCTCATTTACTCTTATTCACTTCTCTTTGTGCTAAAAAGAACTAGTAAAGGATATTCACAAAGAGGCTATGAGCTGCTTCACTGAAGAGTAAATAAAGAAGTTTTGCCTTACTCATTTAATCTCGTTTATTTATCTTTATGCCAATAGGGATTAGTAAAGGATATTCACAAAGAGGTTAAGAGGCGCTGCGCTAAAGAGGTAAACCACGTATTTTGGTTCTCTCATTTACCCTCATTCACTTCTCTTAGTGCAACTAGAAACTAGTGATGAGTATTCACAAAGAGACTATGAGCTGCTTCACTGAAGAGTAAATAAAGAAGTTTTGCCTTACTCATTTAATCTCGTTTATTTATCTTTATGCCA
>NZ_JADKNF010000009.1:127909-129226 GCF_017808125.1 Pseudoalteromonas sp. PA2MD11
CCAATAGGGATTAGTAAAGGATATTCACAAAGAGGTTAAGAGGCGCTGCGCTAAAGAGGTAAACCAAGTATTTTGGTTCTCTCATTTACCTTCATTCACTTCTCTTAGTGCAACTAGAAACTAGTGATGAGTATTCACAAAGAGACTATGAGACGCTGCGCTGAAGAGTAAACAAAAAAATATTTGGTTTTCTCATTTACTCTTATTCACTTCTCTTTGTGCAAATTAGGTTTTAATGATTTACTTACAGAAGGCTTAAAAGTCATTCATTAAAATGAAGCGGGATGTTTTATGATAAATATGGATATTGATCATCTAACGCAAACAGTTATCGGGTATGCAATTGAAGTGCATATACAATTAGGCTCTGGCTTGTTAGAGTCAAGTTACGAGGCTTGCTTGATGTACGAACTTCAGCAAGCAGGTATAAAAGTTGAACGTCAATTAACTTTACCAATTCGTTATAAGAACTTAGAGATAGAAGCTGGCTATAGATTGGACTTGTTTATACCTAATAAATTAGTTATTGAGCTGAAATCTGTCGATAAATTATTGCCAATTCACTCTGCACAGATTCTAACATATATGAAGCTCTCTAAAGTCAACGCGGGGCTACTTATAAACTTTAACGCGCTTAAGCTTGTTGATGGAATAAAACGGTTTAATTTAAGTTTATAAAAAACAATAATGAATTAATAAGCCTTATTCACTTCTCTTTGTGCCAATAGGAATTAGTAACGGGTACTCACAAATAGACTATGAGACGCTGCGCTAAAGAGGTAAACCAAGTAGTTTGATTCTCTCATTTACCCTAATTCATTTCTCTTAGTGCAACTAGAAACTAGTGATGAATATTCACAAAGAGACTATGAGACGCTGCGCTGAAGAGTAAGCAAAGACGTTTTGTCTTACTCATTCACTCTCGTTTACTTCTCTTTGTGCTAATAGGAACTAGTAACGGATATTCTCAAAGAGACTATGAGCTGCTTCGCTGAAGAGTAAACAAAGAAGTTTTGCCTTACTCATTTACTCTCGTTTCCTTCTCTTTGTGCTAAAAAGAACTAGTAAAGGATATTCACAAAGAGGCTATGAGACGCTGCGCTGAAGAGTAAACAAAGACGTTTTGGTTTTCTCATTTACTCTTATTCACTTCTCTTTGTGCTAAAAAGAACTAGTAAAGGATATTCACAAAGAGACTATGAGCTGCTGCGCGGAAGAGTAAGCAAAGAAGTTTTGTCTTACTCATTTACTCTCGTTTCCTTCTCTTTGTGCTAAAAAGAACTAGTAAAGGATATTCACAAAGAGGCTATGAGACCG
>NZ_JADKNF010000009.1:129322-151356 GCF_017808125.1 Pseudoalteromonas sp. PA2MD11
ACGCTGCGCTGAAGAGTAAACAAAGACGTTTTGCTTTACTTATTTAATCTCGTTTAGTTCTCTTTGTGCAATAAGACTAGTAACGGGTATTCACGAAGAGACTATGAGACGCTGCGCTAAAGAGGTAAACCAAGTATTTTGGTTCTCTCATTTACCCTCATTCATTTCTCTTAGTGCAACTAGAAACTAGTGATGAATATTCATAAAGAGGCTATGAGACACTGCGATGAAAAGTAAACAAAGAAGTTTTGTCTTTCTCATTTACTCTCGTTTACTTCTCTTTGTGCTAAAAAGAACTAGTAAAGGATATTCACAAAGAGGCTATGAGACGCTGCGATGAAGAGTAAACAAAGAAGTTTTGTCTTACTCATTTAATCTCGTTTACTTCTCTTTGTGCTAATGAAAACTAGTGATAAAGCCTTAATTAGTAGGCAGCTTAGAAGTCAACATACAAATTGTTAGGTTAAAGCTTCTTAGTTTCTCGTTTATACAAATAGGACTTCTAGACTAGAACTAAGTGAATGAGCCAAGAAGTACTTATTAACTATTTTGCAAAAAACTGTCACAAGTGAGCGTTTACTAAACACTCAGTCTTGCGAACATCTAGTTGCCATGCTTTAATTAGGCAGCAAAAAAATAAACAGATATGGTTTTATTTAAACTGGACGTTTTAAGAAAAATTATTTGGGAAATAACAATGGCGCTTAGCTGTAAAACAATTGTGACGTCATTTGCGTTACTAGCAATGACAGGCTGTACAATCATCCCCGGCAGCCATTTCGAAGGAATCGAGTCGGGCGAACAAGTAGATAATGTAGAGAAGGAACTCGAAAAGGTTAATATTCAAATCATTGACTCTTCTTTAATAAATCAACAAAAGCAATCTCAAGTTAAAAACTTCACGCCTTCCAGTTTGGATGGCATAGATACATCTAATTATCAGTACAAATTAGGTGTAGGTGATGTACTTACAATCGGTGTTTGGGATCACCCTGAGTTAACTATTCCAGCTGCAGTGCAACGTACAGCTGAGTTTGATGGATTTCGTGTTCAAGCAGATGGCACAATTACCTATGCATATGCACCTAATATTCAAGCCGCTGGTAAAACAGTTCAACAAGTTCATAAAGAGCTTGTAAAGCGCCTAAGCCGAGTAATTGAAGAGCCACAGGTTGATGTGAAAGTGGTTGGGTTTAGAAGCCAAAAAGCTTATGTAACAGGTGAAGTAAACAAGCCAGGTGTATTACCAGTTACAGAGATCCCTTTAACTTTAATCGATGCTCTAAACCAAGCAGGCGGTCTAACAGAAAGTGCTGACTGGCGCACCGTGACATTTACTCGCGGTGATAAAACAGAAATTATTAAGTTAGATGATTTTTATGCCCATGGCGATATTTCGCAAAACCGCTTATTGCAGCATGGCGATATTGTGCATGTAAGCCGTAATGATATGCAAAAAGTGTTTGTACTTGGCGATGTAAAGCGCGCTGGTACAGTGGGTGTTAATCGCTATGGTTTAAATTTAGCAGAAGCATTAAGCGATGCAGGTGGCCTAAACGAAAATACAGCCGACGCTAATGGTGTATTTGTTCTTCGCAAACGCAACTTAAACACTGATGGTGTAATTGCTGATGTATACCAACTTCATGCTAAAAATATTGCTGCATTAGTGCTTGCCGAACAATTTGAGCTTGAACCACACGACATTGTATATGTAACGTCAGCACCACTAGCGCGTTGGAATCGCGTAATTAGCTTAATATTACCGTCGTTAAGTACTTTTGAAACGGTTGATGATATTTCGCCTATTGTAAACTAGGAAAAGGTATGTTTGATTCTGTATTAGTAGTTTGTGCAGGTAATATATGCCGAAGCCCTACTGCCGAATATGTATTAAAAAGTAAGCTAGAAGGTAAAAATGTAGCCGTTTCATCAGCAGGATTGACTGCCCTTGAGGGTAAACCTGCCGATGCACAAGCAAAGCAAATTGCCAACGCACATAATATTGATATGAGCGAGCACCAAGGCAGACAAATAACCTCAAATTTGGTGGTAAATAATAGCGTTATTTTAGTGATGGAGCAGCGCCATGTTAACGATTTGTGCGCACGTTACCCTCAAGCACGTGGCAAAACATTTTTGCTAGGCAAGTGGATTGGCGATAAAGAAATCCCCGATCCTTACCGTCAAAGTCAAGAAGCCTTTGAGCATGTTTACGCATTAATCGATAGCGCATGTAGCGCTTGGCAAAAGTATTTATAAGGATTAAAGAGTCAATGAATGCTCAATCAAATCTAATCAATGATTTGCAAAAAAAACAAAGCGGTTCACAAGTTAATGAAATTGATTTGTTGTCACTTCTGGGCGCTTTGCTAGATAAAAAGTTTTTTCTGTGTTTTGTAACGGCTGTTTTTTTTATTTTCGGTATAATCATTGCTTATTTCAGTGTGCCTATTTATAAAGCTAATGCTATTTTACAAGTTGAACAACAAAGAACATCTCTTCCAGGTTTTGATGAAATAAATGGAATGTTTGACGCACCGTCAAATGCTTCAACAGAAATAGAGTTACTTAGTTCTAGGGCTGTAATCGGTGAAGCTGTTGATGACTTAAATCTGACTGTAAGCGCTGAGCCAAAACTATTTCCTTTTATCGGTTGGAAGTATTTTAATTCATTTAAATCTAGTCAGAAAACCCCCTATTCAGATGCTATGTTTAATCTGGAATCTTATGCTTGGGGTGGAGAAAACATTAATGTTGACCTCTTTTCTGTTCCTCGAGAGTTTGAGGGGGTGGAGTTTTATTTACGATTAGTTGAGCATAATAAGTTTGAAGTTAGTAATGACAATGGAGATGTTATTCTTGATGGTGAGGTTGGTGAGGAGGCTTCAAATGAAGAATTTAGCATCCTAGTCACTGAAATATCAGCAGCTATTGGGACCGATTTTGTAATAAAGAAAATGAATCGACTGCAGACTATTCTAAGACTGCAGAACGAATTAAATGCAAGCGAAGTAAGTCGTGGAACTGGTGTCATAGGGTTAACCGTTCAGAGTAGCAAGCCGTCGAAAGCGGTGATGATTCTAGATAAAATTACTGAGATTTATGTAAAAAACAATATTGCTAGGAATAGCGCTGAAGCACAACAATCTCTGGAGTTTTTAAATCACCAGTTACCAGAAGTCAAACGTCAATTAGACAATGCTGAAAATCGATTTAACAAATATAAGGTAGAGCAGGAGTCTGTAAATATTACTCTAGAAACAGAGGCTGTACTAGATAGTCTTGTTAAAATTGATACAAAGCTTCAAGAATTGGATTTAAAGAAATTAGAGATAGGAAGAAAATTCACAGTTGAACACCCTAGTTACCAAGCAATAAATGAGCAAATAAGTGCAGTAAGAGCACAAAGGAAAAGCCTTTTAAATGAAGTGCAGGTTTTACCTGAAACACAGCAGAAATTGTTGAGCTTAACAAGAGATGTACAAGTTAACAGTGAAATTTATACTTTGTTGCTAAGTAAAGCACAAGAACTTGATATTGTTAAAGCTGGAACAGTTGGTAATGTTAGGGTGATTGATAAAGCAATAGTTAATACTTCTAGTCCGGTAAAACCTCGTAAACCATTAATCATCTTTGCTATGACTTTATTGGGGATTATTCTAGGAGTTACCGTAATCTTTGTTCAAAGATTACTAAATAGAGGTGTTGAGGACCCCAGTGAAATTGAGTCTTTAGGTCTACCAGTTTACGCAAGCGTGCCTTACTCAGATTATCAAGATAAACTAACGGGCTTTAGCCGTGGAAATAAAGGTAATAAACCTAAGTCAATCCTCGCAGTTGATAACCCAGCAGACTTATCGATAGAAGCGCTGCGTAGCCTTCGCACAAGCTTACACTTTGCGATGATGGAGGCAAAAAATAATATCATAGCAATTTCTGGCCCAAGCCCCGGTGTCGGTAAGTCATTTATTTCAGTAAACTTAGCTACAGTATTAGCGCAAAGCGGCAAAAAGGTATTGATAATAGATGCTGATATGCGCAAAGGTTATCTCCAAACACAGTTTGGTATGAAGTGGGACGATGGTTTAAGTGATTATTTGTCAGGGCGCTTAAACCTTGAGGAAGTTACTAAAACATCACAAGTGCAAGATCTCGACGTAATTACCCGTGGCCAAATACCACCAAATCCGTCTGAGCTATTAATGCATAGCAATTTTACTAAGTTGATCGAGCAGGTAAAAGACAAATACGACATTGTAATAATTGATACACCGCCTATTTTAGCGGTAACAGACCCTGCAATTGTTAGTGCTCACACTGGTACTACATTACTTGTAACACGCTTTGGCCAAAACCATGCTCGTGAAATAGAGCTTACCAGAAACCGTTTTGAACAAAATGGCATAGGTGTGAAAGGGGTTGTGTTTAATGGTGTATTACGTAAGGCCAGTAATGCCTATGGGTACTATGGGTATTACAACTACGAATATAAATCAGGTAATTAAAATTAATGCAGGGCGTTCTTGAACGCTTAGTATAAAGCATGCGATTTATAGCATGCTTAACTAAAGTATTTTCAAATTTAAAAGAGTATTAAAATGCACCATTCATTAACGGACTTAAAGATAGGCATAATCGGCCTTGGTTACGTAGGGCTACCATTAGCTGTGGAGTTTGGTAAACAATACCCTGTACTGGGTTTTGATATAAACCAAAAAAGAGTTGACGAACTAAGGCAAGGACATGACTCAACTCTTGAAGTAAATGATACAGAACTTGAAAATGTTCAGCATTTAACTTTTTCAAGTAACAAGAAAGATTTAGCTGAATGCAAAGTATACATAGTAACTGTGCCAACGCCGATTGATGAAAGTAATGCTCCTGACTTAACCCCGCTACGCAAAGCCTCTGAGTTGCTGGGTGAGTTTGTTAAGAAGGGGGATGTCGTTATTTACGAGTCGACAGTATATCCAGGTGCAACAGAGGAAGTGTGTTTACCAATTATCGAAAAAGTATCAGGTTTAGAGTTTAATAAAGATTTTTTTGCAGGTTACTCACCTGAGCGCATCAATCCCGGCGATAAAGTAAACACGCTAACTAAGATAATGAAAATCACATCTGGTTCCACTCCTGAGATTGGCGAGTTTGTTGATAGACTTTATGGCTCTATCATCACTGCCGGAACACATCTAGCAAGCTCACTTAAGGTTGCTGAAGCTGCAAAGGTTATTGAAAACACTCAGCGTGATTTGAATATTGCAATTATTAATGAATTCGCAAAAATCTTTAATCGCTTAGGTATTGATACAGAAGAAGTGTTAAATGCAGCAGGAACTAAGTGGAACTTTTTAAAATTCAAGCCTGGGTTAGTTGGTGGGCATTGTATTAGTGTTGATCCTTATTACCTCACACATAAAGCTCAAGAGGTAGGTTACCGCCCAGAGGTTATTTTAGCTGGCCGTCGAATTAACGATGGTATGGGGGAATATGTTGCAACCCAATTAGTTAAAAAGTTAGCCAGTAAAAAAATCCATATTGATGAAGCAAAAGTACTTATTTTAGGCTTTACCTTCAAAGGTGATTGCCCTGATGTGCGTAATACGAAAATTATCGATATCGTCAAAGAGCTAAAGGATTTTAATATGTCGGTAGATGTATATGACGGCTGGGCAAACCCTGATGAAGTTAAACATGAGTATGGTGTAGAGTTAATTAGCACGCTAGAAAAAGGCAAATATGATGGTGTTGTGTTAGCTGTTGATCACTCTGAATTAAAAGAAATGGGCGAAGCAAATTTACGCGCATTAGGTAAAGAAAATCATGTTTTATATGATGTGAAGCACGTTCTTAAACCAAATGAAGCCGATATCAGACTATAAAGGAATTAAAATAATATGAAAAACTTTGCTCTTATTGGTGCCTCTGGTTATATCGCACCACGTCATTTAAAAGCAATTAAAGAAACAGGCCATAACTTATTAGTAGCAATGGATATCAACGATTCTGTAGGTGTTATGGATAGCCACTTTCCAGAAGCAGAATTTTTTACTGAGTTTGAAGACTTTACCGCATATGTTGAAGACCAAGCGATGCAAGGAAATAAGATTGATTACATTTCTATTTGTAGCCCTAATTACTTACACGCGCCTCATATGAAGTACGCATTAAAAAATGGTATTGATGTAATATGCGAAAAACCATTGGTTCTGCATTCTGAAGATATGGATATTTTAAAGGAGTACGAACAAAAATATGGTGCTAAAGTAAATTCAATTTTGCAATTACGCTTGCACCCATCAATTATCGCCTTAAGAGAAAAAGTTGCTGCAGCGCCTGCAGGCACTATTTTTGATGTTGATTTAACGTATATGACATCACGTGGTAAATGGTACATGAAATCATGGAAAGGGTTTGATCATAAATCGGGTGGTGTAGCGACCAATATTGGTGTTCACTTTTATGACATGTTGCATTTTATTTTTGGAGAGTTAAAAAATAACGAAGTTCATTTTAGAGACGAAAAAACTGCAAGCGGTTACCTTGAGTATGAACGTGCTCGCGTAAAGTGGTTCTTGTCAATTGACGCAAATAACTTACCTGAAAACGCTGTAAAAGGTGAAAAACTAACTTACCGTAGTATTACTATAAATGACGGCAATAACACAGAAGAGCTAGAGTTTTCGGGCGGTTTTACTGATTTACACACACAAAGCTATCAAAATATTTTAGCCGGTAACGGTTTTGGTGTAGATGAGAATCGTGTGGCAATTGAAACTGTCGAAAAAATTCGTGATATGCCAATAGCAGTTGCGGGTGATAAAGCGCACCCCTTACTATCAAAGGTACTTTAACCATGAATTATCATGTACATGATAGTGCTATTGTAGATGATGGCGCCAAAATTGGTGAAAACACACGTGTTTGGCACTTTGTTCACGTATGTGGTGGTGCTGAAATTGGTGAGGGCTGCTCGCTAGGTCAAAATGTATTTATCGGTAATAAAGTAACCATTGGTAATAACGTTAAAATACAAAATAACGTGTCGGTTTACGATAATGTTCACCTAGAAGATGATGTATTTTGTGGCCCTAGCATGGTGTTCACTAATGTTTATAACCCGCGCTCATTTATAGAGCGTAAAACAGAATATCGCGATACGCTTGTTAAGCAAGGTGCAACACTTGGCGCTAACTGCACAATAGTGTGCGGGGTGACAATAGGACAATACTCTCTCGTTGGTGCTGGCGCTGTTATTAATAAGGATGTAAAGCCATTCGCGTTAATGGTAGGTGTACCTGCTAAGCAAATAGGGTGGATAAGCAAGTATGGTGAGCAGTTAGACTTACCACTTGAAGGGGATGCTATTGCTACATGTGAGCACACAGGAGAGCAATACAAATTAGAAAATGGCTTTGTTTCGATTCAATAATTCTTAGAAGTACTCATAAATGCAATTTATAGATTTAGCTGCGCAATATCAGCACTTAAAAACTAAAATAGATAAGCGTATACAAACAGTGTTAGACCATGGCCACTATATAATGGGGCCAGAAGTACAAGAACTTGAAATCGGGCTTGCAAGTTATGTGGGTGTGAAGCATGCTATTACCTGTGCAAACGGTACTGATGCTCTAACGCTCGCTATGATGGTGTTAGGTATCAAAGAAGGGGATGCTGTTTTTTGCCCAACCTTTACCTTTTTTGCAACGGCAGAAGTAATCGCGTTCGAAGGGGCCACACCTGTATTTGTTGACTCAGATGAAGCAACATTCAATATTTGTCCTGTCGATTTAGAAAAACGTATACAGGCTACGATTATTGAAGGCAAGCTTACTCCAAAAGCAATTATTGCCGTTGACTTATTTGGTTTACCAGCAAATTATCCTGAGATTCAAAAAATAGCTGATAAGTACAATTTAAAACTAGTTGAAGATGCGGCACAAGGTTTCGGTGGGGAAATAAATGGTAAACGTGCTGGTAGTTTTGGTGATATAGCGACTACGAGCTTCTTCCCTGCAAAGCCTCTAGGTTGTTATGGCGATGGTGGTGCTGTTTTTACTAATAACGATGATTATGCCGAGTTACTAAAATCGTACCGTGTGCATGGAAAAGGTAAAGACAAGTACGATAATGTACGCATTGGTATGAACTCTCGACTTGATACGATCCAAGCTGCAATTTTATTGGAGAAGTTAGCTGAATTCCCAACTGAGCTTCTTAATCGTAATAAAGCAGCTGCAAATTACGAGTCTCAATTAGCGTCAAAATATAAAACCCCACAAGCTCCTGCTGGCTATGTTAGTTCATGGGCGCAATACACGTTAGTGTCTGATAGTCGTAATGCTGAAATGGCAAAGTATAAAGAACAAGGCATACCGACGATGGTTTACTATGGTACCTGCATGCATGAACAGAGTGCATTTAGTCATTTAGGTTATCAAGCTGGTGACTTCCCTGTTGCTGAAAAACTGGCCAAATCAGTATTTAGTTTACCTATGCATGGCTACTTATGAGTTTTACTCTTAATACAAATAAAAGCTCCATAATTACTTTTGTTGTTGTGTTTTTATTTATAGTAGGTTGGCGTTTATTAGGTGTTGGAATTTTAGATATTTCAATTATAACAAGTTGTTTAATGTTTATTATGAACCCTAGAACTACTTGGAGAGTGCTACCTAATAAATTAGTCTTTTTAATTTCAAGTATGTCATTTGTAATTTTAGCTTTATATGTTGTTTTAACAACACAAGGTCTAGATCTTTCCTTATTAACAAGATCAGTTAGAGTTCCGTTGGGTATATTAGGAGGGGTAGGCCTCGCAATATGGTGCCTAAATCGAGGCTTACCAAAAGAAACAATTCTAACTTATATTGCATTAGCTATTACCTTAAATGCGATATTTGTATTGCTTATGTTCGCTTTGCCTAGTTTCAGGGCCATAATTTACAATTTGACTGGTGCTTTAGATACCTTGAACTATACAACTACAATAGCTGCAGGTATTCGTAACCCCGGCTTAACATATGGTTTATCTCAAACATCTATTTTCCAAGCAATAGGAACCTTAATATCGTTACATATATTTAGAGCTGTAGGCACAAATAATAAAACTAAGATGTTAATGCTAGTTTTTGTTGTTGTTAATACTATTTCCTGCTTTTTCATTGGTAGAGCTGGCCTATTATTGTCAATTGTTTTTATAGCGCTTTACGGTGTGACAAATGTAAAAAGATTAATTGTACTGGCTGGATTAGTTATTTTAGTTTTATTTTATTATTTCAGCTTTACATCTGAGCTTGAAAAAGAAGAAGTTAAGGTCCAGGTAGAAAGAGCGGAAGAAATTATCAATGTATTACAAGGAGAGTCAACAAATACAACTGAAAATATGGAGGATATGTTTCACCTACCTGAAGGTGTTTCTTCAATAATTGGTGGCTACGGTATGGGCCGTAGTGAATATTTTTATACTGATTCAGATGTTGGTTATGTACGTATAATTTATGCAGTAGGGGTATTAGGATTGATATTGTATATGCTGAATATGGCATATGTATTATTGTCTGTTGATAAGGGGGTACTTAAAATTAGCGAACCTTTTTTAATTATAAGCGTAGTTTTTTTTGTTCTTAACTTTAAAGAGCTCTTTTTCTATTCTCGTAATATCTGGCAAGCGTATTGTGTACTTTTTGGTTTAAGTGTTGTTTATATGAATGGTAGGTTAAAGGGTGAAAGAGAATATTAAAAAGGTTGTTGTGTATGGCTTAAGTGCCTTAACCGATGGTCATGCTGCACTATACTCAGGTTTACAAGAACTTAAATTTGCTAAATGTACAATAATTCAAGAGTCCTTCGATCGTACTTCAAAACAATTATTTAACTTGGAACTTGTTGAGGTGAATAACAACTTTTTTATAAAGTTATTTAAACTTTATAAAGCTTTTATAGATGCGGATTTTGTTGAAGTCTATTTGCACAAGTACGGTTATAGGAAAGAGTTTAATGAATTGTTAGTTCTTCTCATGTTAAGTGTTTTACGAAAAAGAATAGTACTTAACTTTACAGGGCGTGATATACGAGAATGGGATGAACATACATGGTTTAAAAGAAAAATAATAAAAGCATTCATTAAAAAAAGTGTTTTTTACACTTTGAAAGAAAGTTATATGCATGCTGATATAAAGAATAAAAAAATTGGTGATATTGATAAGCATGTTTTTATTCATAATGGTGTCCATAATAACTTTAAAAAATATGAACGTATTATATCCAAAGATAAAGTTGTTATTCTATACAATAATAGAATTAAAGAGCATAGAAATATACCATATCTTCTCGATGTGATGCGTGATGTGCTTGAAGTCAGGAATGAAGCTTTTTTTGTGTTGTCAGGTATTAAGAATGATGCAGAAATGAATGAGCTTAAATCCCATTTGGCTAAATGGGATAATGATAGTCAATCTAAGGTCTTGCTTTTAAAGATTAACGATTATAGAGAAATGATATACTCACAAAGTGATATATTCGTAATGCCAGCTGATGTTGTTTGGTTAAATAATTCAATACTTGAATCAATGAGATATGGGGTTGTCCCTATACTACCTGATGTTAGTTGGGCGGATAGAATTATACCTGCTAACACAAATGAAAATTTAATATATAAACACCTGAATATAAAAGATTTTAAAAATAAGTTGTTAGAGTTAATTGATAATGAAGACTTAAGGGTCGAATTATCAAACAAAGCAAAATCACATGTAGAGCTTTTTTTGTCTTCAAGAAAAAGGGCTTTGTTACATAAGCTGGCTTATATGGCATTTGTTGACAATAATGATGAAGGTTTAAAGCTTTTAAAGTTTTGTGATGATTACAAAATATTACCTCTATATGATGTTGAAAAGGTGATGGAAGATCATGTTTGATATTATTAAGTTTAACCTTATCTGTTTTAAGAGAAACCCACTCTTACTTGTTTTTAACTATTTAGTTTCTTTCCTTAGTGGTTTTTTTTGTATTTACTCACTGAAAAACTATACAACTACCATTAGAAACCCAAAAGGTATTCAAGGTGGTGATAAAGTGTTTTACAAATCATTATTTAGCAGCCCTGGAATTTACATAAACGCAATAAATGGGATCCAAGTTGGGCGAAATTTACTTTTAGGTCCTGATGTTGGGTTGATTAGCTCTGCACATAAGATTGAAAAAGGTTATCCACCTAAAGATGGTATTGCTGGTATTACCATTGGCGATGATTGTTGGGTTGGTATGGGAGCGAAAATACTTCCAAGTGTAATCTTAGGTGATAATACAGTAGTCGCAGCAGGTTCGGTTGTCACAAAGTCCTTCCCTGAAGGTAATTGTATTTTAGCGGGAAGCCCGGCTAAAATTATCAAGCAATTGAACAAGAATTGATTATATGAAGATTGGTAATATCTCTTCATTCCTTCGTTACAACTTGTTGTTGCAACCTATAACGATGATAGTTGGTTTGGTTGGTTCTATTTTAGCTATTCGCCTAGTAGGAGCTGAGTATTATGCTAGTGTTGTAACGTTTTACACTACTTTTAGTCTGCTGCTTTTTTTATTTTCACTTGGCGCGAACCCAACATTAATAAAGTATTTAAATTCTAATAAAATAGCTTTAGATGGTGAAACGCTAATAGTTTTCGTTTTTGTTGTGCAGCTTTTACTGGCGCTCATAGTTGTATCCTCAGTGTTGCTTTTTATTTCAAATAGCTCTTTGCTTGGAGCATACTCTGAAAGGAATACTGAGTTTTTATTTTATGCGTTAATTCCATTAGCCATTCTTTCATCAATCTCTCGGTCTTATTTAACTGCGAAGTTGGAAAATAAGATTTACTTAGGTAGTGAACTTGTCCGTGGTATTTTACTTAATGTTTTAATAGCCATCTCAGCCTTAATGTATTTAGATATTAAGCTTCTTCTGTATTTGATTTTTTTTACTTATTGTATCTGTGAAATTCCTGTAATTTTCTGTTTAAGAAAGTTTAAGCTCAAGGATGGGTGGGTAAAGTTAATGAAGAGTAATCCGCAGAAGCTGAAACCTGTTTTTTTTTATTTTACTAATATATCAATGGTGCGGGTTTCGAAAATTTGCTTTGAACTTCCATTTATAGTTTTAATTCTTAATCTTGCTGGCCTTCCTACATATGTAGCTTTAATTAGTGTATTTTATAGGGTGATAGCTATAATGCAGAAAGTTCTTCAGCTTCCTGTTGATAGATTACTTCCGTCTTTACTAAGCAGCTGTGATACTGATATCAAAGCTAATGAGGTTATGTCATACTCCTATAAATACTATTGTCTAACTACTGCTTTGTTATCTTTCTTAATTATTCCAGCAGCAGATTTTATTTTATATGATATTTATTCATTTTCTACTGGTAGTGAATATCTGGTTATTGTTGTATTCATTACATCTATGCTTTTGGCTATTAGTCCATCAAATGCATACATTCAGATGAGAATGAATAATTCTGTAATTCTGAAAATTTCTATTTTTACAAACCTTATTATTGCTGCCAATATATATGTATTTCACCAAGAGCCAATGTGGTTGCTTGTTTCACTTTTTTCCACAAGGTTAGTTAATAATGCAGTGTCTTTTGTTGTTGTTAATAAACGTTTTGAATTTGACAGAGTAAGATGGCTTTCATATTTTGCATTAATGTCAGTGCTTTTCCTTCTAATTACTTTTTTCTCTAGAGGTCATTACTTATTGTTAGGTTCTGTTTCGCTTATTTTGTTCTTTGCAGTTAATAAGCTTGAAAGTGGTGAAATTAAATTTTTAAAGAGAGTTTTAAAGAAATGATCAATATGTTTTTTTCAATAATTAAAAAGTTCAAAAATAAGAATATATCCCCCATGGCTAGAGTGGAACGTGGAGCGAAAATCAGTAAAACCTGTAAGGTAGGTTGTTATACTTTTATAGCCAAAAACTCGCACATTGAAAAAAACACTAAGGAAATTGGTAACTTCTGCTCAATTGCTTCTGGTGCTGTGATTGGGCCAAATAATCACCCTCTAAATATGACTTCAACCTCTGCTGTTTTTTACTCTTCTTCTTGGGGGATAATTCCGAAAGAGTTTGACCTCAGAGATACGTTTAACTCAGGCAAAGAAACAATACTTGAAAGTGATGTCTGGGTTGGTGCAAATGCAATTATCATGGGTGGAGTTAAAATTGGTACGGGGGCTGTGGTAGGAGCAGGTGCTGTAGTGACTAAATCTATACCAGCGTATGCAATCGCTGTAGGCGTTCCTGCCAAAATAATAGGTTATAGATTTGAAAGCAATGTTCGTGAAAATTTACTTTTAAGTAAATGGTGGTGTGTAACTGAAAATAATTTAGATCTTCAAGAATTGGAGCGTATAAATAATATTGTAAAGGAGCTTGAAGGTGAGTAGTTCTAAATTATTATACTTCAGTACGACTAAATTTGATGGAAAATCAGCTAATGAAGTGCATGTTATTAAAATGTGTAATGCTCTTAATAAATTTTGTGATATCAAACTCTTTGGAATATATCAAGGAAAAGAAAGTTCTGAAATAACTAATGAACACGGGGTTGATAATATAAATATTTCACTTTTTAAATATTCTTCAAATCTATTTTATTATTTTTGGTGTTTTTTTCAACTTTTAATGTCGGCAGGTGTTGTATATTCTAGGAGTGTAATAATAGGTTTTTTTTCTACGATTCTCAATAAAAAAACTATTGTTGAGCTTCATTACTTGCCTCTTAAAGAAAGCTATAGTCATAAAATCCTCTCTTTTTTAGCAAGAAATAAAAAGATTGCTTTTGTATGTATAACTGATGCGCTGAAGGTTGACTTTGTTGAATATTATACTCCGAAGAGCAAAAATGTTTATGTGATGCCTGACGCAGCTGATTTTCCTTCTACAAGAGAGAAATATATAAAATCAGATAGGCTTATTGTTGGGTATGTTGGGAGTTTTAATAAGGGAAAAGGTGTAGATTTGATTTTGAAGGTTGCAAAAGATTTAAGTGGTGTAGATTTTCATTTGGTAGGTGGTTCAGATGACCAAATCCGAGAACTTAAAGAGCAGTTTGGATCTTTAGAAAATGTTGTCTTTCATGGAAGAAAGAGGTCAAAAGATGTTAGTGGTTATATAAATTCTTTTGATGTATGCCTACTCCCTAATTCTAAGAAAGTTTTCACTCATGGAGATCATTCGCAAACTCTTGATATAGGAAAGTATACTTCCCCTTTAAAACTTTTTGAGTATATGGCGCACAAGAAGGTGATACTGTGTTCAAAGTTGTCGGTTCTTGAAGAAGTTATTTCTAATTCGAGTGTATACTTTTTCGATAGTGATTCTGCAAGCTCTATGAAAGAAAATTTACTTATTGCATTGAATGATAAGTCTTCTTCGGAAGTTGCTAACAATTCTTATAATTTATTTAAGGAAAATTATACTTGGGAAAAGAGGGCCGGAAAAATATTGAGGTTAGTGAAAAATGTGTAAGCTTTTGTTGATAAATAGCTTGGGTTTTGGTGGTGCTGAAAAAGTGTTTGTTGGTCTTGTAAATAGATTGGACTCTGAAGATCTAGGTAGCGATGTTAAAATATGTTCAATTTTAAATAAGTCTGACTACAAAGTTTCTTCTAATATTAATATTAACTTTTTATCGAAAAAAAAACGGCTAAACCCTCTGTTACTTCCTTTTTATTTATTTAAGTTTTTGTCTTTATGTCTAAAATTGAGGCCTAGTTTAGTACAAAGTCACCTATTCTGGTCTAACTATATAAATATTATATGTTCATTTTTCTGTAATTATGATGCTCAAGTTGTTCATTGTGTCTCTTTTGATTCAAAATTCAAAAAAGGGGCGACGCGTTTTTTTCACTTTGTATTATCAAGAATTTTATTTAATAAAGCTTCATTAAATATTTTCAAAAGTTATGAGATGCGTGATGAGTACGTAAGTAATTTTAATATTGATATATCAAAAACTGTTGTGATTTATAATCCAGTTTCTCTAAAAGTTATTAAGTCAAAAACGCTTAATGTAAGTAAAATGAAAGATACTATTAATATTGCGTTGGTTGGTCGCTTTCATCGGAGTAAAAGGTACCTTGACCTTTTGGATATAGCTAAAAGTTTAAGAGTAAATGCATGTTTTCACTGTATCGGTGAAGGAGAGCAGATGCCTTTAATACAGCAAAAAGTACAGGAGGGTGGACTTCATGATGCATTTCGTTTCTATGGTTGGATGGAGAACCCTTCGACGGTGCTTGATGAGTGCGATATATATCTAAGTTGCTCTGAGTCTGAGGGTTTTCCTAACGCTTTAATAGAGGCTATGAGTAGAGGATTAATACCAATACATTCCAATTGTAAAACTGGCCCGCGGGAAATATTGGGGGAGACTAGAGTTTCTGAAAATGGTTATGATCTGAGAGAAGCGGGTATCACATTTCCTGTAGGTGACATTTGTGCTGCTGCACGTGCTATTGAAAATATAGCTTGTAATAAAGTAGATAGTAAGTTCATCCTTAACAACTCCATTTCAAGAGCTAATGGGTTGTCAGAGCATGATAGTTATGAAGATTATATTGAGTTATTAAAATGAAAAAATTATTAATCTTGGTAAATGTTGATTGGTTTTTCTTATCTCATCGATTACCAATCGCTATCAAAGCTCTCAAGCAAGGTTATCATGTTACTATTGCTTGCCGCTTTACTGGGCATAAAGATGAGCTTTCTGCTATGGGGTTTAACGTTGTCGATATTCCATTTAGCCGAAGTGGTGCTGGGGTTAAAGCAGAGCTAAACGCAATAAAAGTCATTAAACGAGTTATTGAGGAAGTTAAACCTAGCCTTATACATGCAATTACTATCAAACCTGTACTTTATACAGGCTTAGCCTTAAAAACTGTCAAGAAAGATATTCCTTTTATTGCGGCAATTTCGGGCTTAGGTTATGCATTTACTGCAAATACACTTAGAGCGAAAGTAACAAAGCTGATAGCCTCCGCCTTTTACAAGGTTGCTCTTTCACAAAAATTTAAAACGGTTATTTTTCAAAATACATCAGATGAAGCAATACTAACTCGAGTTGCTAAGCTTGATAACAATGATAAAGTTTTAATTAAAGGATCTGGTGCGGATCTATCTGTTTATAGATTTGAACCAGAGAACCAAGCTCCACCACTAAAGGTTGCTATGGCATGCCGTTTATTAAAAGAAAAAGGTGTATATCAATACATTGAAGCGGCAAGATTAGTCAAAAAGACTCACTTTGATGTTGAGTTTTTACTAATTGGTACACCAGATCTAGAGAACCCTAACTCTGTAATGCAAACAGAGATTGACTCTTGGGTTAAAGAAGGGGTCATCAACTATCTAGGGCACAGAAATGATATCCCCAATGTTTTTTCTAGTAGCAGTATTGTGTGCTTACCATCTTTCTACGGTGAAGGGGTTCCAAAAGTTTTAATTGAAGCGGCTGCATGCGGTCGAGCTATTGTAACAACTGATAACCCCGGTTGCAGAGATGCTGTTATTGAAGGTGAAACAGGCTTAACTGTGCCTGTACGAGATTCAGAGAAGCTAGCTGAAGCATTAATTCGCTTAATCGAAGATACACAGCTTAGGTTAAGTATGGGGTTGAAAGCTCGTAAATTTGCAGAGCAAGAGTTTGATGTTAATAGTGTTGTTGATAAACATTTAGAAATTTATGATGCATTATTAGCAAGGAATAACCAATGATTGCTTTAACTGGTTATACAGGGTTTGTTGGTAATGAACTGTTGAAAACACTCGTCCCCGATGATGTTTTACTTTTAGGTCGTAAAGCGCCGCTAAGTTATCCCCATTTTAATTTTTTTGATTTATCTGATACGCAAAGCTTAAGTTTGCAAAATGCGTTACGTTCTGTTGATGTTTTAATACATAGTGCTGCACGAGTCCATGTAATGAACGATAATGCAGTTGACCTAGAGCTATTAATACCGATGGTACACTCAAATTAGCTGAACAAGCAGCGCAAGCTGGCGTTAAACGCTTTATTTTTGTGAGCTCTATAAAGGTTAATGGTGAAACTACTACCGGTAAGCAGCCTTTTTCAGCTAAAGATATGAGAATGCCTGAGGACCCATATGGTATCTCTAAATCTGAAGCTGAACAGCAATTGTTAGAGTTAGGTGAGCAAACAGGTATGGAGATAGTTATTATTCGCCCACCGCTTGTTTATGGTGAGGGGGTCAAAGCTAACTTTGCCTCATTAATGAAATTAGTTGGTAAAGGTTTGCCACTACCGTTTAGATTAATTAACAAAAATAAACGCAGTTTGGTGTCGGTTTATAATTTGGTAGATTTAATTCAAGTGTGTATAGAGCACCCAAACGCAGCTAATAAAGTATTTTTAGCAAGTGATGATCACGACTTGTCTACTGCTGAAATGGTTGCACTGATGGCAAAAGTACAAGGTAAGCCCAATTTGGCTATACCCGTGCCTTTATGGTGCTTTAAGTTAGCGGGTAAGGTTTTCGATAAACAAGAGGTGATTGATCGTTTGACGGGGTCGCTTCAACTAGATATTACACATACGAAGAATACTCTTAATTGGACACCGCCATACACTGTTGAAGATGGTTTTAACCTTGCTGCTAAAAATTGATATTTGGAATACATAATGATTCGATTACTTGACTTTTTATTTGCCTTATTTGGTTTGCTATTTGCTTTACCGTTTTTGATTGTTCTATATATTATTGGCTTATTTGATACTGGCTCACCTATCTTTACGCAAGAGCGAGTGGGACGGAACAAAAAACCGTTTACTCTTGTTAAGTTTAGAACAATGAAGGTTGATACAGCTTCCGTTGCTAGCCATTTAGCAAGTACAGCTTCAATTACATCTTTTGGTGGCTTTTTACGTAAAACAAAATTAGACGAACTTCCACAATTATGGAATGTGCTAAAAGGTGAAATGAGTTTGGTAGGCCCGCGCCCAGGCTTATTTAACCAACAAGAGCTTACAGCAGCTCGCGATGCTAAAAATGTTTACTCTGTACGCCCAGGTATTACAGGGCTTGCTCAAGTTAACGAAATAGATATGTCTACCCCTGAGTTACTTGCAAAAACAGATCGTGAGATGATTGATAACCTAAACCTAGTTAACTATTTTAAGTTTATTTTAATGACTATAACAGGTAGTGGCAGTGGCGACAGAGTTAAATAAACAGTTTATAGCCAGAAAGGAAGCTTCTTTATTTGTTTTTTATTTAAAAATCAAATGGTAATGATAATGTATTAGAATTGTGGCTAGATTTTCTGTTATAAGCTATAATTCATAAAAATTTAACAATCGTTAAGCTGGCTGTAAGCTTAGGTTGGTATCTTATTGACAAAAACAAGACAGGGAACTTGTTGTGGATAATTTTATTCGCTCTATCTTAAATTCATCTCGTGCAACTAAGCGTGGTATAACGCTTTTTATTGATTCATTATTTATTGTTTCAGCTTTTTGGCTTGCATTAATCGTTAGGTTAGATAGTTTTGCTCCTCTAAGTAAGCTTGATAACTGGATGTTGCTTACTTTACTTGTGCCCACAAGTTTATTTGCCTTTATCAATCTCGGTCTTTACAGAGCAGTACTTCGTTACATGAATGCTCAAGCTCTATGGGCAATAGTATTAGGTACATTAATTACCACCATAGCACTCGTTATTTTTGCTTTTTTTATTGGTATTGAAATACCGCGGACTATGCCGTTTATTTTTGCTTGGCTATGTTTATTAACTGTTGGTGGTTCGCGAATTGTTGTACGAGCTATGATAGGTAAGTTAACTACGGCAAATAAAGAGTCAGTGATTATTTATGGGGCGGGCTCAGCAGGCAGACAGCTTGCCACAGCGCTAGGTACAGGGCCCGAATATTATGTTCGCGCATTTATTGATGATGACGAAACAAAGCAAGGTTCTATTATTCAAGGTATTCCTGTATTGGCTTTTAAAGAAATTTATGAGCTAGTCAATAAGGGTAAAGCTAAAAAGGTATTACTTGCCTTACCAAGCGAAAGCAGAGCTCGCCGAAAAGAAATACTTGCACAGCTTGAGCCGCTTTCTGTTAAGGTGCTTTCTATACCAGGAATGGCTGATGTTGTTGAAGGTAAAGCGAAACTTTCTGAGTTTAGAGATGTTGAAATTGAAGATTTGTTAGGCCGTGATCCTGTTGCGCCAAAGCCTGACCTAATGGCCGCAAATATTAAAGATAAAGTGGTTATGGTAACAGGTGCAGGTGGCTCAATTGGCTCTGAGCTTTGTAGGCAGATTGTAAAGCAAAAGCCGTCTAAACTTGTTTTATTTGAAGTTAATGAATTTGGCTTGTATTCAATCGAAAAAGAGCTTTGCGAATATATTCAATCTAACCAGCTGCAAGTTGAGTTAATACCTATTATGGGGTCTGTGCAGCGTATTAACCGCGTAGAAACGGTGATGATGGCGTTTGGCGTACAAACTGTTTACCACGCAGCAGCATATAAACATGTTCCCCTTGTTGAGCATAACGTTGTTGAAGGGGTGCGTAACAACGTGTTTGGTACTTACTATACAGCAAAGGCTGCTGTAAACGCGAAAGTTGAAACCTTTGTACTTATATCAACCGATAAAGCCGTACGCCCAACAAATGTGATGGGCGCGACCAAACGCATGGCAGAACTTTGTTTACAAGGGTTGGCGCAAAATAAAGGCGCCAAGCATAATACCCGTTTTTGTATGGTTCGATTTGGTAATGTATTGGGCTCGAGTGGTTCTGTTGTGCCACTATTTCGAAGGCAAATACGCGAAGGCGGTCCAATAACATTAACCCATCAAGATATTACCCGCTTTTTTATGACCATACCTGAGGCCGCCCAACTTGTTATACAGGCAGGTTCTATGGGCAAAGGAGGCGATGTATTCGTGCTTGATATGGGGGAGTCGGTTAAAATAAAAGACCTTGCAAGTAAAATGATTCGCTTATCTGGCTTTGAAGTAAAAGATAAAAACAACCCCCATGGCGATATTGAAATAGTATGTACAGGTTTAAGGCCTGGCGAAAAACTATACGAAGAATTGCTAATCGGCGATAACGTAGGTGAAACATCGCATGAGCGAATTATGACAGCCAATGAGGTAATGTTACCTTTGGCCGAGCTAAATGTATTTTTAGAGGCGCTTGATATTGCTTGCCATAATTTTGAACATGAAACCATAAGGCAGCTCCTGTTAGATGCACCAACTGGCTTTAACCCAACCGATGGTATATGTGACTTGGTTTGGAATGTTAAGCAAAAAGCCACAAATCAGTTTGATAATGACTTTACTGAACAAGCTAAGGTTGTAAATTTAAAAAGCTAACAGAATATCTCTTATTTTACGGAAAGTTAGTAGTTAAGTAATTAAAGTTCAGATTTAGAAAAAGGATGAAAATGTAATGAAAGTTGCAGTAGTGGGTACAGGTTATGTTGGCTTGTCGAACGCAATGTTACTAGCGCAGTATAATCAAGTCGTTGCACTTGATATTGACGAAGAAAAAGTTGCCTTATTAAAAGATAAGCAGTCTCCTATTGTAGATGTTGAAATTAGTGATTTTTTACAAAACAAATCACTTAATTTTACTGCTACAACAGATAAAATATTGGCACTTAAAGATGCCGAGTTTGTTGTAATTGCTACCCCTACAGATTACGACCCAGAAACCAATTATTTTAATACGCGCTCTGTTGAGTCTGTAATTGCCGATGTATTAGCGGTTAACCCTAGTGCAACTATGGTTATTAAGTCTACGGTACCCGTTGGCTATACAAAATCGATTAAAGAGAAGTTTAATACAGATAATGTTATTTTTTCGCCAGAGTTCTTGCGTGAAGGTAAAGCGCTTTACGATAATTTGCACCCGTCACGTATTATTGTGGGTGAGCAAAGTGAACGCGCGCAAGTTTTTGCTGAGCTCTTGGCGCAAGGTGCATTAAAGCAAAATATTGAGGTGCTGTTTACAGACTCTACCGAAGCAGAAGCAATTAAACTTTTTTCTAACACTTACCTCGCAATGAGGGTTGCTTACTTTAACGAGCTAGATAGTTATGCAGAAAGCCATGGTTTAGATGCAAAGCAGATCATTCAAGGTGTTGGTTTAGACCCACGTATTGGCAAGCATTATAATAACCCTTCATTTGGTTATGGTGGCTACTGCTTACCTAAAGATACTAAACAGTTGTTAGCGAACTACCAAGATGTACCTAACAATATGATCCGCGCAATTGTTGATGCTAATACTACTCGTAAAGACTTTATTGCTAATTCTATTATTGCCCGCAATCCTAAAGTGGTTGGTATTTATCGCTTAGTTATGAAGTCAGGTTCAGATAACTTTAGAGCTTCTGCTATTCAAGGTGTAATGAAGCGCATAAAAGCAAAAGGGATTGAAGTTGTTATTTATGAGCCAAGTTTACAAGAAGATTCATTCTTTAATTCTCGTGTTATTAAATCGCTAGACGAGCTTAAACAAACTGCTGATGTAATTATTTCTAACCGCATGGCTGAAGAGTTAGAAGATGTTGCAGAAAAAGTTTATACACGTGATTTATTTGGTAGCGATTAAGGCTAAGTAGCTTTCAGCCGAATTTGTATATTCGCTGCAGAGGTGGTTGATGGCAGCGTAGGCATGAAATATATTTCGCGCGAAAATGTTTTCACAAAGAGGAAAGAATGAGAAGAGAATGAGGAAGTGATAATAGTGCTTTTTTGTTTTCTCTAAAGCGAAGCGCCTCTTGGCCTCACTGTGCATTATACCGAAGATCTTTTTGCACAAAGAGAAGTGAATGAGAAGAAAATGAGGATGCGATAATAATGCTATTGTTTTCTCTAAAGCGAAGCGCCTCTTGGCCTCACTGTGAATTTTACCGAAGATCTTTTTGCAAAAAGAGAAGTGAATGAGAAGAAAATGAGGATGCGATAATAATGCTATTGTTTTCTCTAAAGCGAAGCGCCTCTTGGCC
>NZ_JADKNF010000009.1:151454-161739 GCF_017808125.1 Pseudoalteromonas sp. PA2MD11
CCTCACTGTGAATTTTAGGGAAGATCTTTTTGCACAATGAGAAGTGAATGAGAAAAGAATGAGGATGCGATAATAATGCTTATTGTTTTCTCTAAAGCGAAGCGCCTCTTGGCCTCACTGTGAATTTTACCGAAGATCTTTTTGCACAAAGAGAAGTGAATGAGAAAATAATGAGGAAGTGAAAATTATACTTTTTGTTTTCTCTAAAGCGAAGTGCCTCTTATCCTCTTTGTGCGATTGTATGTCTTGGTGTAGGCGTGAAATTTATTTCTCGTGAATATGTTTTTTACAAAGAGGAAAGAATGAGAAGAGAATGAGGATGCGATAATAATGCTATTGTTTTCTCTAAAGCAAAGCGCCTCATTATCTCTTTGTGAACATATGGTTTCTCTATGAAGCCGCTCTTAACTCTCTATTAAGTCAAATGAATTGGCAGCCTACGGGCTCAATAAGATAGGAATATAATGAAATATTTAGTTACTGGCGCTGCAGGTTTTATTGGTGCAGCTACAAGTCAAAAATTACTAGCGCAAGGACATGTTGTTGTTGGTGTTGATAATTTAAATGATTATTACGATGTAAATTTAAAACATGCGCGTCTGGCTCAGTTTGAACAGCACGAGAGTTTTACTTTTATCAAGTTAGATATTGCAGATAGAGCCGCAATGGCCGAGTTGTTTGCGCGCGAGCAATTTGACCGTGTGATTCATTTAGCGGCTCAAGCCGGTGTGCGTTACTCAATTGAAAACCCAGATGCCTACGCTGATTCAAACTTAGTGGGGCATTTAAATGTTTTAGAAGGGTGTCGTCATAATAAAGTTGCGCATTTAGTGTATGCGTCTTCTAGCTCTGTTTATGGCTTGAACGAAAAAACACCATTTGAAACCACCGACAGCGTTGATCACCCTGTTTCGTTTTATGCTGCGACAAAAAAAGCCAATGAACTTATGGCGCACAGTTACTCGCACTTGTATAACTTGCCGACTACAGGCTTGCGCTTTTTTACAGTCTATGGCCCGTGGGGTCGCCCTGATATGGCGCCGTTTATTTTTACTAAAAAAATGCTTGATGGCGATACCATCGATATAAATAACAATGGCGATATGTGGCGTGACTTTACCTACATTGACGATATTGTCGAGGGTGTTGTTCGTGCAGCAGATGTAGTGCCTGAACGTGATGAAAATTGGAAAGTAGAAACAGGCTCGCCTGCATCAAGTTCTGCGCCATTTAAGGTTTATAATATTGGTCATGGCAGCCCTATTAATTTAATGAAATTTATTGAGGCCATTGAGTCTGAATTAGATATTGAAGCGAAAAAGAACTTTCGTGAAATGCAAGCCGGTGATGTTTATAAAACCTATGCCGATACACAAGACTTATTTGCAGCAACCGGGTATAAACCAGCGGTTGGGGTAGAGCAAGGCGTGGCTGAGTTAATCAGCTGGTATAAAGGTTTTTATAATAAATAATTGCTTCGCATTGTGTGGCATTGGGAACGCATCTAGCAATCGCGGTGCCTAAGGTGATGTAGGAGTGAAGTTTATTTCGCGCGAAAATATTTGCACAAAGAGAAGAAAGTGAGAGTAAATGAGGAAAAACTTACTGGTTTCTCTTTAACGCAGCGCCTCTTATACTTTTTGTGTAATAAAATGTCTTTGATGTGGGCGTGAAATTTATTACGTGCGAAAGCGTATTCGCAAAGAGAAGAAAGTGAGAATAAATGAGGAAAAACTTACTGGTTTTCTCTTTAACGCAGCGTCTCTTATCCTTTTTGTGTAATAAAATGTCTTTGATGTGGGCGTGAAATTTATTTCGCGCGAAAGCCTATTCACAAAGAGAAGAAAGTGAGAGTAAATGAGGAAAAACTTACTGGTTTTCTCTTTAGCGCAGCGCCTCTTATCCTCTTTGTGCAATAAAATGTCTTTGATGAAGGCGTGAAATTTATTTCGCGCGAAAGCGTATTCACAAAGAGAAGAAAGTGAGAGTAAATGAGGAAAAACTTAATGGTTTTCTCTTTAACGCAGAGCCTCTTGTCCTCTTTGTGCAATAAAATGTCTTTGATGTAGGCGTGAAATTTAATTCGCACGAAGATATTTGACAAAGAGAAATGAATGAGAAGTAAAAGAGTAAACCAAAAATACTTTGTTTCACTCTAAAGCGCAGCGTCTCTTTGCTTCTTCTGAACATTCATTTTTAACGAAAAGTTAAATTAAAAACCATTCAGCTTGTATCTACTTTGGTACTGTTAGTTTGGTGTTATTGTAGATTAAATTATTAAATAAGGGACTAATTATGAAAGCTGTTATTCCTGTTGCGGGCCTTGGTACTCGCATGTTACCTATGACTAAAGCAATTCCTAAAGAAATGCTGCCTTTAGTTGATAAACCACTTATTCAATACATTGTTAATGAGTGTGTAGCGGCCGGAATTAAAGAAGTTGTATTGGTTACCCATAGCTCCAAAAATGCGATCGAAAACCATTTTGATACCAGCTTTGAGCTAGAAGCAACGCTTGAAAAGCGCGTAAAGCGTACTCTTCTAGAAGAAGTTCGCTCAATCTGTCCAGACGATGTAACTATTATGCATGTTCGACAAGGCGAGGCTAAAGGATTGGGTCACGCGGTAATGTGTGCTAAACCAATTGTAGGTGATGACGACTTTGTTGTAGTACTGCCCGATGTTATTTTAGATAGCTATACAGCTGATCAAAAAACCGAAAACGTTGCCGCAATGATAAAGCGCTTTAACGAGGTTAAAGCAAGTCAAATTATGCTTGAGCCAGTACCACAGGAAAGCGTTCATAAATATGGTATTGCTGATATTGGTGGCGTTAAAATCAATGCGGGCGAAAGTGCACCTATTAAAACCATGGTTGAAAAACCTAAAGCAGAAGAGGCTCCTTCTAACTTAGCGGTAGTTGGTCGTTATGTTTTATCTAAAGCAATTTGGCCACTGCTAGCTAATACTCCTGCTGGTGCAGGTGGCGAAATTCAATTAACTGACGCAATCGATGAGTTAATGAAGCATGAAATTGTTGAAGCATTCCACATGAGTGGTCGTGCTCATGACTGTGGCGATAAGCTAGGTTATTTAAAAGCAATTGTAGAGTACAGCATGCGCGATGAAAAACTTGGCGCAGAGTTTACAGACTTTGTAACAGAAATGGTTACGCCAAACACAAGGCATTTAAAAGCGGTATAACCTTTTAAAACTAAATATTTAAAAAAGGGTAAGAAGTAAATTCTTACCCTTTTTAGTTTTAACTTAGCAATTTATTTTTGACCCTAAAGGTTTAGTTTGGCTGATAGCTTCTTGTTTTTGTTTTCTGATGTTATATTTAAAACAATGAAGGAACTTATAACTTTAACTCGGATTTCCTAATGCCAAAATTGAATTTATTGTTTTTGAGCTGTGCCGTCGCAATTAGCTTGCCAATAGCCGCTGACGAAATAAAAAGCTACCAGTCTTTTTCTGGTTATACGGGGTTGATAAACACTCCTAATGCAGAAGCGCTCAGCTCTGGTAGTGTTGATATAGGCTATAACAATTTATTAGATTTTAAAGGGCAGCGATATTTAGATGGCCATAACTTTATTTTCTCTGCAGGGTTATTTGAAGGTCTTGAAGTAAGTGGGCAAATATCCTCTAACTCAATACACGATAATATGTTTTATAGCGAAGGCCGTGGGCAAACCCGAGATTTATCGTTTAACGCAAAATATCAGCTACCTTACATACCTAAAGATTGGTTTAGTGTAGCTATAGGTGCTAAAGATATAGGTGGTGCCGCTAACAACTATAAAACGTTTTATGCAGTGGCATCAAAAGAATTATGGGATTTTCGTTTTAGTGCCGGCCTAGGTTCAAGTGACAGACTAACTGGTGAAATGGATGGCGCATTTGCAGGTATTGAGTGGCAACCGCTTGAGTGGTTTAGCTTACTTACTGAATACGATGCCGAAGCTGTAAATGCAGCAGCACGTATAACGATTCCTAAAAAGTGGCTATATGATATTGGTGAAATAACTTTTACTAGCCGTTTTTACAGCAGTACTGATTTTTCTGAAGATAAAGACACCTACTGGGGGGTAAATTTTACCCTACCATTATCTGATGAAGCTAAAACTAATTATGAGCCTGTAAAGCCTGCGCCTTATGTAGCCCCAACAAGCAATACACCTGCGGCTAAAGTAAACGATTATGGTTTAGGCTTTATTCAAACGTCAGTAGCGCCCAAGCTAGCTGAACAGCCTGATGCGTTAACCGTTACTAGTGCTGAGCAAAGCCAAACACAAAATTCACAAAAAGTTGTTAGTTCTAGCTTAAGCAAACAAGCAATTACATTGAAAGATGCGCTCATTAATGATGGTTTTGAAAACGTGGTTGTTGGTTACAACTCAACTACCGTATTTGTTAACTTTGAAAACTCAGTGTTTAACCGTAACGACATTGACGCTATTGGTGTAGTACTTGGTCGCATTGCCGAAAATATAGTTAATGAAAATACTCATTATAGCGTTCAGCTTTCGAAAACAGATATCCCGTTACTAGCAATTAGCGGCAACATCGACAATTATCGTTTGTTTATTGAAAAGGGCGTTAGCCCTGACTTAAATGTTCAACAAGACAAAGCCGTTATTCCCGAGGGTGTTACATGGGCAGGTAAAGCGCAGGCGAGCCCTTACTTTAAACCGCGTGTAACTTTAAGCCCTGCTATTAGTAATACGTACGCTACTGAGTTAGGTGTATTTGACTACTCTATTGCAATTAGAGCAGATGTCGATGTGCCTCTTTGGAAAGGTGCGGGTGTTATTTTAGGTGGACAAGTTAATGTTGAAAATAGTGACGACTATGATGAGCGAGGTCCATTTAGGCGTTATCGTCAAGAAACTGAATTTGATAGAGCTATGTTCTACCAAACATTTAAGCTGCCATTCGGTTTTTATAACCAAACGCAAGTTGGTTTTATAAAAGAGCGCTACGATTTAACAGGTATAACTAACGAAACAACTTGGCTGAGTGATGAAGGGCGTCACAGAATTAGTGCTCAGTTGGGTTCGTATAAATACGAAGATTATCGCGGTAGCAAAACATTCCAAGCACTAAACTACCAATATAACTGGGTTGAACAAGACATTACTTTACATGCTCAAGCAGGTAATTATTGGTATGAAGATTCTGGCTATAAGTTAGAAAGCCGTTTTTGGTTTGGTGACAGCTATTTAGCTGTATTTTACGAAGATACAAATACGACTAAAGCAGGTTTGGCATTTAGTATTCCACTTTCACCACGAAAAGATATGAAAGCTTATAAATTTGGGCAAATTAAAGGCACTGAATCTTACAGGCATACAGCGAGTACTGAGATTGGTGAAAGCACTAACCGTTTAGTGTTCAGTCAAGGCTTTATTCCAGGAAGTGCAATAAGCACCTACCGTACGTTCCTTAATCAGGGGCGTATGTCTAGTGATTATGTATACCAAAATCTTGCAAGATTAAAAGAGGCATATTTAACTTATCGATAACAATTTATGTTGGGTTAAGTATTGTACAATTAGGTAATTTAGCTATATTATTGATGAGGTGTTTTAGATAATTTAAGAGCTTTAATGCCTCGTTTTTAATTTGTAAAAAAATTATGGTGCTGACTATACTTTTTGGAAGTTCGCGCTACTATTTTATAAAATGAGTAAATTCATTTACAAATGTTGATAAAGGAATAGAAGGACTCCCTATGTTTACTAACAAAAAATCGCTACTAGCGTTATCAGTAGCATCGGCTTTCGCTTTAACAGGTTGTTTTAGCGATGATGATAACAATAAACCAGTACCAGATGACGGTGGTGATGGTGGCGATGGTGGTGTTGTTGTCGTTGCACCAGAAACTCCAGCGGCACTTACATTTGTTGTAAGTGGTTCTGTTGTTCAATCAAACGATGATGACGAATTTGACGTTATCGGTGATGCAACAATCAAATTTTTAGAATCAGGCGTTCTTTCAACTAACATCGTAGATGTTGAAGGTAATCAAGTTCAAACTTTAGATGTTGGCGATGAAGGTAGCTTCCTTGTTACTCGTAAAAGTGGTTCTTCAACAGACAGCGTTACTGCTATCGTTTCAGCTCCAGGCTTTGTTACTAAAGCATTTAGCTTAGATCTTTCTAACGAAGATGATAACGACGTTTTAGTTGCGCAATTTTTACTAACACCTACTGACGAAGAAGGTCTTGCATCTACAACTACAACTTCATCAGACATTACAGGCTCTACTACAACAGCTGAAATCGTAGCTGATGCATCTGCAGAAGGCTCATCTTTAGCTTCAGCAACATTACCATCAGGCATTACTTTACAAGACGCTGATGGTCAACCTGTAACAGGTGCTGAAGTAGCATTAAATGTATTGGGTACTGACCCTTCATCTGACGCGAAAGGTTTAGTTCTACCTGAAGGCCTAAATAGCGATGACAGCAGTGCTAACATTGCAGTGCCTGTTTCTTTAGCAAACGTTACATTAAGCGTTGACGGTAATAGCGTTAAAAAATTCGCTGGTGATACATTAAACGTAACACTTGCTGCGCCTGCTGATCTAGATGCTGGTGAAGTATTAAGCGTAAGCTCTTTAGATGAAGAAACTGGTATCTGGATGCCAGAAACTTTCCCAGTAACTAAAGGTACGGGTACAGTTAGCTTTGAAACAGACCACTTAACTTGGTTCTCTGTTAATAAGTCTGTTCCTGTATGTACTGATGGTCTAACTGTTAACTTTGATGGTGATGCAGTACCTGCTGGTGGCCTTTCACTAATCGCATACTCTTCTGACGGCATTTTATGGGCACGTGTAGCTTCAGGCAGCACTTCTCGTGTTGTTCCTCCTGGTTTCTTAAAGCGTTACGGTATCTCTTCTGAAGCAACTGCTACAGTTCTAATGCTAGATAGAGACGGTGCTATCTGGGGTGAAACAGATGGCGAAGTACCAGTTTGTGGTACGGTTAATGACTTTACTTTAGCTGCTCCTTACACTGTAGTTAATAAGACTTTAACTATTACTGGTTCATGTGCTAACGACTCAGACGTAGCGGTAGATGTAACTAACTCTGCTGTACGTTATAAGCGTGATGGTAAAGCTGTACGTACTGCGCTTAAAGATACAGATGGTAACTTCCAGCTTACTAACCTACGCGAAGGCGAAAACTACGAAGTTACTGTTAACTTCCGTGGTTTACCTCTAGAAGGTTCAAACACAATTACTTTAGACAATGTGAATGGTGATGATTTAACTCAAAACTTTGAATTCACTTGCCCTGAAGTAACTGGTTCAGGTGGTACTGGTTCTACTGGTGGCACTGGTGGTTAGTAACCATTTTTGTTAGTTCCTAAATAGGGATTAAATCTGAAAGCCGCATTTATGCGGCTTTTTTTATATGCGTTACGGAATTTTAATTGTTGCTGTTGCTAATCTTGTACAAAGCTCATTCGCCAATGCTTGTTTGGCTTGCTCGTCTCCGTGAACAATTTTAATTAAACTTGGCTTTTTGCGTATGCCAGTAACGAAATTTATTAACCCTTTTTGATCTGCGTGGGCGCTGTAACCGCTAATGGTATGAATTTGCGCTTTAATCATTACTTTTTGATTATCGATAAAGACGTATCCGCCGCGAGGGCCATATTTTTGAATATCTCGGCCTAAGGTTCCTCGTCCTTGGTAACCAACAAAAATGACATCGGTTGTTTTGTCTGGTAAAAAACGTTCTAGATAATTAACTATTCTGCCGCCATTACACATTCCGCTGGCAGCTATGATTATTGCGGGCTGCTGTTTCGAGGCTAAAAAGTTTATTAATGTAAGGTGTTCTTGGTGGCTATCAATAGTGTGTAGTTGGTTGAAGTCGAGCGGGTGGCGGCCTTGTTTTACTCGCTTTTTTGCTTCGTTATCCCACAGCGCTTTAAAGTGTAAATACTCATTTGTGAAATTGGCTGCCATTGGTGAATCAACAATAATTTGCAGCTTATGCCACATAGAGCGCTTACGTGCAGAGTGAATAAGCTGTTCAAATTCATACAGCAACTCTTGTGTGCGGCCAATACTAAAAGCCGGTATGAGTACCACGCCATTATCACTTACGGCACGTTCTATAACTTTTTTAAGTACGGCTACGCGCTCTTTGCGGCCTTGATGGTTTTTATCACCATAGGTAGACTCAATAACTAATGTATCGGCACGGTAGGGTGGTTTTGGCGTCGGTAACAATGGTGTGTAAGGCGCACCTAAATCACCTGAAAATACCACTCTATGCGTGTTTGGTCGTTTACCCAGTTCAATTTCAACATAGGCAGAGCCTAAAATGTGCCCAGCACGTTGCAGGCGAATTTTATATAACGAGTTTTGATTGCTTGAGGTTGCTTTTTCGGGGCTTAAGCCCACTCCTACGGGAATGCAGTACCATGTATTATAATCGAGAGAGATAATTTGCTGTTTTAGTAACTTTAAGCAGGTGCGGATCACCGCTTCATCGCGAGTTACACCTACTTTTAAGGCATCTTCAATCACCATAGGTAAGAGTTTTGCGGTGGCAATCGAGGTATAAATTGGGCCTTTAAAACCTGCGGCAAGTAAGTAGGGTATGCGGCCAACATGGTCTATATGACAATGTGTAACAATCAGCGCTTTAACTGTTGAGATATCAAACTCAATTGCTAGATCTTGTTTACTGTCTTCCCCTTGAAATAGCCCACAATCAACAAGTACAGAATTTGTGTCATCAATAAATAGCTGGTGGCAAGACCCAGTTACGCCTTTCACCGCTCCATGGTGTTTTATATGCATAATATTCTCCTTTTAGAAGCTAATTTCAGCATAGAGGTAAATAACTCTTAGGGCAATGGGGGCATATTTGAAGGCGTGAAGTTTATTTCGTTGAAGGTTTATTTCACAAAGAGAAGCGAATGAGAAGAAAATGAGGGAACCACGGGATCATTTTTTTACTTCCTCTTCAGTGAAGTGCCTCTTACCCTCTTTGTGCTATTAGATGTTGAGCTGTCAGTTTGAAGCCGAGCGGTGTTGTTTTCGGGTCTTACCCAAAGGCCCATTTTGTAGGAGGTACTTCAGTGCCGAAAATATTTTAACAAAGAGAAGTGAATGAGAAGAAAATGAGGGAACCACGGGATCATTTTTTTTCTTCCTCTTCAGCGAAGTGCCTCTTACCCTCTTTGTGCTATTAGATGTCTTTGATGTAGGCGTGAAATTTATTTTGCGCGCTTTCTTGTAGATCGTGCTTTAGCGCATCATTGATGAGAGGTACGTAATAGCTTGACGTCATAAATGACCACTTTGTACAAAACCGCATCTTGTATCTCGTTCCCCGAACCTAATAGCTTCATATTTACGTAGGTGATATATTCTCTTTGTGGTGATTAACCCTTTTAGGTAGACGATTAATGGCAAAAGATAGATACGCGCCAAAGGCTGTTGGCGATATTATGGCAGGCTTGAGTGGTCGCTTAGCATCTTATGCTGGTAAAACCCAAGGCTTGTCTTCTCAACAAACCATTCTTGATGACTTCTTAGGTGAAACGCTTTCGAAAAAATGTCGGGTAAGTAATTACCGTGATGGTACTTTGATGATAGAAGCAGTTTCGGCACCGATTGCACTGCGTTTAAATTACTTAAAAATGGATATGCTTTCGCATTTTCGTGCCGCTGGCATGGTAGAGCTTGGGCAAATTAAAATTACCGCAAACCCACAAGCAACGCAGCTCTTATCGGCAACTAATAAGCCAGAGCAAAAGCCTGTTTCCAAGCGCCAAATGAGCGAACAAACAGCCGATTACCTCAACGCCATTGCCGCAGATGCCCCACCATCGTTAAAAGCCAAGTTAGAGCGTTTAGCACAACATGGGCGGAAAAAGAAGTAAAGCCCTCAGCTTTCAGCCGTCAGTTTGAAGCCGAATGTGTTGTTTGTAAGTCAGACATAGGTTGGTGAAATGGCGCAGTATGTCAGACGCGCCAAGCAAGCGTGAAGCCTATGGTGTAGGCGTGAAATTTATTTCGCGCGAAAATATTTGCACAAAGAGAAGTGAATGAGAAAAGAATGAGAAAGCGATAATGTGCTTTTTTGTTTTCTTTTAAGCGCAGCGTCTCTTATCCTCTTTGTGCGATTAAATGTCTTTGATGTAGGCGTGAAATTTATTTCGCGTGTTATCTTGTAGATACCATCTCTCATAACCAGCTTCAAGTTTAAGTTTAAGCAACTTGAGGCTGATATTCGGTTTGATTTTTTAC